>NZ_JBHRUG010000016.1:36756-97152 GCF_042646605.1 Litchfieldella rifensis | reverse complement strand
CCCCGCCTGTCGATCACAGGCGGGGCGCTTGGTATTTTTCGCGGCTTCTTTGGTGGACTACCTCACGCCACCGGTGTCAGCTATTCGGCATTCAACACCTGCTCTCGGCGACGCTCGACGATTCCTACAACGATTTCCGCGCCGCCAGCTCCAACGGTATGCGTTTCGTCGGCATCACCGCCGATCCGAGCGGTTCCCCCTTCCCCGACGACGTCGTCTCTGCCAGGGACCTGCACGGTCTAGAGGACGCCCTGGCGCGGCTCTGACACTTCCGGTAGCCCTTGCCCGGCCCACCATTACTCCCGTATTCCGGCGCTACAGGCCAAAACATCCAGTCTGGTCATAATAGCCCGGATGCAAACTGTCACTTCCCAGCCGCCACGCTGACAATGCCATTTAGCAAGGCAGGACAACAAGCACTCCTCGCCTGGCTCATATCGCAAGTAATACCTGGCAAGACCTCGCCCGAAGCTGGTGGGGTTTCTGACCACCGTCAACCCGGTAATGACATGGCTTCCATGCCATTTATTTGCTCTCCAACAATATCAAGAGGTGAAACGAGATGGACAAGATGCGTCTCGAGGGAAAGAACTGCTTGATTACTGGTGCCGCCCGTGGAATGGGTGCCGCCGTCGCCGAGCATTATGCCGAACAAGGTGCCAGCGTGTGTGTCGCCGACATCAACCTCGAAGGCTGCGAGGAAGTCGTCAAGCGAATCACTGACAAGGGTGGCAAGGCGATCGCCATCCAGCTAAACGTCACGGATCGTGAACAGATGCAGGCCGCCGTGCAGTCCACCGTCGAGACCTTCGGTAGTCTCAATGTGATGGTCAACAACGCCGGCATCAACAAGCCGCTGATGTTCCTCGATATCACCGAGGAAAACTGGCATCAGATCATGGACGTCAATGCCCTGGGTTGCCTGATCGGCATGCAGGAAGCTGCCAAGCAAATGATCAATCAGGGCAAGGAGAATGGCCCCTACAAGATCATCAATGTGGGTTCCATCCTGTCGCGCCAGGCGTTTGATGATGTGGTGCCCTATTCGTGCAGCAAGCACGCCGTGCTGGCCATGATCAATGGTGGTGCCAAGGCGCTGGTGGACCACAACATCACCGTCAACGGCTATGGCCCCGGCGTGGTGCGTACGGAACTGTGGGAGCAACTGGACAAGGATTTGGTGAGCATTGGCAAGTTCGACAAGCAAGGCCAGTCGATGGACCAGCTCGCGGAAAAGATGATCCTGATGAAGCGTTATTCCTATCCGGAAGATGTCGTCGGTACCGCCTCCTTCCTGGCCAGTCAAGAGTCGGACTACATGACCGGACAGTTGTTGATGATCGATGGCGGCATGATCATGCAGTGATACCTCAGTGAAACTTCCACAATACCATATCCGGGGTTCCGGGTATGGTATTGCAACATAGGTTAGACGTACCACCCCGGAAGTCCCCTTCTTCCTTCTTCAATAGTATCCCTTTCGTCTCATCAGCTTGTCGGCCTTGTCCTGCGCCATGGACAGGGCCTTCTTGATGGAACGCCGGCCATCGAGGACCTCAAAGATCTCGTGGCCGGCGATGCCGATGAGTTCGGTGATCTCGGGCACAGGAGGTCGTGGCCAGGCCTGCAGGATTCCCTCTTTAGCCATTCTGTCGACAGTGGCAATGCATGGGGCGATAGAGGACACCTCAGGGTCGTTACTAACGCTGAACCTCGGGTTCGCGAGACTACCATTCATGAGGTAGAGCTTGGTCATGCTTGCGGATGTGAGTTGCTGTAGCGCTGTCCAGACGTCTTCCAGTCTGTCCTCGGCAATGTTGGCTGGGATCGCCAGGGAATAACCGCCGATGGGGGCGATAGAATGACTTTCAGGCCCGGCAGGGTGAGGAAGATAACCGGTGTTCTTCCGGGCCGGGGAATCACTTTTCAATTCGAATAATGGCGCCAGCAGCGTATAACAATAGGCCATGGCAGCCTGCCCTGACGCATACGACTTAGCCCGACTATACCACGACATATCGAGAATACCAGGGGGAGAGTATTTCAGCAAATCCAGCATGTACTCCACGGTACGGAATGCCGCATCCGACGTAAACATGGGCCGATGTTCTTCGCCTTTCACGTTCTGAAACTCGAACCCCCCAAGGACGGGCTTCAGGTTGATGATCGGCTGGCCGAAGGTGGCCATAATGAAAGCAAATGAGTGACCAAGAGGCGTTCCCCTGGCAGCATTCCATGCAATGCCATACTGCCCCTTTTTCGGAGCATGCAATCGCTTCGCTGCCTCAACAACTCCCTCGCTGGTTTTCGGGGGATGAATGCCTTCCTGTTCAAATAGATCCTGTCGATAGCACAAGAGCTCCGGCGTAGTCTGAACTGGAATCCCGTACTGCTTGCCTTGATAGCGAGAACTTTGGATGGCGACAGAGTGAAAGTCTGTCAAGTCATGACCACCGTTTTTCAGCAGTTGGTCGAGTGGCATCAAGGCGCCTTTTGACGCAAGCTCACCAAACCAAGGTAGGTCACAGGCCATAATATCGTAGCGAGATTTTTCCAGCCTCGCGTTGGCAAGGATTTCTTCGCGTAGCGCATCTATCGATTTTGCCTTGTTCTTGATCTCGAGTCCAAAAATGATCTCCAGTTGACGTTTGAGGTTATGCATGGCCATGAAGGTCGGATCTGCATGCATGAGAACGCGAAGCCCGCCCTTCAATTCAAGGCGACTGGGGAGAACGGTGGGTGGCGAGATAACACGAGCCGATGAATAGGAGACCCCGAGGAAAATCTGACGCCCCTGCTCTGAGTTGACATCCATACCGAACACGGATTCCAGAAGGGATTTTATTCGACTGGCATAGGCTTCCCACTCTTCGAGTAAGCGGGGAGAAGGGTGAAGCGAGACGGTCTTTCCGGTCTTCGTCCTAGGCCGGGAAATGATGAGGCCACGCTCGAGGATATTCTCGATGCCACGCTTCGCCGTCCCATACGACAACCCCGATGCATCGGCAAGCGAGGTGGGGGTCGTCATTCGACCCGCCAGATGGTTGCGCATGAGATGGATCATCATGCGCAGCTCCCGGTAACCATGGGACATCGAGAGCGATTGCTCGGTCTCGTCCTCGAACTTCTCGATAAAGTCGATGAAACGCGCAAACTCCGTGTTGGAAATCCTCGGCCTCGGGGTTTGCGACAGCGTGTCGTAAGGCCCCTCCAGGTGACTATCGTCGGGGAGATCACTCATGCCCACCTCCGGCGTCAGCGGGAAGACTTAACAAAGTGCTGTTCACTGCCTCCCGCCAGACAAAAAACCAAACCCATCGTCACCAGCCACCGTCGACAACCAGCCGGATGCCGAGCAGGATCAAGAGCCCGAGGGCTATCCTGAAGAATAGCTCACCGGCAATTCGCTTCTGGATCACCAGGCCCAGGTGCACCCCCAGCCAGGCAACCGGCGTCAGCGACATGGCCACGAACAGGTTCTCGAGGGTCAGCAGGCCTAGCAGGCCATAGGGCGCCAGCTTGACCAGGTTGATGGCGGCCAGGAACACCACTGCCGTGCCGAGAAAGGCCTCCTTGCCAAGCGACTTCTGCAACAGGTAGAAGTTGAGCGGCGGGCCTCCCGCGTGGGCGATGAAGCTGGTAAAACCGGCGATACCGCCACACAGGGCGCCGACGCCGTCTGGCATGCCCCGTTCCCGCAAGGGGTTCAACAAGCCCCAGCAGCCGAACAGAATTGAGAACACTCCCAAGACCACCTTGAGCAGGTCATCGCTGAAGGTGCCATAGGTGAGATAGCCGACCACGACTCCCAGCGCCGCCGGAGGCAGCATCAGCCACAGGACACGGCCGACGCTCTGGCGCCACCAGGCCCTGAGACTGAAGACATCCATGATGATCAACAGGGGCAGCATGATGGCCGCGGCGAAGGCCGGGCTCGCCTTCAGCGAGATCAATGGCACTGCCACCACCCCAACACCGCCGGCGAACCCCGACTTCGAGATGCCGGTTATCAGCACCGCCACGATCATCAATGCCACCAACTGCCATTCGTACCCCATGCACGCCTCTCAGCCTTTCAAGAAGAAAAAAGGGCCGTGTCGACCACGACCCAATGGAGGAATCCTTGCTGTTCATCCCGTGATCACCCCGCTGCAGGGCGTCGTGAGTGCCTCCTGGCCACCCGCGTCACAGGAACTCGCACACCTCGTCGAACTCGAACCGCTCCTGACGCGGAAATAAGGTTGAATGATCCCCGTAACCGAGATTGCACAGAAAATTACTTTTTACATTGCCTTCCGGCCAGAACTCTTCATCCACCACCGCATTATTGAAACCGGACATCGGTCCGACATCCAGGCCAAGAGAGCGTGCTGCCAGAATCAGGTACCCCCCCTGGATCGAGCTGTTGCGGAAAGCGGTGGTATTGATGAAGTCCGTCTTGCCCTCGAACAGCGACTTGGCATCCTTGTTATGCGAAAACATCCGCGGTAGATGCTCGTAGAAATTCGTGTCGTATCCCAGGACAGCGACCACCGGGGATTGCATGGTCTTTTCCTGGTTGCCAGGCATAAGAGCCGGACGAATCCGCTCCTTGGCTTCCTGCGTCTTCAGGAAGAGAATGCGCAGCGGCTGGCAGTTCATGGAGGTCGGACCGAAGTGCATCAGGTGATAGAGCTCACGCAGGGTCTCTTCACTGACACTCCTGTCTTGCCAGACATTATGAGTCCGTGCTTCGATAAAAAGCGTTTCACGAGCATTCTGATCAATGGCAGTCATGTGTCATTCCTCTTCTTTACGGTTAATGGCTTGCTTTGCGACCTTCAGCTTGCCTGCAAGCCGAAGTCATATTTCAGGTAGCGGTAAGGGGTTTGCATGGACCGACCATCCGGTGCCTTGCCTGGTGGCAGCAGCGCGTAAACCATGACCAACGAGTCCTTGACGCCGAAGACAGCATCGGAATCGAGGTAGGGATCGTTCTCGGCGAACACCTGAGTCACCAGGCTGTCGTGACCCTCGGCCATCAGCATGAAATGCACATGGGCCGGCCGGTAGGGATGGCGCCCAGTAACCTCGAGCATCTTGCCGACCGGCCCGTCTGTGGGAATCGGATAGGGCGAGGGCGTCACCGTCCAGAAGGCGTAGCGCCCCCGTTCATCGGTGGTGAATCGCGCGCGCAGCGAGGCACTGTCGAGCTCTTTCTGGACGTCGTAGAAGCCATCGCCGTCGGACTGCCAGACGTCGATGACGACGTTAGCGAGCGGTTCACCACGTTCATCATGTACTCTGCCCTCCACGAACAGGGGCTCGCCTTCCACGCCCCAATCGATCGCCTCGCCCTGGTTGGCGGCAGGCGGGTCAGCGACGTAGAAGGGGCCCAGCACGGTGCTTTCGGTGACCATCGGGTCCGAGGTCTGATGGTTGATGGCATCGACGAGCATCGTCACGCCCAGAGTGTCGGAGAGCAGGATGAATTCCTGGCGCTTGTCGTCGCACATCTGCCCCGTACGGGTCAGAAAATCGATAGCCTGGGTCCACTCCTGTTCGGTGGGTTCGACATCACGGATGAAGGCGTGCAGGTGGTACACCAGGCTGTCGAGCACGCACTTGAGGCGCGCATCATCACAGCCGGCGAACTGCGTGATCACGGCATCGGTGATGTTGTCGGCATTGAGGTTTCTCATGACGTCATCCCCTGGGGGTCGGTAGCCGGCTCAAGGGCCGCAAGCCCCGCCAGGCGTTCGGTGTGATGGATCGTGGCGATGTAGTCGTCCTCGCCGTGGCCGGTGGCAATCAGCGAGGTGTAGGCCTCGCGCATCTGGGCGGCCAGCGGCACTGGGACGCCGGCATCGTGGGCGCAGCCGAGGATCAGGTCGAGATCCTTGGCCATCTGGGTGGCCGAGAAGGTGGAGGTGAAGTCCCGCTCGCGCAGCGGCGGCACCTTGTACTGCACCATCGGCGAGCCCACCGCGCTGTCGGCGACCAGCTCGAGCATTGCCTCCCAGGCGATATTGCCCTTGCGGGCCATGGCCAGGGCCTCCCCCAGCATGCCGGCGCTGACTGCGATCATCAGGTTGATGGCCAGCTTGGCGAAGCGCGCCTGCTCGTCCTCGCCCAGCCAGTATTGCGCCTTGGTGAAGTGCCGAAGGACCGGCAGGGCATCGCCCAGGGCATCTCGCGAGCCGGAGACCATGGCGGAGAGGGTGCCGGCCTCGGCGGCCACGGGATTGCCCGAGACCGGGCAACGCAGGTAGTCGATGCCCCGCGCCTCGGCGGCCTCTGCCACTTGGGAGGAGGCCTCGACGCTGACAGTGCTGGTTTCCACCAGTACGCTGCCCGGGGCCATGTGCCGGATCAACGCGCCTTGCCCGAGGCAGAGCGCGACCAGCGCCCGATCGTCGGGGATCGAGACGAACACCAGCCGGCAGCCATCGACGGCGTCAGTCAGGTCGCGATGCGCCTGGATCCCAGCCTGCTCGGCCAGCGAGAGCCGCTCGTCGCTCAGATCGTAGCCCTGAACGGCCACGCCCTCCTGGGCGATGCGCTGCGCCATGGGCAGGCCGAGCTTGCCCAGGCCCACCCAGGCCACCTGGTGATGGATTGTCATTGGGCTGTCTCCTGTTGTGCGTGTGACTCGTGTTCGCGTGCCTTGAGCTCGCTGTAAATGCGGTGGCCCGAGGCCTGGAGCACCTCAATGCCGTCGGCCACCTCGGCCAGCAGGCGTCCGTTGCGCTTGTGGAACTCGCCGGCGACCATGACGCTGTCGACGTTGGCCAGGCTCGCCTGCATGATCACGGCCGACACGGGGTCACTGAGCGGCTGCATGTTCAGCGGTCGGGTGTCCAGCAGCACCAGGTCGGCCTGCTTGCCGGGGGTCAGGCTGCCGATGCGCTCCTCGAGGCCCAAGGCCCGGGCACCGCCCAGCGTGATCCACTCGAGGGCCTCCCGGGTGGTGATGGTGGAGGTCTCCGGAATCTTGCCCTGCGCGCGTCGCGAGGCATCGTTGTCAAGGGCACGCTGCATGCCCAGTGCCATGCGCGCCACCGAGAACATGTCACCGGAAATCACCGACTCGAGATCCACCCCTAGCGAGACGACGCCGCCATGGCGGTGTACCAGGCCGGTGACCGGGAAGCCATGCCCCTGGGTCATCTCGTTCTCGGGCGCGATGGAAAAGGTCACGCCCTGGTCGCAGAAGCGGGCCAGCTGGTCTTCGCTCAGGCCATGCCCGTGCACGATGTTGATGTCCGGTCCCAGTTGCTCCTCGATCACATCCCAACCACCGGGACTGACAGCGGGACCGCCGCCCTGGTGCATCGAGGCGACCAGGCCGAATTCCTTGGCCAGCGCAAAATCGTGCAGCGTGACCTCGAGGGTCGAGTAATGCGGCCCCAGGATGGCCAGCCCCAGGCTGACGTGGCCGGAAGGGGCGCCCAGTGGCCCCGAGATCAAGCGTTCGACCTCGCTGCGGGGGTGCGGAATCTCGCTGAAGTGGGGTTGACCCGGCTTGGGATCCGGCTTGGGTGAACCATGGAAGAACACCGCCCGGATGCCCGACTCCCGCAGTCCTCTGATGGCCGCATCGGTATGCGCCGGCGTCGGGTTGTTGTGGCACCAGTCACCCAGCGTGGTGGTGCCGCAGTTGAGCTGGTTGAGGGCCCCCATGCGGGTAGCGATGTGGATGTCGTCGGGAGTGAACAGGGTGGCCAGACCGCGATGCACATGGCGGAAATACTCGAGCAGCGTCCAGTTGGCGGCTACACCGCGCAGGGCCGTCTGCCAGGTGTGCATATGGGCATTGACCAGTCCGGGGATCAGGATGCCGCCCCGGCAGTCAACGACCTCGGCGCCCTCGGCCGCCAGGTCGTGGCCAACGGCCAGGATCCGGCTGTCTTCCACCAGCACTTGGCCGTCGGTCAGGTCGCCGATTCCGGCATCCAAGGTCAGGACGGTGGCGTTGATCAGCAGCGTCTTCATGAATCAGTCCTCGTCGTGGATTCCGGGCGACGTCCAGCGCAGGCGTTCTCCAGCAGCCGCCGGATGCCGTCCGCCTCGATCTCGCGGGGGTTCCAGTAGGGATTGGCCGTGGCGATCTCCGTTGCTCGGACGATGTCGGCCTCCTTCAGGCCGATGTCGGCCAGGGCGAGAGGCGCTCCCACGGCACACGCCAGGTCGAAGAGTCCGTCGGCGGCATCGCTGGCGCCCAGCGCACGAGCGATGTGCGACATCGCTTCGGGGGCGGCAGCGGCGTTGTAGGCCACCGCATGGGGCAGCACGATGGTGTGGGTCTCGGCGTGGGGCAGGTCGAAGGAACCGCCCAGGGTGTGGCACAGCTTGTGATGCAGCGCCATCCCCACCGAGCCGAGGCAGACACCGCACAGCCAGGCGCCATAGAGGGCATCGGAGCGGGCGGTCGCATTCTCGGGGTCATGGGCGATCACCGGCAGGCTGCGGGCCAGCGCCGCGATGCCCTCTTCCGCCATCAGCGAGACGATCGGGTTGCGGTCCCTGGCATACAGGGCCTCCACCGCGTGGGCGATGGCATTGATCCCGCTGGTGCCGGACATGGCGGTCGGCAGTCCGAGGGTCAGGTCGACGTCGTAGATGACCGTCTCGGGGAGCACCCTGAGCGTGCGCTGGGTGGTCTTAAGGCCGTCCTGGGTCTCGCCGAGGATCGGCGTCATCTCCGAGCCGGCATAGGTGGTAGGGATCGCCACCTGGGGTAGGTCGGCACGCAGGGAGATGGCCTTGCCCAGGCCGATGGTGGACCCACCGCCGATGGCCACCGTACAGTCGGCACCCAGCGCCTCGACCTGACGCATCGCCCGGTCGGTGATCTCCACCGGGGTGTGCATCCGGGCCTCGGCGAACAGTCCCGCACCGAGCTCGCCGAGCTGCTCGAGCACCTTGCGCCCTTGCGTCGCCTGCTGAGGTGTGGCCAGCACGATGGCGCGCCGGCAGCCCAGTTCGCGCACCTCGTCGGCAAGACGCGACAGGGTTCCCGAGCCGAAGATGACGCGCGACGGCAGGCCATTGTAGACAAATGGCATCATGGTAGTGTCCTCATGATTGCGTGAGGGGGTGGGGGCGACGGGGCCGGCGAGCGGTGACTCGCCAGGCACGCCGCACCGCGATGTCAAGCCGTGGCCTGGTGCTCGGGCTCGCTGGAACCGCTGACATACTGGCCGGTGATGGCCTGGACCAGGGCGTCCTCGGTCACCGAATCGCCGTCGAACTCGGCTGTCACCTTGCCGTCATACATCGCGATGATGCGGTTGCTGACGCCCAGTACTTCCGGCATATCCGAGGAGATCACCAGCACCGCATAGCCGGACCTGGCCAGCTCCTTGATCAGCGCATGGATCTCGGCCTTGGAGCCCACATCGATGCCGCGGGTCGGTTCGTCCAGGATCAGTAGCTTGGGATGGGTGTGCAGCCACTTGCCGATGACGATCTTCTGCTGGTTGCCGCCACTGAGGTTGCCGACCTTCTGGCGCCAGCCAGGCGTCTTGATCTTCATCGCCTGCTGGTATTTGTCATAGACGGCCTTCTCGGTGCCGGCCCTCATGAAGCCCATGGACGAGACGGTTCTTAGACCCGCCAGCGTCATGTTGTCGCGACAGTTCATTCCCAGGATCAGGCCCTGATCCTTGCGGTCCTCCGGCACCAATGCGATTCCCCGGGCGACCGCCTCGTGTGACGAGGTGATGTGCTCAACCTTGCCTTCCAGAAGAATGTCTCCGGCCGAGGGACGCCTGAGACCGAACAGCGTCTCCGCCACCTCGGATCGACCCGCCCCGACCAGACCATACATGCCGACGATCTCGCCCTTGCGGACATGGAAGCTGACATCCTCGAACACGCCATCGACGGTAAGATGGCGCACCTCGAGCATGTTCTCGCCGAACTCCTTCGGCTTGCTGGCGTGATCGAGCTCGAGACTACGACCGATCATCAGCCTTGTGACTTCGTCCTCGTTGGTGTCGACGGTGTCCAGCGTGCCGTTGTACTCACCGTCCCGCAGCACCGAGATGCGCTGCGAGAGGTGGAATATCTCGTCCATGCGATGCGAGATGTAGACAATGGCCACGCCCTGCTCGCGCAGGGTGTTGATGATGTCGTAGAGCACTGGTTTCTCATGATCGGTCAGCGAAGCCGTCGGCTCGTCGAAGACTACCACCTTGGGGGTAAAGACCAGGGCCCGGGCGATTTCGACCATCTGCTTCTTGGCGATGGAGAGACCGCTCACCAAGTCGCGGGAAGAGAAGCTGCACTTCAGCCGCTGCAGAATCTTCGTACTCTCTGCATGAAGCGTCTTCCAATCGACACGGTTGCCCCATTTCTTCGGTAGGCTTCCTAGGAAGATGTTCTCGGCAACCGACAACCCCGGCACCAGAGACTGCTCCTGGTGGATCAGCACGATGCCGCTCTTCTTCGCCTGCTTGGGATTCTCGAAGACCTGCTCCTCCCCACCCAGGATGATCTTGCCGCCGTTGGGCTGGTGCTTGCCGGCGAGCACCTTCATCAGCGTGGATTTTCCCGCGCCGTTCTCGCCCAGCAGGGCATGCACTTCACCAGCCCGGACATCGAAGTTGACCTTGTTGAGAGCAATCACGCCCGGAAACTTCTTGGTGATTTCCACCAGGGAAAGAATGGGCGATTTCAAATCGAAAGCGTTCATACCCGGACCCCCTTGGAAGACTTGAGCGTGATCTGCTGATCGATGATCAGAACGGAGATCAGGATCACGCCCAGGATCACCAGCACATAGAAGGCCGGCACCTGCATCATGTTCATGCCGTTGCGGAGGATGCCGATCGCCAGCACTCCGCCCAAGGTCCCGGTGATGCTGCCGTAGCCACCGGTCAGCTTGGTGCCACCGAGCACCACGGCAGTGATGGTCCAGAGCTCATAATCCCGGCCCAGGTTCGGCGTCGCCGCGCCCATCTGGGTGGCCAGCAGAACACCGGCAAGCGCCGCGAAGAAGCCCACGATGATGAAATTGATCATCATGTGGCGACCGATCCGGATCCCGGCATCCACCGCCGCCTCGGGATTACCACCCACGGCGAAGGTGTTGCGACCATGGCCCGTCTTCTTCAACACCAAGTGCATCACCAGCGTACAGAGCAGGAAGATGATGGCCAGCACCGGAATCGGGCCGATGGTGCTGGCGCCGAAGTCCGAGAACGCGAAATTGCTGGCGTAGAAGGACTGCTCTTCGGTGTAGACGAAGAGGAGTCCCCGCACGCCGATCATGGCCCCCAGGGTGACGATGAAAGCGTTGACCCCGGTCTTCCAGACGAGCAAGCCGTTGATCGCCCCCAGCACCAGACCGGCGGCAAGCGCGGCGAGAATGGCGATGGTCAGCCCATGAGGTTGCAGGCCCACCGACAGGGAAGCCGCCAGTCCCAGCGTCGCCCCCACGGAAAGATCGATATTGCCGTTGATCATCACATAGGTCATGCCCAGCGCAATCAGCCCGATGGTCGAGGTCTGAACCAGGATATCGGTGAGGTTGCCGAGCGACAGGAAGTATTCCGACATGAAGCTGAAGAAGATGGTGATGGCGATGACAAACAGCCAGATCGGCTGGATGACGGCACCACTCCTCAGGAATTTCTGCATATTAATCATGGTGTCCACCATTGTCAGGAGTGGCTAGTGAACAGGCGCTTGCGCTTGTTGGCCAGGTCCAGCCAGACCGCCAGGATGATGATCACCCAGGTCACCAGCCACTGGGTGTAGTAGGGGTAGCCGAGCAGTAGCAGGCCATTCTGGATGAAGCCGAGGATCAGCACCCCGATGACTGTCTTCCAGATGCTCCCGGCGCCGCCCAGCAGACTCGTGCCACCGAGGATGATGCCGGCCAGCACGAGCAGCTCGTAGCCCTGGCCGACATTGTTCTGGGAGCCCATGACGCGCGAGCCGAGTACCAGGGCGGCGCAGGCAACGCAGAAGGCCGAGATCAGATAGGTGCTGAACACGCACCAATTCTTGCGGATCCCCGAATAGACCGCCGCCACGGGATTGCCGCCGATGGCGAAGATGCGCCTTCCGTAGCCGGTAAAAGACATGACGACCTGCACCACGATGGCCAGCAGGCCGAAGAGGATCACCGGGAAGGCGATACCTGCCACATAGCCTCGACCGAAGAAGGAAAACCAAGTCGCATCCTGATTGGAAATATCGACATTCTGTCCGCCGCTGTAGATCAAGATGATGCCTTGAATGGCCGACAGCATGGCCAAGGTGACGATCAGGGAATTCAGTTTCATGAAGCCGATCAGGAGGCCATTGACGGCCCCGAGCAGCAGCGTCAGGACGAACATCAGGATGATCGCATTCGTTGGTCCGATCTTGTCATGCAGATCGACGACCAGCACGGTAGAAAAGGAAAGCATCGACCCTACCGATAGGTCCAGATTACCGCCGATGATCACTACGCTAACACCGACAGCAATGATACCGATGATCGATGCCTGTCGAACTACCGTCATAATATTCGACTGCGAAAGAAACTGTTCGGAAAAGAATGAGAATGCAATCATGCACAGCAGAAAAAAGATCAGAATACCTTGGGCTGAAAGAAATCCCAGAAGATCCGACTTTTTTATCCTGCCCAACATGAAACCTTGTTTGCTTTGTTCTACAGAGGCCATGTTACTCACCTGTATGGGTGTCACCTTTCTCTGAAGGTCATTATGCTGTCGGCACAACGAACGGTTATTCTTCCTGATCTATCGAGCTCAGGACTTACAACTGTTGTTGCACTGCCATGAGTCATGATTCTAGGTCTGTCGAGGTAGCCGCCTCCGCACCGGACAATTGGATTTCAATTCATCTGACTCGGAGGCAATGAAAGCCACATAAAACTTAGTTGATACCACCTTGAATGACGTGCATTTCACAGTATCAAAAGACTGGCTTTTCAAACTTATCCAGGTTTTCTGCAGTGATCTTCGGCGTTTCGAAGAAATTCATCTTTGGCACATCTTCCCCAGCCAGGACATCGAGTGCCGTCTGTAGTGCCGCCTCGGCGTCATCTACGGGGGACTGGTAGATGGAGCCATAGTACTCTCCACGCTGAATTGCTTCGTAGCCCACAGCAAAATTTGTTGCACCGATGAAGATAATGTCACTTGCCCTTCCAGCACTCTTGGCCGCATTCAAAGCGCCAACACCCATGTTGTCATCACCCGAATAGACACCATCGATATCGTTATACTTAGTCAGGAAATTCTCCATGACCCGTTGGGCTTTTTCACGATTCCAGTCAGCGGGCTGGGTTTCCACGATCGCAACCCCCGGACATGTTGCTGCCAACTGTTCCTCGAAGCCCTGGGCACGCTCCATGGCCGTGGTATAGCCAGGTTGGCCAGCGATCTGGACGATCTGTCCTTCACCACCCAGAGCATCGCACATCATCTCGGCCGAGGAAGCCCCCTGCTGCACATTGTCGGGACCCGAGAAGGCCGCGATGAAATCCAGCCCGGCTTCGGCGATCTTAGAGTTGGTTACCACGACAGGAATGCCCGCTTTGTGAGCCTGGCGAATGGCGGGAATGACTGCCTGACCATTGGTTGGCCAGATGATGATGGCATCGACCTTCTGCTGGACAAGGTTGCGAACCTGACCGATCTGGCGTGCCACGTCACCGCCAGCATCGAGCACAATGACGTCGACATTTTCTATTTCATCCGCGGCATTTTTGAAGGCACTTTCATAGGTCGTCTGGTAGCTGTCGACGCCGACATTGTTCTGGGTTATGCCGATTCGATAGGTCTCTTCTGCCTGGGAAAGGCCGGCAGTAAGCATCATGACACTGGTCGCTAGCGCTGTTTTGTAGAACATATTGTCACCCGCTTTGTTTTAGTAGTTGCCTTTTCTGATCTGCCACTTGGCATGTCAGGGTATACGGAGCTTAGTGCCAGCCCTCGATACCTCGCAACGCGCCCATAGAGGAGAAATGACCAATGTGGCTATTTTCCTTTTTATCTGTCCTGTAGCCGAACCGGCAGATCGCATTCATGAGTTTTAAAGGCCATGCAAGCCATTGAAAAAAGACATGATGTGAGACCAGCATGTCGATATTCCACGCGGAAAATTGCCATACAGCAGACATATGCAAAGCGCCCCGCCTGTTGATCACAGGCAGGGCGCTTGATGTTTTCTGCAGCCTTTTTGGTGGACTACCTCACGCCACCGGTGTCAGCCATTCGGCATTCAACACCTGCTTGCCGCGCACCAGGTCGAAGTACAGCGACTGGACCTTCTCGGTGAGCGGGCCGCGACGCCCTTCGCCGATGGTGCGACCGTCGAGTTCGCGGATCGGCAGGACCTCGGCGGCGGTACCGGTGAAGAAAGCCTCGTCGGCGACGTAGATCTCGTCACGGGTGATCAGCTTCTCACGCAGTTCCAGCCCCAGGTGGTCGGCCATGTGCAGGACGGTGTTGCGGGTGATGCCGTTGAGGCACGAGGTCAGCATCGGGGTATAGATGATACCGTCCTTGACCACGAACAGGTTCTCGCCGGAGCCTTCCGCGGCGTAGCCCTGTGGATCGAGCAGCAGCGCCTCGTCGTAACCGCCCCGCTGGGCCTCGGCCAGCGCCATCATCGAGTTGATGTACTGGCCGTTGGCCTTGGCGCGGGTCACGGCGATGTTGACGTGATGGCGGGTGAACGACGAGGTCTGCACCTTGATCCCCAGTTCACGGGCTTCCGGCGACATGTACGACGGCCACTCCCAGGCGGCGACGATCACATGGGTCTGGAGGTTGTCGGCGCGCAGGCCCATGCCTTCACTGCCGAAGAACACCATCGGGCGCAGATAGGCCTCGTCGAGGTCGTTTTCGCGCACCGCGGCACAGCAGGCGTCATTGATCTGCGCCTTGCTGAAGGGCATCGGCATGCCCAGGATCTTGGCCGAATCGAACAGTCGGTCGGTATGCTCCTTGAGGCGGAAGATCGCCGTGCCCCGCGCGGTATCGTAGGCGCGCACGCCCTCGAAACAGCCCATGCCGTAGTGCAGGGTATGGGTCAGGACATGGACCTTGGCGTCACGCCAGGGAAGCAGTTCGCCATCGAACCAGATGAGGCCGTCGCGGTCAGCCATCGACATAAGGGTCTTCCTTCTTTACTTAACGATCATGCATATGTTGTGTTGCCGCACGCCGGGTCGCTGGCGGTGACAGGAAAGAATCTCGAAGCCTGGCAAGCGCCTCGCCTCTCAGGCCGAGGGTTCCAGTAGCCGCATCCACAGCTCACGCACATGACGCCGATGCTCCTCGAAGGCGTCGTCTTCACTGTGGGCTTCCTGCTTGGTCAATGCCGCACGGTGGGTGGCATCGCGGTAGGCCAGATAGGCCTCGCGCAAACGGCGGCAATCACTGGCGGGCAAACGCTCGCTGGACTCCAATGTCTCCAGAATACGAATATTGTCGCTCCACGCCAATAGCTCGGGAGCCTCATGGCCCATGGCAAGCACCGCATACTGGCACAGGAACTCGATATCGACCATGCCGCCGGCATCCTGCTTGATATCGAAGCGGCCTTGCTTCTGCGCCGCCGGGCTGCTGCCCAGATGCTCGCGCATCTTGTGACGCATCTTGACCACCTCGTCGCGTAGTGCATCGCGATCGCGCGCACAGCCCAGTATCTCGCGCCGGACCTCGGCAAAGCGCTCGGCGAGCCCCGGGTCACCGGCGACCACGCGCGCCCTCACCAACGCCTGATGCTCCCACGTCCAGGCCTGGTGACGCTGGTAGTCGGCGAAGGCTTCCAGGGTAGTGACCAACAGCCCCGAATTCCCCGAGGGCCGCAGGCGCATGTCGACTTCGTACAACGCCCCGGCCGGGGTCACCGCGGTCAGCAGGTGGATGATGCGCTGCCCCAGGCGGGTGAAGAACACCGCATTGTCGATGGGACGCTCGCCATCGGTCGTGCCTTGGGAGTCGGCATCGTGAATGAATACCAGGTCCAGGTCCGAGCCATAGCCCAGCTCGATGCCGCCCAGCTTGCCGTAACCGACGACGATGAAATGCGTGTTCTCCGTCTCGTCGTCGCGACGCTGGGGATAGCCGTGCTTGCGTACCAGGTGCTTCCAGGCCATGGCCAGCACCTGCTCGAGCACCACCTCGGCAATGAAGGTCAGGTAGTCGCTGACCTTCATCAAGGGACGGGCCCCGGCGATATCGGAGGCCGCCACATGCAGTACCTGGGCATGCTTGAACACCCGTAGCGTCTCGAGTTGGGCTTCTTCGTCATCCTCGGGGATGCGCCCCAGCGCTTGGCGCAGCTCGTCGGCCAGTCGCGCCTTGTCGGCCGGTGAATACAGAGAGGCCGGCGTCAGCAGTTCATCGAGCAGGATCGGATAGCGCGCCAGTTGTTCGGCGATCCAGGGGCTGGCGCCACATAGCCGCATCAGGTGCTCGAGCGCATCGGGATTCTCGCGTAGCAGGGCCAGATAGGCGGTACGTCGCAGTACCGACTCGATCAGCGGCAAGACCCGTTCGAGTACAGTATCCGGGGCTTCGCTATCGGCGACGGCGGCCAGCAGCATGGGCATCAGCGCATCCAGCCGCTCGTAGCCGATCCGCTGCATGCTCTGGACCTGACGCGACTGGCGCAGCCCATGCAGCCGCCGGGCCGACGTGTCGGGCATGGCGAAACCGGCGTTCGCCAGCAGGTCGCAGGCTTCATCCTCCTGCTCTCCGTGCTCCAGTTCACCACGCCACAGTGCACGCCACTCATCGAGAGAGACAGTGTCGCCACCGGTCTGGTTGGCCGTGCCGTCCTCCGAGGCATCGAGCTCGTCTTCCGGGTCGGCGATGACCGCATCGAAATGGTCGCGTACCCGCTCACGCACTTCTTCCAGACGCGCCATCACCGCCGGCCAGTCCTCCATGTTCAGTGCCAGGGCCACTCGCTCGCGGTCGAGGGCGTTTACGGGCAGCGTCTGGGTCTGGCGGTCCTCCAGCGCCTGCAGGGCATGTTCCAGGTCGCGCAGGAAGACGTAATCCGGCAACAGCTCGTCGACCACTTCCTGGGGTAGCAGCGCCAGCGCCGGCAGGCGTTCGAGCGCGGTCTTCAGCGAGGTGACCTGCAGCTCGGTATCGCGCCCACCGCGAATCAACTGGAAGGCCTGGACCACGAATTCCACTTCGCGGATCCCGCCGCTGCCCAGCTTGATGTTGTCGTCCATGCCCTTGCGCTTCACTTCGCGATTGATCAGGCCCTTCATCTCGCGCAGCGATTCGATGGCGCCGAAATCCAGGTACTTGCGGTAGACGAAGGGACGCAGGCTGGCCAGCAGCTCGGCCCCGCCTTCCTGATCGCCGGCGACGGGCCTGGCCTTGAGCATGGCATAGCGTTCCCACTCACGGCCCTGGTCCTGATAGTAGCTCGACAGCATGGCGAAGCTGCCCACCAGCGGGCCGCCATCCCCCAGCGGACGCAGGCGCATGTCGACACGGAACACGAAGCCGTCGGCGGTCATCGCATCGAGCGCGCTGATCAGTTTCTGGCCGAGCTTGGTGAAGTACTCGTGATGATCGAACTCGCGTTTGCCACCCTGGGTCACGCCCTTCTCGGGGAAGGCGAAGATGAGGTCGATGTCCGACGACAGATTGAGCTCCCCGGCGCCCAGCTTGCCCATTCCCAATACCACCAGACGCTGGGGGTTACCATCCGCACATGGGGCCGGCCATCCCCAACGTGGAGCGAAATGCGCTTCCAGCCAGCTCAGCGCGCCTTCCAGACACACCTCGGCCAGACGCGAGACGCTGGCAGCGGTCTGCCACATGTCGGTTTCCTCGGGCCGGGTCAGGTCGCGCCACACGATGCCCAGCATCCGTGCCCGCCGGAAGCGACGAATGACCGCCTGCATGGCGGCCTCGTCATCGGCGTTTTCCAGCGCCTCGGCGAGCCACTGGTCGAGCGTTTCGGCATCCGGCGCGGCGTCCAGCTCACCGTTGGCATCCAGGCGCGGCAGCCAAGCGGGATACCGCACCAGCGTCTCGGCGGCGAACTCGGAAATCGCCAGGACTCGAGCAAGCTGCTCCCGACGTGCCGGTGACAAGGCCGCCCAGCTTTCGCTGGGTGGGTCGAGCTCCTGCAGCGATGCCAGGTTATCGGCCTGGTCCAAGGCCTCCCACAGGCGCTGCTGGGTCTTGCCCAGTGACGCTCGCAGCGGCTCGGGGATGTCGGTCAACGGCAGAAAATCATCGGATAGGACCATGGGCATCTCACGTGGCTGACAGGGCAGTCAAAAACAACGGTCATGGCACCAGCATAGCGAAGGGGGGCGAGGTTCGGCACCCCGGTGACCGACCTCAGGCGAAGAAGCGCTGCCAAGCCAACACCCCCCAGGTGATCCCGGGAATCAGCAAGGCCAGCATCACCGCCGCCGAGCCGATGTCCTTGGCCCGTCCCGAGAGCTCGTGATGCTCGGAGCCGATACGATCGACCACGTTCTCGATGGCGCTGTTGAGCAGTTCGACGATCAGCACCAGCAGGCAGCTGCCGACCAGCAGGATCCATTCCACCGGGGTCCGGCCAAGCCAGATGGCGAGGGGCAACAATACCAGGCATACCCCGACTTCCTGTCGAAACGCCGATTCGTTGCGGTAAGCCGCACGCAGGCCCTTGAAGGAGTAATGTGCCGCATGCACCAGATGGCGCCATCCGGTATGACCAGGTTTCATCACGTTGCCCTTATCGGTTATTGGCCTCGCCAAGTGGCCGATATTACCAAAAAACCCCTGGCCGGGAGGCACGTTACGTTGGCGAGGCCACGCCGAGAGGGCTAGGGTTGCATAACGATACCGTCAGGAGGATTTCATCATGCCCCGTGCTCTCATGCTGCATGACGAGGCGCCACGCTGCCGTATCGCCGATCTCGCTCCCAGCGACCTGCCGCACCGCGCGGTGAGTGTCGATATCGACTATTCCGACCTCAACTACAAGGACGCCCTGGCCGTCACCGGCAAGGGCAAGATCGTACGCGACTACCCCTTCGTGCCGGGCATCGATTTCGCCGGCACCGTGCGCGAATCCCATCATGAACAGTACGCCTCCGGCGACAGGGTCATCCTCACCGGCTGGGGTGTCGGCGAGCGCTACTGGGGCGGCTATGCCGAGACCATGAACGTCGATGCCGAGTGGCTGGTCCCCTGCCCCGGGCCGCTCTCGACTCGCAAGGCAATGCTGCTGGGCACCGCCGGCCTCACCGCCATGCTGTGCGTGGTCCGTCTGGAAGAGGCCAGGATAGCGCCCGGTGCCAGGGTGCTGGTGACCGGCGCCAGCGGGGGCGTGGGAAGCTGGGCGGTATCGATCCTGCATCATCTTGGCTATGAGGTGCACGCAGTGACCGGCAAGACGGAACAACGCGCCTGGCTCAAGGCCTTGGGTGCCCATGCAATACACGACCGGGCCGATTACGAGGCAGAACCGCGGCCCCTGGAGAAGGGCCGCTGGGCTGGTGCCATCGACACCGTGGGGGGACGCACCCTGGCCAACGTCCTGGCGCAGATGGACTACGATGGCCGTGTCGCTGCCGTGGGCCTGGCCGGCGGCACCGCTCTGTCCACCACGGTCATGCCCTTTATCCTGCGCGGCGTGTCGCTGCTCGGTACCGATAGCGTGATGATCCCTTTCGACCGCCGACGGGCCGCCTGGCAACGATTGTCCGCCCTGCCGAACGGCTTGTTCGAGCGCATGGCGGTCGACGAGATCAGCCTCGCGCAGATCGAGGAACGGGCCGAGACGATGCTCACCGGCAAACTGCATGGGCGGGTGTTGATCGACCCGCGCCGCTAGTCCACTCAGCGCGACACGATCATCGCCTCGAGATCCTCCGCCAAGGGATCCAGTACCTGCGACCAACTCAGATAGGGCGTGCTGCCGTTGCCATTGACCAGCACCGAGAACACCCCCCAGCGACCGCTCTGGGTGCGGAAATAGCCGCCCACCGAACGCACCGAGATCGGCTGGTTGAGGGTGCCGGTCTTGAGCATGACATGATCCTGGAAGATGCGGCCCCCACGGCGGATGAAACGCATCACGCCATTGGACGGCGATTGCAGGCCGGCAACGAAGCTGGGAAACAATGACGGCTGGTGATACATGTGCTCCAGCAAGGCATTGACTCCAAGCGCGGAAGTCCGGTTCTCGGTGGTCAGGCCACTGCCACTGAGCAAGCGCAGGGGACCATGGCCCGGCAGTTCCTGGGCGACGCTCTCGAGCACCGCTCCGGCTTCGCTCAGCGATGCCCTCGGCGTTTCCACCAGATCGAGGCTCAGCACATCGGCCATGAAGTTATTGGAATAGTTGAGGGTGCGCAGCAGCAGCTCCTGCAAGGGCTTGCTGTCCACGGCAGCCAATTGGCGGGCGCTCGGCGGCGGTTGAGTGATGCTGGTGGTATAGCCGCCGCTTACGCTGACACCCGCCTGCTCGAGCAGCGACAACAGAATCCGGGCGCTCTGGATCGCCGGGTCGGAGCTCGAGCGATAGACTGTGCGAAGCGACGTCTCTTGTGCGATCGCGCCACGAAATACCATGACATCGCCATGACCGTTGGTCACTCGCTCGGCATCGAGGGCGGTGCTCCCACCGGCAGCGACAGTCGACACACCATTCTCGACCTCGGTGATAGGCTCCACGGTATCACAGCTCGACAGGTGTGCAGCTTCTCCCGGCTCTGACCCGGGCGCCACATTCATGCACCAACTGCCGAAGTTGACCCCCGCCGAGGAGAGCTGCGCACTATAGGTATTCGCTGAACGAGAGAGTGACTCGCAACGATCGGTGGTAATGCACTCCACCGGTCCGAAGCGCCATTGGCTGACCACCAGTTGGCCGTTGATGCCTTGTATGCCGCGTTGGCGCAGCTCCTGAACCAGGCGCCACAGATCCTCCGAGGCCAGCGCCGGATCGCCGCCCCCCTCCATCACCAGATCACCCTGCAGAATGCCAGCACTGTCGACCTCACCGACCGACACCAGCCGCGTGGTAAAGGTATGCTGCGGCCCCCAACGCTTGAGGGCCGCGGCCGCGACATACAGCTTGGACACGGAAGCCGGCGATAGCTGACGGTCGGGGCCGATCTCTCCCAGTACCTCGCCGTCATCCAGCAGACGCGCCTGGGCACCGATGACAAAGCCCTGGTCGGCGAGACGGGACAGCTGGGAGAAACCGGCACCCAAGGCACCGAGAGGTAACAGACAAAACAGGAAGGTCAACAAACGCAACATATGTCATCCCTGAAACACAAGACGAGGTAAATAAGGTGGCGACCCCGACATCCTAATGCGCGGAAACCTTGGAAAACACCTGGATCACGACCACACCGCCAATGATCATGGCCAGCCCCACAATGGCAGGCAAGTCAGGCGTCTCGCCATAGACCAGCATCCCGATGAGCGTGATCAATACGATGCCCAGCCCCGCCCAGAAAGCGTAGGCGATCCCCACCGGCAGCGTGCGCAACGCCAGCGTGAGCATGTAGAACGCCGTGGCATAGCCGACAACCACTAGCACGCTGGGCCACAACCGGGTGAACTCGTGGGAAGCCTTGAGGGCACTGGTAGCGATCACTTCGGCGACGATCGCCAGCCCCAGGTAGAGATAGACCATGAAGATATCCTTTGACCGTCGAATGTCAGGCGACACGCGCTCAGGAGAGCGGCAACAGGTCGGGAGCATAAGGCAAGCTGGCGTGACATCGCCATAGCGCCTGGCCGCTCAGATGATACTTGCGCTCGAAGGGTGTCAGATAGTCACCCTCGGGTACATGGCGCTCCACCTCGGCAGCGATGCCGGAGACCTGGCCCAGGGCCAGGCAGAACTCCTCGACGTACAGTCGCCAATTGGAGCGCAACTCGATCCCGCCTCCCAAGGCCAGGATCGCCGGAAACACCGGATGGCCGTGCCAACGCATCTTGAGATGTGCCGCCTTGGGATAGGGATTGGGATAAAGCAGGTAATGCTGCGCGGGCCGCCAGCCGGCCCGCAACGCCAGGCGCCAGAAGTCCACCAGATCGGCTCGCACCAGCAGGGCATTGTCAGGCAACGCGCCATGATCGCGGGACAAGCGATCGGCACTGCGATCGACGCCGATGACCGCATGGCCGGGATGACGCCGCGCCAAGGCACGCGTCGACAAGCCCACCCCACAACCGGCATCAAGAATCAAGGGCGCCGCCCGACCCTCCAGCCAACGGTGGGCCACCTCGAAGGCCTGATGGGTATGGTCGGCGATCGGCTTGCGCAAAGGGTGCTGCAGCGCACGACTGACACGCCGCGCCAGATCTTCATGAGGACCGGCCTGGTTGGTGGCAATGGCGCGGGAAACAGCTTGCATGGGCGAAAACGCAGTCATCCGGATTGGCGAAAACACCCATGTTACCAGTCCCTATCGGCCGGGAGGCCCGCTGGCCTGAAAAAAGTGGAGCGCGCTTCAAAAAAATGGCGCATCCGGGAGGATGCGCCAATACCAACTCGTATGACTCAAACAGCCGTTTCATCATACCTTCAACACTAGCGCTCATCAAACATTCGTTTGACGAAGTTTTCCACATTTCGACGCCCACTGTTCGGTAAGGCTCGCATGACGCCACACTAGCGCCGGTGCTATCATCGCGACACTCAATGGAAATTATGACTCGTCAACAGCACAACGAGGAACGCGGCTTGTCACAGTTACCGGTGATTGTCGGCATGGGCGGGGTCAATGCCGCCGGCAGAACCTCGGGCCATCAAGCGTATCGTCGTACGGTACTCGATGCCTTGCACAAGGACGACCAGACTCGCACCGTGGTCGGGCTGGCAGCGATGATGCGCCTGGCCAGGCACCATGACGATGGCCACTGGCGAGACGCCAGCGGGACGATTCTCGATGCCGCGGAACTCGCGGCACGCTACCGCCAGCAAGTGCTCGACCACACCCTGATCCGCCGCATTGAAGATCCTCGCTTCAACGCCGACGGCATCCCCGCCAACCGCCAGGCACAGCTGTCGTTCGATTCGCCGCATACCTTTCGAGTACGTCGCCGCCAGCTTCCCGATGACCTGCCCGAGACCTGGCAAGTTCGCGAAATCGACCGCAACACCCTGGAAGTGACGGTGCCGGCGGGCTCATTCGAGGTCATGCTGCCCGAACGCCGTCCGGCCCTGGTGCGTGCCGCCGGTCAGCTTCCCAGTGGCTTCGAGCCCAGCCGGTTCTACCGTAGCGTGCATCATCCTCGCGGGTTGTCGATGGCCATCTTCGGTGCCTCGGACTGCCTGGGACAGAGCGGTCTCGACTGGGGTGCCCTGCGTGATCGTCTCGATCCGGATGCCATCGCCGTCTATGCCGGCAACTCGATCGGCCAGCTCGATGACGAAGGCTGGGGCGGCCTGCTCAAGAGCTTCGTTTCCGGCAATCGCGCCACCTCCAAGCAGATGCCGCTTGGCTACGGCCAGATGCCTGCCGACTTTCTGAATGCCTATGTACTGGGCAGCGTCGGTGCCACCGGCGCCGTCCAGGGCGCCTGTGCCACTTTCCTCTACAACCTGCGCCTGGCTATCGAGGACATTGCCAGCGGCCGCCGCCGTGTGGTCATGGTGGGGACTTCCGATGCACCGATCACCCCCGAGATCATCGAGGGATTCCGTGCCATGGGGGCACTGGCCGATGACGAAAGCCTCAAGGTCCTGGATGCCCTGACCCTGCTGACCGATGTCGACTACCAGCGCGCCTGCCGCCCCTTCGCGCGCAATTGCGGCTTCACCATTGCCGAAGCCAGCCAGTTCCTGCTGTTGATGGACGATGCCCTGGCACTGGAAACCGGGGCCCAGGTCCTCGGTGCCGTTCCCGGTGTATTCACCAATGCCGACGGCTGGAAGCGCTCGATCTCGGCCCCCGGCATCGGCAACTACATCACCCTCGGCAAGGCGGTGGCATTGGCCCGCGAGATTCTCGGTGACGAGGCGCTCAGGCAACGCACCTTCCTTCATGCCCATGGCACCAGCACCCCCAAGAACCGAGTGACGGAATCCCATGTCTTCGACCTGATCGCCCGCGCTTACGGAATCGAAGCCTGGCCGGTAGTGGCGGTCAAGGCTTTCGTCGGCCACTCGCAAGGCAGCGCCGCCGGCGATCAGCTGGCCAGCGCCCTGGGCAGCTTCGCTCATGGTCTTCTACCGGGCATCCCGACCCTGGACGCCGTGGCTGAGGACGTTTATGCCGAGCGCCTGCATTTCTCGCGCACTCCCGAAGCCTTCGACGCCGATGCCGCCTTCATCAATGCCAAGGGGTTCGGCGGCAACAACGCCACCGCTCTGGTACTGTCGCCGAAAGTGACCGAGCGGCTGCTGATCAAGCGACACGGCCAGGCGGCCATCGATGCCTGGAAAGCCCGTCAAGCGGCAACTCTCGAGGCCTCCAGCGCCTATGAGCGCCAGACCGACGAGGGGCATTTCCAGGCACTCTATCGCTTCGGCGAAGGCGTGCTGGAAGGCACCGAGCTCGAGATCAGTGCCGAACGCATCCGGATTCCCGGCTATGCCCAGCCAGTATCGCTGGCCGTCGACAACCCTTTCGGTTCCGTCAACGATTGACGATACACAGGAAGCCTCATGAACATCGTGGTCTATCCCGGTACTTTCGACCCTATCACCAATGGTCACTATGACCTGATCGAGCGCGCGACACGGATGTTCGACAAGGTCGTGGTGGCGATCGCCGCCAGTCCCGGCAAGCAGCCGGCACTGGGCCTCGACACTCGGGTGGCATTGGCACGCGAGGTCGTGGCGCCGCTGGATAATGTCGAGGTCACCGGATTCTCCTGTCTGCTCATCGAGTTGCTCGAACAGCAGGGGGCGCGCATTATCCTGCGTGGCCTGCGCGCGGTTTCCGACTTCGAGTACGAGCTGCAGCTCGCCAACATGAACCGTGCCCAGGCCCCACATGTGGAGAGCCTTTTCCTGACCCCGTCGCTCGAAAACTCCTATGTGTCTTCCACTATCGTGCGCGAGATCGCCCGGCTGGGGGGAGACATCTCTCAGCACGTGCACCCCAAGGTCGCCGAAGCGCTCGACAGGCATTACAATACCTGAGTGCCGCGCTAAAGTATTAGGCTCAGGAAGCATTGAGGTAGCCTTATGGCCCTGATGATCACCGACGAGTGCATCAACTGCGACGTCTGCGAACCCGAATGCCCCAACGGCGCCATTTCGCCCGGGGAAGAGATCTACGTGATCGACCCCAACCTGTGTACCGAGTGTGTCGGCCACTATGACGAGCCCCAGTGCCAGCAGGTCTGCCCGGTGGACTGCATTCCGCTAGATCCCGAGCATGAGGAAACCCGCGACCAGCTGATGGAGAAGTACCACATCATCACCGTCGCCTGAGCCTGCGCCAACCCCGAAATCCCACATCGAACGCCCTGCCGAGCGCGGGGCGCCACATAACAGCGACTCCTCCCCTGCCAGTACGACGACTCACGCGCCAGAAGCGCGTCGAGCCAGTTCGCCAGACACGAGCCGATCGGCACAACAGCATCGACACCGGCCTCTCTGGGCACCTCCCTCGAGCGGTATCCCGCTCTCACACTGACACTCTCCCTCTTTGTTACCTCTGTACCATCCTCACACCCTTATGACTGCATCCCCCTTGCACTGAACCACCCAGACAAATTGCTGGCGCTCAGTAAAATCAGCTCATAGAATATGAATTGAAACATTTCTTTACATTAATTTACTCTAAGGGAAGGCTCGGCCAACGGACCACTCGATTCCACAGGCCAAACCGTCCTACCCAGCAGGGGAGCGCAGGATGAAACGTCTTATCACCACCACCGCCATTTTGACCACGCTGGTCAGCACTTCCGCTCTGGCCCAGGGCTACCAGCAAGACCCCAATACGGGGCTCTACCTGGGTGCCGGTATCGGGCAGTCCACGCTGGATAATGATACTTTGGATGAGTTGAGTGACATCGGTTTCAACACCGATGATAGCGATACCGGCTACAAGCTATTTGTCGGCTATGATTTCAGCCCCAATTTTGCCTTGGAAGCCAGCTATCTCGACTTCGGCGACTTCACTGCCGACGCCTCCGTCATGGACGGTAGCGACACGGTGACTGCCAACATCGATGCAAGTGCAGATGGCTTTGGCTTTGCCCTGCTGGGTCGGTTGCCCATCGCGGCGGGCTTCGGCATCCATGCCAAGGTGGGCCTGCTTGCCTGGGATGGCGAGGTTTCAGGTACCGTCAGAGAAAATGGGACAACAACTTTTCAAGCCAGGGGAAACGCCGATGGCACCGATCCCTTCTATGGCGTAGGCGCCGAATACGTGATCAGCCGAGTGATGGTCCGCGGCGAGTATGAGCGCTACGACCTCAGCGACAGCGGCGAAGATTTCACGATCGACCTGCTCTCGGCCAGCGTTGGCTATCTTTTCTAAGCCCTCCTTCCGCATGCTCAGGACAGCCTCGCCGTAGCGGGGCTGTCCTGTTTCTTCTGACAGCGGTATTCTGCCCGACCAACTTTGTCGTGATCGCAAAGGAAGTCGCTTGTCTTCACCCTCCCTTACCGCTGACCGCCGTATCTGGCTGCTGGCCTGGCCGATCATCCTGTCGAACGTCACCGTGCCGTTGCTGGGGCTGGTCGATACCGCGGTAGTGGGCCATCTGCCGGACTCACGCTATCTGGCGGCGGTGACGCTGGGGGCGACGCTGTTCAGCTTCCTCTACTGGGGCTTCGGTTTCCTGCGCATGGGCACTACCGGGCTGACCTCCCAGGCGGTAGGCCGCGAGAACGACACCGAAGTGCGCAATCTGCTTGGCCAGTCACTGCTGATGGCTGTCGTCATCGGTACCCTGCTGATCCTGCTCTCGCGGCCACTGATCGCCATCGGATTGTGGCTGCTCGACGGCAGCGAGATCGCCACCCAACTGGCGGGGGAATATGCACGGATCCGCATCCTCTCGGCGCCCGCGGTACTGGCCAACTACACCATTCTCGGCTGGTTTCTCGGCCAGCAGAATTCACGCGTGACGCTGGCCATCCTGGTGCTCACCAACAGTGTCAATATCGTTCTCGACCTGATCTTCGTGATCGGGCTGGGCATGACCAGCGACGGCGTGGCCTGGGCCACGGTGATCGCCGATTACACGGCACTGGCCTTCGGGCTATGGTTGGTAGTCCGCCAACTCAAACAG
Source organism: Litchfieldella rifensis (assembly GCF_042646605.1). Taxonomy (NCBI): domain Bacteria; kingdom Pseudomonadati; phylum Pseudomonadota; class Gammaproteobacteria; order Oceanospirillales; family Halomonadaceae; genus Litchfieldella; species Litchfieldella rifensis. The sequence continues at coordinate 69,955 of NZ_JBHRUG010000016.1, read as the reverse complement.
CTGGAAGGCCGCTTCCTGCGCGAGCGGATTCTCAAGGTCGCCGCCTATGGCGAACTCTTCCAGGTCAATGCACATCTCTTCACACGCACCCTGGGGCTGTTGTTCGCCATGGCCTTCTTCACCGCCCAAGGCGCCAGCCTGGGCGATACCGTATTGGCCGCCAATGCCGTGCTGCTGCAGTTCATCATGCTGACATCCTATGCCCTGGACGGCTTCGCCCATGCCGCCGAGGCGTTGACGGGCCGCTGTGTGGGACGTCGCCAGTGGGACGAGTTCGCCACCGCGGTGGGTGCCGCGACACGCTTCTCGCTGCTGACCGCGGGTGCCGCTGCCCTGGTCTTCGCCCTCGGCGGCAATGCCCTGATCGCGTTGCTGACCGACCTGCCCGAGGTGCGCGCTACCGCCGCCAGCTACTTGCCGTGGATGGTCGCAATGCCTTTGATTGCGGTATGGAGCTACCTGCTGGATGGCGTCTTCATCGGTGCCACCGCCACTCGCGAGATGCGCAACAGCATCTTCGTCGGCCTGGCGACCTACCTGCCGGTATGGTGGCTCACCCTGCCGCTCGGCAACCATGGTTTGTGGCTGGCCTTCACCACCTTCACCCTGGTGCGCTCGACGACCCTGGGCGGCTATTATCTTCGCTATCGCCGTACCCGCTGGCTGTCGACCGCCCAACGTTGACCGGCGTGATACGCACAAGGCAAGGTAATTGCGCTAGTTTGGTGCTATCTAAATCAATGAAAGCGACAATGTCATGCTCAAGTTCCTGTCACGGCCCGCCGTGAAATTGGTCGAGCGTTATTTGCCCGATCCTTATATCTTCGTGCTCTTGCTCACGGTCATCGCCGCGGCGGCGGCGATCGCCGTGGAACGCCAGACACCGTTGGCGGTGATGCGCTACTGGGGCGATGGCTTCTGGAACCTGCTGACCTTCTCCATGCAGATGCTGCTGGTGCTGATCACCGGCTTCATGCTCGCCAACACCCCGCCGGTGAAACGCCTCCTGCAACGCCTGGCGGCGCTGGCAAAGAACGCCGGCGGCGCCATCGTGCTGGTGACCCTGGTCTCCCTAGCGGCAAGCTGGATCAACTGGGGCTTCGGCCTGGTGATCGGCGCCCTGTTTGCCAAGGAGTTGGCACGCCAGATTCGCGTCGACTATCGGCTGCTGATAGCCAGTGCCTACTCGGGTTTCATCGTCTGGCATGGCGGAATGGCCGGTTCGATACCGCTGACCATTGCCACCGATGGCCATTTCACCGTCGACCAGATCGGCGTGATTGGCACCGGGTCGACCATCTTCTCGTTCTTCAATCTGGCCATCGTGGCATGCCTGTTCGTCGCCGTGCCGCTGGTCAACCGCCTGATGCTGCCGGACGAGGCGGAAAGCGTGTATGTCGACCCCAAGGTGCTCGATGACACCCCGGCACCGGCGTCAGGCATCTCGCGCCCGGCCGAACGCCTGGAAAACAGCCACGTACTGGCCTGGCTGGTCGGCATCCCGGGCCTGGTGTTCCTGCTCGACTATTTTCTGCTGCGCGCCGGGGGGCTGAACCTGAACATCGTCAATTTCCTGTTCCTGTTCCTGGCCGTCGTGCTGCACCGCACCCCGCAGCGGCTACTGGACAGCCTGCATGAAGCCATCAAGGGCGGTGCCGGCATCGTCATCCAGTTTCCCTTCTATGCCGGCATCATGGCGATCATGAGCGAGTCGGGGCTGGCCCAGACGCTGTCGCAAGGCTTGGTGTCCTTTGCCTCGACCGAAACCCTGCCGTTCTGGTCGTTCATCAGTGCCGGGGTGGTCAATCTGTTCGTACCCTCCGGGGGCGGCCAATGGGCGGTGCAGGCGCCGGTGATGCTGCCGGCCGCCGAGGCGCTGGGGGTCGACATCACACGCGTGGCCATGTCAGTGGCCTGGGGTGACGCCTGGACCAACCTGTTGCAGCCGTTCTGGGCGCTGCCGGTGCTGGCCATCGCCGGCCTCAACGCCAAGGACATCATGGGCTTCTGCCTGGTCCAGCTATTCACGACCGGCGTGATTATTGCCTTGGGCCTGACCTATTTCTGAAGACACTGCTAAAGGTCGGTGACTGACCAGGAATGTCGCCCCGGGCCATGCATGGCCCGGGGCAACGCGCTATGCTGATCGAAGATTTCCCACCTCAGGAGCACGCCTGCCGTGACCTACGACGACCTCCCCCGCCAGCACGAACTGACGATGACCGTGCTGATGACCCCCGATATGGCTAATTTCAGTGGCAAGGTCCATGGTGGCGCCATTCTCAAGAAGCTCGACGAAGTCGCCTATGCCTGCGCCAGCCGCTATTCGGGCAGCTACGTGGTCACCCTGTCGGTGGACCAAGTATTGTTCAAGCAACCGATACATGTCGGCGAGTTGGTGACCTTTCTCGCCTCGGTGAACCATGTGGGACGCTCGTCGATGGAGATCGGCATCAAGGTGATCGCCGAATCGATCCAGGAAAAGGTCATTCGCCATACCAACAGCTGCTACCTGACCATGGTCGCCGTCGACCCGGATGGCAATCCGGCCGAAGTGCCCCCGCTGCGCCTGAAGACGCCACTGCAGAAACTGCGCTTCGAGAAAGCCGCGCTGCGCAAGAAACTGCGCAAGCAGGCCGAAGACGAAGCCCGGCGCACTCACGAGCATCATTATGCCGAGCACCACTACGCCGAGCCGACCTGAGCCAACGCCCCGCGGGCTGCCATGCAGCGCCTGACGCTAGCCAGTCGACCGCATGGAAGCCTGACCACGGAGCACTTCGCCATAGAGGAAGTCGCTTCGCCGACTGCGGCGGACGCCGCCCTGCTGTTGCGTCCACGCTTCATCAGTGTCGACCCTTACATGCGCACGCGCATGCAAGCGCAGGGCTACGGCTATATCCGGCGCTGGGAACCTGGCAGTGTGCTGTCGGGCTACACCGCGGCCGAGGTCGTGGCGAGCCGTCATCCCGACTGGGCCGCCGGCGACTGGGCGATAGGGCACCTGCCGATGCAGGAACTCCTCGCCCACGACGGCAATGGCTTGCGCCATGCTCCCAGCGGCGAACCGCCGCTGGCCTGGCTGCACCCGCTGGGCATGACCGGCTTCACCGCCTGGCTGGGTATGTCACTGCTGGGCCAGCCCCGACCTCAGGACTGCGTGCTGGTCTCCGCCGCGGCGGGTGCCGTGGGCTCCATCGCTGCCCAGTTGGCCCGCGAGGCTGGCGCACGGGTGATCGTCAGCGCCGGGCGCGAGGACAAGCGCGCCTGGCTGCGCGGGCTCGGCTTCGACACGGTACTCGATCACCGTGCCCCCGACTTCGGCGAACACCTGCAAAGGGTCGCACCCGAGGGCCTGACGCTCGACTTCGAGAATGTCGGCGGGCGTGCCTTCGCCGCCGCCATCGATGCCATGCGCTCGGGCGGACGCGTTATCGTCTGTGGGTTGATCAGCCAGTACCAATCCCCACGGCCGCGTCAGGCACCCGCCAACCTGGCGTGGCTCGGTGAACGCGGCGTGGCGGTGATTCCTTTCGTGGCCCCCGACTACGGCGACCGCTTCGAGGCGTTTCTGCGTGATATGTCACCGCGCGTGGCCAGTGGCCGGATACACTGGCGACTCGATATGGTGCAAGGTGGCCTCGAGGCGATCCCCAGCGCCCTGATCGGGCTGTTCGAGGGTGACAACCTGGGCAAACGGGTGGTCGCCCTCTAGGCTAGAGACAGACGGCACAAGGAGGCGCCATGCCATCTTCGACACCACGCCCGATCAGCCTGGTCCTGGAGCGCGTCCACCTGGCCTGGGATCTGTTGATCATCGTGCTGGTCGTGGCCAACCTGGCGCTGCTGTTGTTCGACAGCCTGTTCCTGCTTCCTCCCTTGAATGCCGCTTTCGAGGCGTTGACACCACGTCTGCACGGTATCTATGACCGCTATGTCCACGCCAACTTCGTCGCCATCGACCTGACCTTCGTGGCGATCTTCGTGCTCGATGTCCTGCTGGGCTGGGCGATTGCCATCGCCGAACACCGCTACCACCGCTGGTTCTTCTACCCCTTCGTGCACTGGTACGATGTGCTGGGCTGCATTCCCACGGGTGGCTTCCGCCTGCTGCGCGTACTGCGCCTCGTCTCGCTGCTGCATCGACTGCAGCGCCTGGGCCTGATCGACATCCGCCGCTGGCGGCTCTACGCCATCTACGCCAAGTACTATGACATCCTCATGGAGGAGCTCTCCGATCGCATCGCGCTGCGCCTGCTGGACAGCGTCCAGGACCAGGTGCGTGCCAGCGACTCACTATCCAGGCGCCTCACCGACAACGTCGTCATGCCGCGCAAGCAGCAATTGATCCACGAGATCACCCGCCGCCTGGAAGACATGGCGGGGAGCGCCTATGCCCATAACCGTGCCGACCTGATGCGCTATGTCAGTGCCCTGGTCGGCCGCACCCTGGCCGAGAGCCGCGAGATCCAGCGCCTCAAGCGCCTGCCCATGGGTAACCAGCTTGCCAACACCCTGGATGCCTCGCTCAGCGATATCGCCTGCCGGCTGGTCCATGAAGCCGTCGAGGGCCTGCGCTCACCCGAGTTCAGCGCCCTGGTGGAACGTCTCGCCGATAGCGGCTTCGATGCCTGGCTCAAGGTCGACAAGCATACCGATCGGGTTACCGAACAGGTGTTGATCGACATGCTCGAGATGCTCAAGGCAAAAGTCGCCGTCAAAGAGTGGCGCGACAGATACAAATGACGGTTGCCATCGGCAACGGGCGCCACACGTGGGGTGCAGCGTCGTCGCGTTCAGCCACGCATGTCGAGCAGGGTATAGGGGGCCTCGCAGGCATGGCGTTCGTCGCGTTCGTCGATCGCCCCCAAGCCCAGGTGACGATCGTTATCGTAGGCGACGAACAGCCGGGAGGGGCTCAGCACCGCCAGGCCCTCGGCCTTGTGCTCGAACTCCAGCGGTATCCCCCGCTCGTCAGCCACCAACTGTGGCGCCCTGCCCGCGGCGAAATCGGCCAGCGACACCTGCCACAGATAGCCACCGATATGTTCGGTGCCAGCGTCTTCGGTCTCGAAACTGGTCAGCAGGTAGAGACGCTCATTGAAGGGATCGTATTCCAGGCTCGATAGCCCGCAGACGTATCGCACCCCCTCGCATGCTTGCGGATCGAAACGATAGAGGCTGCGCAGCTCATCGACGAACTCCACGTTACCGGAGGCATTGACCCGGTAGTGGGCGCCCACCACGCGGCAGACGTAATCGAAATCGTCATGGGCGGCACCCTGCTCGCGTACGCCGAACAGCAACAGGCCGTCACCCCGGTCGCCGGGAATCGCTGCCAGCCCCTCGATCTTGTAGTAGGGGGCACCGATCGCCCCATCGAGCTTGGCACGCAGTTCCAGCGAACCTTCGACGCCGTCACGCGGGTCGGGATCCACCACCTGAACCTGGTTCGGCTCGCCCAGCGGCCAGATCAGCAGGTGATTGTAGGCATTGAGGTCATGACTCGCGTCATCGATGCGATCGAAGCCCGTGGTCGCCAGCACATGGCGACCATCGGCGGTCAGGGCGAAATCCTCGTATTTGGTGGCCCGCACGATGGCCTCGGCAGTGAAATACTCGAGAGTCGCATCGTCGGGCACCCCGCGTTCGGTGATATCCACGGCGAACACCGCCGAGCGGTCGGGTCCCGGAATCGGCTTGTCGCTGGCGAGAATCAGGCGATGTCCGTCGTAGACCACCGCCGAGACCTCGGCATTGACCAGTCGGCCGCGTTCGTCACGCAGCCCGGCGGGAAAGCAGTGAAGGGTTCCATGGTGCAAGACGTTAGCCCGGATCATGCGTATCTCCTCGCAGGTGGGTTACCCCTAAACTGGGGGTCCTTCACCACACATGCAAGTCACAGGGTTCGCCAAGGGCTGGCCGGTGGTGCCTCCAGCAACGAGGCCAGCGTCTCCAGAGCCCTTGTCAGCGCCTCGCGGCTGGCAGCGGCGCTGACACACAGGCGGATCGCCTGGGGGGCCGGCTCGCTGCCGACACAGAACGGCTCGGCACTGGTGACCCGCACATGCTGACGCTCGAGCTGCTCGATCAGGGCCGCGGCACGCTGCCCTGCCGGCAGTTCCAGCCACAGATGAAAGCCGTGAGGCCGACCGCCGGGCCTGAAGGTCGCCAGCCGATCCTTTGCCAGCCGTTGGCGAGCGGCGATCTCCTCCAGTTGCCAAGCCAGCAGGCGCTCGGCCGCGCCGCTGTCGATCCAGCGGCATACGGCCTCCGCCATCAACGGGGGGACCATCCAGCTCTGGGCTCGTTGCAGGGTGGCCAATCTCTCGCGCATCGTGTGCGGCACGCGCAGGGTACCGATGCGCATCCCGCCGGCGATCACCTTCGAGGTACTGAACAAGTACAGCGTTCGCTCCGGTGCCAGTCGGTACAACGGCGTGCCCCGCTCATCGGGAGGCAGGTATTGCACGCCATCCTCGACGATCCAGAAATCATGTTCGCGAGCCAGCTCGGCCAAGCGCTCCCGGCGCGACTCCGACAGGCACACGCCCGTGGGGTTGTTCTGGTCCGGCGTGACATAGACCAGCCGCGGCGGCTGCTGGCTACACAGCCGAGCCAGCGCCTCGACATCCATACCCTCATCGTCCAAGGGGACGCGCAAGGCCTTCAGGTGCAGCTGCTGGGCCGCGCAGATCAGCCCGGGATAGGTGAGCGCGCTGGCGGCGATACGCTCACCCGGCTGTGCCAATGCCTGCAGCGCCAGGAAAATACCGTGCTGCCCACCCTGGGTGATGATCAGTTCCTCGGCATCGACGGCGATGCCGAGGCGCATCATCCAGGCGGCCAACACCTCACGGTGTCGCGTCATGCCCTGCTCGTGCTGGTAATCCACGACCTGCCGTAACGCCAGCGGATCGCGCGCGATGGCGCCGAGCGCTTCGCCCAACCCTTGGGGGCGATCCGGATGTGGCGGGGGTAGGCTGAGACTGAGATCGACGAGTTCCTCGTCCCCATGGAGAGTGATCTGGCGGAAGACAGCGGTCGATGTATCACCGCCCTGCACATAGGTACCGCTACCCACGCGTGCCTCGACCAGCCCCTGGCGCTCGGCCTCGGCATAGGCCCGGGTCACCGTACCCACCGTGACGCCCAGGGCATCGGCCAGACGACGCTGGGGCGGCAGCCGTTCCCCCGGTTTCAGCCGCTCCCGCTGGATGGCCTCGGTAATGGCATTGACGATGGCGCGATAGCGCGGCCCCTGTGTGGACAGTTCGGGCACCCAGATTGTCATGGTGACAATAAATCCATTGACGCCGAAATTGTACCCATTATGCTCAAAATTGCACGAAAGGGAAACGAATCAGGCAAGATTGTATGGGTGCAATCATGATCGAAGGATTGGCTTTCCTGGGACCGGCAACGCTGTACATGATCTCCATGACCATCACGCCCGGACCCAACAATGTCATGCTCACCGCCTCGGGTGCCAACTACGGCTTCCGGCGGACCGTGCCGCACATTCTCGGGATTCTCGGCGGCTGCTTCGTACTGTTCGCCGGCATCGCTCTGGGACTTGGGCTGCTGTTCGAGCGCTACCCGGCGGTGCAGATGCTGCTGCGTATCGTCGGTAGCGCCTATCTGCTCTACCTGGCCTGGAAGATCGCCACTGCCCCGCCACCGAACCTGCGAGTGCAGGGCGAGGGGCGTCCGCTGACCTTCTGGCAGGCGGCGGCCTTTCAGTTCGCCAACCCCAAGGCCTGGGTCATGGGTCTGGCACTGATGGCGGGCTTTCTGCCACAAGGCGGTGACACTCTGGTCAATGCCTTGCTGCTGGCGGCCTTCGCCGAACTGGTGGCACTACCCTGCATCGCCTTGTGGGCCGGTTTCGGGTTGGCCATCGGCCGTTTGCTGAAGAGCGCTCGTGCCTGGCGAGTATTCAATGGCCTGATGGGCGCCATGACCGCCGCCTGCGTGATCTTTATCCTCGGCTAGCTCCGCCTGGTCTGGTGAATTCCCGGTCAGCCACATTCGATTCGGACAATGACGTTGTCGTCATCCAGATGAATGTTCAACCGGTCGGGGCGGTGGTCCATGGTGGCCATGTCCCCCGGGCGCAGCACCCGCATGCGCTCGGCACGGCTTTCTTCAGCGATGGCTTCTCGCAGGGCATCGCTGAATTCGCGGCCGACGCGATCCTGAACCGACTGGGCACCACAACGATCGTTTCCGCTATCGACCCTCGGTGGGGGAGGCGCTTCCTCGCGGCTGATCGATTGCTGGGGGCTGGCGCTGCACGCAGCCATGGCTAACACGGCACCCCACGAGGGGAGTCGCTTGAGAAGGGTCGACAGCATGGGCAGATCCTTTGCGTGGTGGCCGCGTCAAGCGATAGAAGTAGGCAAAGGGTTCGTGGGCCTACCTCCATCGCCTACGCGTGGGCCCGATGTCATTCAGCCTCGTCCTGTATGGCTTCGCCACCTTGCTCGATATCTTCACCAGCGCCTTCGAGGGTATTGCAGCCACTCAACACGCTGGCGCTCATCAGCAGAACGAACAGCAGGGACATGACTTTCTTCATGGGGTCCTCCTTAACAAACGGAATCTCCACTTTCACCCTGAAAGGGCGCCCCAATTCAGCCTAGCAGGCAAGCGCCACGCTCGCACAGTGATTGCCCTTGCTGGCCACATCCCACCGCCGGCTCCAGGCGACATCATGGCAGCAAACCGCCGGCACGGTGGCCGTTCAGTAACCACCGCCACCGTTGTTGCCACCGCTACCATTATCATTGGCGGCATCCTGCACGGCTTCACCGCCACGCTCGATATCCTGCCCCATGCCGCGAATGGTATTGCAGCCACTCAGCAGCGACAGGGTGAACAGCGATACCAGCAGCAGGGAGGCTAATCGTTTCATCGTCGTTTCCTCGCGCCTTGGCCCAACTGGCAACGAAAGGCCACTTTCTTTTAATAAACTAGCACCGTTTACCCGCCCTACCCCAGCGCCAACCGCAAGATAATCGCCACGATCACGGCGATGGTCAGCCCCTTGATCCAGGCCGCCCCACGTGGCCCCATGTTGACCTTTACTGCCAACCAGGCACCGGCCATGCTGCCGAGCGCCAATAACAGACCATAGCCCCAGCGTACCTGGTCGTGATACACGAACAGCGCCAGGGCCGGCAGCGTATAGACCAGGATGATGAAGACCTTGAAGACATTGACCTGAGCGAGGTCGATCTTGAGCATGCGATAGAGCACCACCATGAACAGGATGCCGACGCCTACCTGAAGGAAGCCGCCATACACTCCGATAGCGAACATTGCCAGGTAGAGCGTAGGCGTCAGGCGCTCGGGGGTGAGGGGACGGGTATCGACATGCGGTCGAGGTAGCAGCATCGCCACCGAACAGCCGACCATGACCGCGATCAGTATCGCCTCGAACATGGCATCGCTGACCTGCATGGCCAGCCAGGCACCGAGCAGGGCCCCCACCACTGCCGGTACCGACAAGCGCGCACTCAAACCGATATGACTCGCACCGGCCCGTCGAAAGCTGCCCACCGCCGCTACGCTTTGCAGCACGATGGATACACGGTTGGTGCCGTTGGCCGTCTGGGGCGGCAGGCCCAGGAACATCAGCAGCGGCAGCGTCAGCATCGAGCCGCCGGCCGAGAGTACATTGATGAAACCGGCCACGGCCCCGATCGCGATCAGGGCCAGGGCTTCGACTAGCGTCATGCCATTGCCTGTTGTGGCGCGCGTCCTGCGCGCGAACTCCATACCAGTATCGCCAGGAAGATCCCCAGCCCCAGGCAGTCCAGCGCCAACTCGCCATGGGGCCACAGCATCAAGGCGCCGATGGGAAACATCGCCAGGCGCAGCCACCAGGACAACTCGTGCTCGAGGAAGCCTTCCAGCCCGGCGATGATGGCATAGATGCCGAACAGTGCGAAGGCGAATACCGTCAGCATCTCCACGGGGGTACCGCCGATCAGCGGCGACCAGACGAACAACAGCGGGATGATATAGAGTCCCTTGGCGATCTTCCAGGCAGTGAAACCGGTGCGCATCGGCGGCGTCTTGGCGATGGCCGCGGCGGCGAAGGCGGTCAGGCATACCGGCGGGGTGACATTGGAGTCCTGGGACAACCAGAAGATGACCATATGTGCTGCCACCAGCGCCATGGTCAGGGTATGCGGCGACAGCGCCTGCTCATAGAGCTGGTTACGGAAGTCGTCCGGCACCACGGCCAACAGTTCGCGAGCACTGGCAGCATCCATGGGCGCATTGAGTGCCTCCAGGTGGTCCGGCGCGGCCAGCATGAAGATCGCCTGGGCCTGCTGCGGCAGATCGCCGGCCATGAGCAGCTCGAGCAACTGGCTGTGGGCCATCAGGCCATAAAGGGCCGGTGCCGACAGGGTGCCCAGCACGATATAGGCGGCGGTGACCGGCAGCCCCATGCCCAACACCAGCGAGGCGATGGCGATCAGCACCATGGTGATCAGTAGGCTGCCACCGGCCCAGTCAGTGATCATCAGCGAGAAGGTATTGCCGATGCCGGTGGTCGAGACCACATTGACGATCAGCCCCACGGTGAGCAGCAGGATCGCCGTGGTGGTCATGTTGCGCGTCCCCAGTGCCAAGGCCTCGAGGATGGTGCGAGGCGTCATCGGCGCCTTCGACAGCCAGGAGGCCGCCACCACCGAGAGGATGGCGATGCCGGCGGCATAGGTCGGCGTGAAGCCATGGATCAGTGCCGCCACCAGCACCACCAGCGGCAGCAGGAAGTGCCAGCCGCCCTTGAGCACTTCGAGCAGCCGCGGCGCCTCTGCTGTCTCGACGGGCTGGGCATTGCTTCGCTTGGCCTCGATGCGCACGAACATTGCCACCGACAGGAAGTACAGCAATGCCGGCAGCGCCGCCACGCCGATGATGGTCAGATAGGAAACCTGGGTATAGGAAGCCATGATGAAGGCCCCGGCGCCCATCACCGGCGGCATCAATTGCCCACCGGTGGAGGCCGCGGCCTCGACCCCGGCGGCGAAGCGTGCCGGGAAGCCGGCCTTGCGCATCAGCGGAATGGTGATGACCCCGGTGGACACGGTATTGGCCACGCTGGAGCCGGATACCGAGCCCATCAAGCCGGAAGCGAACACCGCCACGAAGCCGGGACCACCGACAAAGCGCCCGGCGGCACAGCGCGCCAGCTCGATGATGAAATCGCCGGCACCGGACTTGACCAGGAAGGCGCCGAACAGGATGAACATGAACACATAGGACCAGGAGATCCGAGCGATCGAGCCCAGCATGCCGTCGCCGCCCATGTAGCTGCGATAGAGCACCGTCTCCCAGCTGAGCCCCGGGAAGCCGAATACCCCGCCGACATAGCGCCCCCACCAGGCCACGTAGGTCAGCGCCACCAGACACAGCAGGGGGATGAACCAACCGGTGGTGCGCCGGGCGAACTCGAGCACCAGGCCGAGGGCGACGATGGACACCACCCAGTCGGCGCTCGAGAAGCGCACGCCACGAGCATAGAGCGCATCCTCGAAGCCGATCAGGTAGAAGGCGCAGCCCACCGCAGCCAGGCCGAGCAGGATATCCACACCCAGCACCAGGCGCCGACCGCCCGCCGAGCCGGTCCTCAGCATGGGCACGGAGAGCGCGCACAGCAGGCCGAACATGCCGAAATGCAAGGCACTGACCCACACCTCGGAGAGCGTGCCCAGGGTATTGAAGTACAGGTGCGATAACGCCACGACGATGGCAAAGGCGAACAGCACGCGACCCAGCCAGGGCGTGTCGAGACGCTCTTGGGCCTCGCCGGCGGCTTCGTCACGCACCGGCTCGGAGGGCATTTGACTCATGGGGATTTACCTCAGCGACAGATCCGGGAAGCGGCCACAACCGAGGTCGCGACCGCCTGGTCAGCAGGGGGATGGGCGAGTCTCACCCCTCGAGCAGGTGCTCGGGAATCTCCAGTCCCTGTTCCTGGAAGTAGCGTGCGGCGCCCGGGTGCAGCGGCACCGGGAGGCCATCGAGGGCCTTCTCCAGCGCCATGTCACGGGTCGCCGGATGGATGTTATTGAGGAACGGCAGGTTCTCGAACATCGCCTTGGTGATCTGGTAGACGTGTTCTTCCGGCACGTCGGCGTTGACCACCAGGATATTGGGCTGGGCGATGGTGTGGATCGGCTCTGCCTGGCTCGGATAGGTGTCGGCGGGGATCTCGTAGGGCGTCCACACCGGATACTCGCCATTGATCCGCGCGAGCTGCTCCGCGGTGATATTCAGGGTGGTAATGTCATCGCCCATATTGGCGTAGGCGCTGGTCACCGCCGAGGCCGGCACCCCGGCCGGGATGTTCATGCCATCGATATTGCCGTTCTGCATGGAGTCGGCGCTGGGGCCATAGCCCAGATAGGCCAGGTCCATCTGCTCGGGGTCGATCTCCAGACCGGCAAGAATCTGCCGACCGGAGCCCTCGGTGCCGGAATTGCGCGCCCCGATGGAGAAGCCGCGGCCATAGAGCTGGGTCAGGTCGTCGATGGTGCCGGTCTCGACCCGGCTGCTGCGCATCACGAAGTGCTCGACGTTCTGCCACAGCATCGACACCGAACGAAGGTTGTCGTAGGCCTTGGGCACCGGACCGGAACCGTTCCAGGCCCAGGCGCCGTAGAGGGCTTGCAGGATGCCGAACTGGGCCTGGTCATCGTCCATCAGGCGCAGGTTCTCGGCGGAACCGGCGGAACTGATCGCCGACACCGCGATGCCGTGGGTGGGCTCGAGCTTGACTCGCACCAGGGTGGATAGCGCGACGCCCACCGGGTAGAAGGTGCCGCCGGTGGTGGCGGTACCCATGATGTACTGCCCACCCTCGCTGGCATCGTCCTGGGCCACGGCGGTGACGCCGGTCAGGCCGAGGGTCGCGGCGGTGGCCAGGGCGAGGGCGGATTTGAGGAACTGGCGCTTGTGCATTGGCGTATCTCCTGTCGGTGAGGACTTGTTATGCTTGTGCCCCAGACTTATAGCGAAAAGGCTGCCAACACTCTTCAATCCGTTCTTTTTCAGCAAGTTACGCAAAAATTCCTTGGCCAGAGCCGCTCCCGACCGTCCCCATCGGCGATTTTTTGCCGATGCCAACACCGGCAATCGGCAAGAAATGGCCGATCACCTTTCCGACACGAAGGAAACTCGCATGACTGAACCGACGCTGGACCCACGCCTGGAGGCCGACACCTTGCCGGTCGCGGAGCTGCCGTTATGCCAGGTGCGCCTGATGAACGACTCGCGCTTTCCCTGGCTGGTGCTGATTCCGCGCCGCCCCGCGGTCAGCGAGGTATTCGAGCTGAGCGAGGCGGATCAAGCCCAGCTATGGAAGGAGGCCACGGCCCTGGGCCGGACCATGAAGGAAGCCCTTGAGGGTGACAAGCTCAACCTGGCGACCCTGGGCAATGTGGTCGCTCAGTTGCACCTGCACGTGATCATCAGGAACCACGACGACGACGCCTGGCCGGCGCCGGTCTGGGGACACGGCCAGGCCCGGCCTTACGCTCCCGACGCCCAGGCGGCGATGCGTGACCAGGTCCTGGCCCAGATCGCCGGGCTGGCGCTGGACTGAGGCTCAGTCCCCCGGGCCGAAGGGGCTGCGTGGGACGGCGGCCCCGCCATCGTGCGCCGGTGGCTCACCGAGCAAGGGAGCACCGCCGGGGCTGGCGGCACCGGCCACGGACAGCGAGACCCCCAGCATGACGATGGCCATGCCCCCGCCCAAGGCCGCCCAGCCCAACGCACGCTGGACACGGCGGCCGCCGTGGTGGCGGACCAGGCGGCGTTCCGCCCACCCGCGTGCCACGACACTGGCCAGGGCCAGGGCCGATACCGCCAGCGACGTGCCCACCGCCATCACCAGCACCGCCGCCACCCCGACCCAGAACTGGCCGAGCAGCGACGCCGCTCCCAGCAACAGCACGCCACCGCTGCAGGGACGGATGCCGATGGCCACCACCGTGGCCACGGCGGTGCGCCAGTCGCCGGTTTTGAGCGGATCGACGTGGTGGGCACTGCCGCAACCGCAGTGATGGTCATGCCGATGGGGCGCGGGATCATGGACCTGACGGTGCTCGCCGGCGGCTGAGACGGCAGCCGGTCGGCGGCGCAACTGGCGCAGGGCACGAGCGCACAGCCACAGCCCCAGCAATGTGACCATCAGGAAACTGGCCTGCTCGACCCACATCACCGAGCCCATGGCCTGACGGGTCAGCCAGCCGAGCCCATGCACCAGCACCGCCACCAGCGAGATGGCCACCAGGGCCTGCAGCAGCGAGGCGGCGCAGGACAGCGCCAGGGCACGGCGCAGGGCACCGCCCTGGGACAACAGGTAGGTGGTCAATACCGCCTTGCCATGCCCCGGCCCGGCGGCGTGGAAGACCCCGTAACCGAAGCTGACGGCCAGCAGTGTCGCCCAGGCCGCCGGCGATGGCGAACCGGACAGCTCGGTGATGGCCAGGGTCAAGGCACGATGCAGGTCACGTTGCCAGGCCACGATCTGTAGCCCCAGCCCCTGGCCCCCGCCCTGGTACAGCCAATACAACAACAAGGCGCCGACCAGGATCGGCAGCAGCGCGCACGCGGCCTTGGCGGCCGGACTCAATCGGCGCATGCCACCTCCCCGGTTTCCGCAAAGTACCGGCCCAGCCCCCCGGGGGCTTCATCGGTCACATCCAGTCGCGCGGCCTGTGCCACCTTGACCGGATCGGGGTCGGCCGCTGCGATACGCGACGTGCAGACACGATCGCCACCGACCACGACCAGGGCCTCGTCCAGCGGCACCTCGTCATGGTCCGCCTCATGCACGACCTCGATGTAGTAGCTCGGGTCGAAGACCTGGTAGCGGAGGGCCTCCTCTCCCAGCTCGAGAGGACTCTCCAGCGGCAGCCGGAAGGAGAATTCCACGCGCCCGTCCCGCTCCATCACGGTGTATTCGCTGACGTCTCCCGCGGCGACCGGCTTGCCGTCGTACGTCATTTCGGTGAAGTAGTGCTGCGGCGCCAGGGTATCGCGGATCTCCAGACCCAGCTGGTCGAGGCGCGCCTCCATGCTGGCCTCGCCCTCGGCCGCTCCCAGTTCCTCGAGGATGACCAGGCTATAGAAGGGATCCATCCGCCAGCGCTGGTGCAGAGCCGCGACGCGCCCCTGGTCATCGAGGATCACGCGCACGCTCAGATCGATCCAGCCGTGAGGGTGGGCGCTCGCCATC
This sequence comes from Litchfieldella rifensis, assembly GCF_042646605.1. Classification (NCBI taxonomy): domain Bacteria; kingdom Pseudomonadati; phylum Pseudomonadota; class Gammaproteobacteria; order Oceanospirillales; family Halomonadaceae; genus Litchfieldella; species Litchfieldella rifensis. Next base: position 54,693 of record NZ_JBHRUG010000016.1, on the reverse strand, counting down.
CCCGGTATCAGCAACAGCAAGCCCAGGCCCATGGCCCTCCACTTGCCGATAAGGTAAGGCTTCAGCATTCGGGAACATCCCCAGTCGTCGTGATCAGGCGTCATTCGTCAGGCGCCACGAGGAAGGCCTCGCGGCGCAGCCCATATTTCTGCATCTTCTGGTTGAGCGTGCGCCGCGGCAGCTCCAGTTCCTCGAGTACCGCCTGGATATTGCCTTCGTGCCGGCTCAGGGCCGCCCGCAGCAACACCGACTCGAAGGCCGCCAGTTGGGCCGCCAGGGAGATCCGCTGCTCGCCGTTTTCCTCGCTCAGTTGGGGAATCTCCAGGCCCAGGATAAAGCGGGTCGCGGCATTGCGCAGCTCGCGCAGGTTTCCCGGCCACTGATGATGCCCCAGGGCCGCGAGAAGTTCCGTACCGGGATGGCACGGAGGGCGGTCGTGCACCTCGGCCGCCTGCTGGCAGAAGTGACGAAACAGCAGCCCGATATCCTCGCGCCGCTCACGCAACGGCGGGATGCTCAGTTCGGCGATGGCCAGCCGGTAGTAGAGATCCTCGCGAAACTCGCCACGCGCCGCCAGGACCAGCAGATCGGTCTTGGTCGCGGCGACCACCCGCAGGTCGAGTGCGATCATCGCATTACTGCCCAGGCGGCCGATCTCGCCCTCCTGCAGGGCGCGCAGCAGCTTGACCTGGGCGGCCAGCGGCAGCGACTCGATCTCGTCGAGAAACAGGGTGCCGCCGCTGGCATGCTCCAGCTTGCCGATACGCCGCTCGATGGCCCCGGTAAAGGCGCCCTTCTCGTGGCCGAACAGCTCGGATTCGATCAGCTCCGGGGCGATGGCACCGCAGTTGAGCGCCACGAAGGGGGCACCCTCACCGGGGCCGTAGTCATGCAGGCAACGCGCTACCACCTCCTTGCCACTGCCGGTCTCGCCATGCACCAGGATATTGGCACGGGTCGGTGCCAGATTCATCAACTGCTCGCGCAGCCGGGTCATGGCCGGTGCCGCACCGAGCAGACGGCTCGCCAACCCGCCCTGCTTCAGCGCGACTCGCAGGCGTCGATTGTCGAGGGCCAAGCGGCGGCGCTCCAGGGCTCGGCGCACGCGCTCCTCGAGCTGCTCGGGCTCGAAGGGCTTTTCGACGAAGTCCCAGGCGCCCTCGCGCATGGCCGCCACCGCCATGGGCACATCGCCATGACCGGTGATCAACACCACCGGCAGCGCCTCATCGAGCTCCTGTACGGCGCGCAGCAGTGCAAGACCATCGAGCCCCGGCATCTTGACATCGCTGACCAGCACCCCACAGGGGGCTTCGTCCCGCAACGCCTCGAGCGCCGACTGGGCACGACTGAAGGTACGCACCGTGAGCTCTGAGAGTTCCAGCCACTGGCTTAGGGACTCGCGGACATCGGGGTCGTCATCGACCAGCCAGATCGGCAACTCGGTCGTCTCCAAGAAGATCGTACTTGCGGACGCGGCGCTCATGACAGCGGTTCCCTGGCAGTCTTGGGGGTGGAGGTGGCAGGATACGCTCGGGGCAGCTCGACGCAGAAACAGGCACCGCCCCCCGCTTCCCGGGGACGATTCTCGGCGCGAATGCGGCCCTCAAGATCCTGCACGATGCCATAGACGATGAATAGCCCCAGGCCCAGGCCGTCTCCCACCGTCTTGGTGGTGAAGAAGGGATCGAAGAGATGCTCCAGCGCCGCCTCGTCGATGCCCGGGCCATTGTCGGCGACCCACAATCGGACCCGTTGTTCATCGGCTTCGATGGCGATATCCAGTCGCGGCGCCTCGACCCCGCGCACGGCATCGAGGGCGTTGCGCAGCAGGTTGGTGATCAGTTGCTCGAGGCGCACCTCGTCACCGGCGATCCACGCTGGCTCGGCGGAGACGCCACCGCTCCTCTCGATGTGCAGGACCACGTCCTGGCGCCGCAGGCGCTCCTCGAGCAGCTCGACGACGAAGTCGATCCGCGCCGACAGATCCACCGGTTCGCGCGCCCCGCCCTTGCGGGCGAACAGCTTGAGCTGGCGGATCAGGGTGGCCAGGCGCTCGGAGAGCACCTGGATGCGCCGGAAGTTGTCGCCCGCAGCGTCGTGACGACCGCGCTCGAGCAGCCGCTCGCCGCTGGCCGCGTAGGTGCGGATACCCGCCAGCGGCTGATTCAGCTCGTGGGCGATGCCGGCGGCCATGGTGCCCAGTGCCGCCAGCTTGCCGGCCTGCACCAGTTCGGCCTGGGCCGACTGCAACTCCCGGGTGCGCTCAGTGACGCGGCTCTCCAGACGCTCGTTGGCCTCGCGCATGATCCGCGTCTCACGCTCCCGCAGGCGCAGACGCTTCTGGCGTTCGCGCAACCACAGCCCCAGCAGCAGCAACGCCACCACCACCGCCGTGGCCGCCAGCAGGGTATTGCGCGCGCGGGTATACAGCGGGCGCACCGGCACCAGGTAGTGCATGGTCCACCCCAGGGTCGACAAACCACGGGATGCATCCAGGAAGCGCGCGCCGACGCCACCGCCGCCGATCAGCAGAGAGCCGTCCCGCAGGCGCTGGCCCAGGGGCTCCAACGCCGCGCCCATGAACTGGCGCTGCTCGCGGATGCCGGCCAGCGCCTTGGCGTCGATCTCCCCCAGCCGACGGTAGCGCCAGTCGGGGCGGCTGGAGAGGAGCACCACCCCATTGGCGTCCGACAGCAGCACCTTCTCGCCGGCACGGCGCCAGTCCTCCTGCAGCGACTCCAGCGAGACCTTGAGCGCCAGCACTCCGGCCGGGGTATCGCCGTCGTGCCGGGCACCCCCCACCGCGGTCGAGACGAAATACCCGGCGCGTCCGGTGGTGCTGCCGATGGCGAAGAACTCGCCGCGCCCACCCGCCATGGCCTCGATGAAATAGGGGCGGAAGAGATAGTTGTGGCCGATGAAGCTCTGGTCATCGCCATGATTGCTGGCCGCCAGGGTCAGGCCCTCGGCATTCATCAGGAAGATCGCCTCGGCCCCGGAACGCTCGGCCACCAGGGCCAGGTAGGCGTTGACCTGTTCAGTGAACACCCCCACCTCATCGACCAACGCCGCCTGGACCAGCGGCTGGCGAGCCAGCAGTTCCGGCAGGTAGGTGAAGCGTTCGAGGGCTCCCTGCAAGCTGCTGGTATACAGCGCCAGGCGGTTGTCGGCGTAACGTTCAGCCTCGCGAGTGGCCTGATCGAACTGCCAATGCCACACCCACCACAGCAGGCCCAGAATCACGACAGCCGCACAGGTCGGCCCCCACCATCGTAGCCGCGCTCGCCACTCGTCGCCTGTCCCCGCGACGCTCATGGCGCCAGGCCCAGCCGGGCCTGCAGATCGACCAACAAGCGGTCGAGACTATAGGGTTCCAGCGGCCGCTGGCCACGCTGCCCACTGAACGCCACTCGGCTGCTGTCTTCGCCCACGGCGTCGACCTGAAGGGTAATCTGGTAGCCTGGCCAGGTGGCCGAAACGGCCTCGGCGCGCCCCAGGTCGGTATCAGCATGGCGAATCACGTAGCCACGCTCGGCCAGCATGGCAACCCCCTCCTCGAGTACCCGTTGCTGGCTGGCGGCCAGCGTCATCGCGCGCGGCTCGACCGGGGCAGGCGTGGTGGCGCAGGCCGCGAGGGTCAGCACGATACCGAACAGTAGCAAGCCACGCAGGATCATGGTGACTCCCTCGCTCTCTCGGCATCGATGGTGGTACGCAACTCGCGACAGAAATCGGCGTCGCTGGCGGTGTAGCTCTCGCGCGTCACGCCGTCGATGTCGACGACCCTCACATCGCGGGACACTTGCACCCACTCACCGTCGGCAACCACCGAAACCCGTTCCTGGCGCTGGGCACTGCCGCCCACGCTCGTGCCGAAGCCGAGCCCGATGCCGCCCCCCATGTAGTGTCGGGAGCCGAGGCCATAGAAACCATACCAGCCGCCATATGGCCAGGGGTCATAATACCGGTGATAGCCATAGATCACACGAGTGCGCTCGGCACTGACCAGCCCCAGGTCGCTATTGGTATCGCGTATCGTAAAGCCTTGGGCCTCGAGCGCCGCGACCACAGGCTCGTTGGCCTCGGCTCCCGCCAGTTGCTGTTCCCAGCGACACTCGGCGGCTGGCGGCGACATATCCTCGGGCAATGTCGCCGGACCGCTGGCACACCCGGCAAGCCACACCGCCATCGACAAGACCCAGACTCGCATGGGCGTTCTCCACTGGTGTTCTTGTCATCAGTGTATGCGCCATCGCGCCCTGTGAGGAGAGATGCGCAGGGTTGAAGCGCCTTCCCGATATCGTCAAGCTTAGGCGAATCGAACCGGTATCGGCATTGTCAAGGTTCGCCCCCTACCGCCACGGAACCCGACACATGAACCTCCTGATCGCCCCGGACAGCTTCAAGGACGCCCTATCCGCCCGTGACGCCGCAGCGGCGATTGCCGCAGGGGCGCGCCGGGCACGCCCCGATGTCATCGCGCACGAGTGCCCGATGGGCGACGGCGGGGAAGGCACCCTCGACGCTCTGCTCGCCGCCACCGGCGCCGAACGCCGTGAGGCACGGGTACAGGATGCCCTGGGGCGTCCCTTGACCGCGGCCTGGGGTTGGCAACCCGGGACACGGACGGCCTTCGTCGAACTGGCCGAGGCCAGCGGCCTGCAGCAACTCGCACGCGAAGAACGCACGGCTCTGCACAGCACCACCTTCGGGGTCGGCGAGTTGATTCGCGAGGCGTTGGATGCCGGTGCCGAACGCCTGCTGTTGACCCTGGGCGGCAGCGCCACCAACGATGCCGGCGCCGGCATGCTGAGCGCTCTCGGCGGCCGCCTGCTGGATAGCGACGGCCATCTCCTGCCGCCGGGCGGTGCGGCGCTGGCGAACCTGGCCGAGCTCGACCTGTCGGGCCTCGACTCGCGGCTCGCGACACTCGAGATCGAGGCCGCCGTGGACGTCGACAACCCTTTGCTGGGCAGCCGTGGCGCCAGCGCCGTATTCGGCCCGCAGAAGGGGGCCAGCCAAGCCGAGGTCGAGGCCCTGGATGCGGCCTTGAGCCGCTTTGCCGACCTCACCGCCAAGGCGATGGGAACGGATCACCGCGATCTTCCCGGCGCCGGCGCTGCGGGCGGCATGGGCTTCGCCGCGCGCGCCTTCCTGGGTGCCAGCCTACGCCCGGGCATCGAACTGGTGATGGAACAGGTGGATTTCCCTCGCCTGCTCGCGAACGCGGACCTGGTGATCACTGGCGAAGGGCAGCTCGATGGCCAGAGCCTGGCCGGCAAGACCCCCATCGGCATCGCCCGTGCCGCACAGGCCAGGCAGGTACCGTGCGTGGCGCTGGTCGGACGGTTGGGACAGGGTTGGCAAGCGGCCCATACCGAGGGCATCAGCGCCGCCTTCGCACTGGCCGATGGCCCCATGGCACTGGATGAGGCGCTGTCGCGCTGCGCCGAACTGCTCGAGGAGCGTGCCGAGGAGGTCGTCAGGCTGTTCGTGGCACGAACTTGAGATTGCCGAGCATCGCCCGCATGTCATTGACATTGGCTATAGAGGCAATGGCAACAATTCGTTAACCGACAGTCACCACTTCGCCTTAGACTGGTAGCCAATTCCGGCAATCGGATCAAGGAGGTAGCTAGATGTCCGACACCAATTCCATCGGCCTACACCAGGCCAGCGCCAGCCAGCTCGCCGAGAAGCTCAACGCCTTGCTGGCCAATTACCAGATCTTCTACATGAACGTGCGCGGCTACCATTGGAACGTCAAGGGGCCACGCTTCTTCGAACTGCATACCAAGTTCGAGGAGTTCTACACCGATCTGTTGACGAAGGTCGACGAGGTTGCCGAACGGATCCTGACGCTGGGTCACCAGCCCGTCCACGCCTACAGCGACTATGTAGAGATCGCCTCGATCCGCGAGGACAAGGACGTACACGACGGCGAAGCCTGCGTACGAGGCATCCTCAAGGGATACCAGACCCTGATCGAGCTGCAGCGCGAGATCCTGTCGCTGGCCTCGGATGCCGACGACGAAGGGACTGCCGCCCAGGTCAGCGACTATATCCGCGAACAGGAAAAGACCGTGTGGATGCTCAACGCCTACCTGGGGTGAATCATCTGCCACGATAGGCAAACTCGCGCCGTCCCGAACCGCTCGGGACGGCGCTTGCATGTGCGGACCGCCAAATAGGGAGAGAGCGAGGAAAGCGCCAGAATATTAGAAAACACCGTTCGCCGGCATGTGGAAAGCCAATATACTGTATGTTAGGGAGCTGCGGGGGTGGTTCGAACAGTCGCAGAGCGGAGGACACCCCATGCGATACACGACACTGTTGACAGGCTTGCTGCTGGGCATGGCACTGGCCTTCGCCACCCCGGCACTCGCCGACCATGAGCGACGCAGTGGCTACCACCAGCCTAGCCACCATCACTATCACGGCCACCACCACAAGGGCGGCAGGCATTACCGGGCGCCGCACTATGCCAGGCACTACCGACACCACCATCGGCCGTCGCGGATCATCGAGAAGCATGTGATCATCCACGAGCAGCCACGTTACCTACCGCCCCGCCATGGGGATCATCACTATTACCACCGCTCTTCCAGCGTGCCGCTGGTGACGGTGGGTGGCTATCCGGTGGTCACCATACGCGTCGACTGAACCGCTCAGGCTGCCCGATCACTGGCCAGGTCCTCGATCAAGGCCCGCAGCAGCAGCCAGAACTCTTCTACCGAGGCGATTTCGGCCCGCTCGTCCGGCGAGTGGGCACCGCGAATCTGCGGTCCGAAAGAGACCATCTCCAGATGGGGATACTTGCCCCCCAGAATGCCGCATTCCAGGCCGGCGTGAATTACCTTGACCTCAGGATCGCTACCCAGGCATTGCCGATGCAGGCGGCAAAAGCGAGCCAGCAGCGCACTTTCCGGGTTGGGCGTCCAGCCCGGATAGGCATTCTCGACCCGGGTCCGGGCACCGATCAGGGCGAACAGCGCCGTAAAACGGTCCGCGATATCCGCTGTCGCACTATCCCGCAGCGAACGCACCAGGGCACATAGGTAAAAGCGGCCACTCTCCAGGCTCACGACGCCGAGATTGTTGGAGGTCTCCACCACGCCGGGGACTTCGACACTCATCCGTTCCACGCCACAAGGGGCAGCATGCAGCGCATTCACCAGCAGATGGCTGGCGGTCTCGGTGAGGGCCTCCGCAGGGTGCGCTTCGAGGGGCGTCAGCGCCAGCGTCAGCCCCGCGTCGACCCCGGCCAGTTCACGGCGCAGCTCGTCCTGCAAGGCGGCGAGTCGCACCGTGACCGCCTCGACTTCGGCACGCGGCAAGGCCAGGGTGGCGAAGGCCTCGCGTGGCAAGGCATTGCGCAGGGTGCCGCCATGATAGTCGACCAGCCTCGTCCCGGAAGCTTCCAGAGCCCGCAACACCCGCACCAGCAAACGATTGGCATTGCCGCGTCCCTTGTGGATGTCGATACCTGAATGGCCACCGACCAGTCCCGTCAGTGACAGGCGCCAGGCCTGCTCGTCATCATCCAGAGGGCGGGTCGGGAACTGTGCCTCGACCACCACATCGGCGCCACCGGCACAACCGATATACACCTGGCCGCGGTCCTCGGAGTCCAGGTTGAGCAGCACTTGCCCCTCTAGCCAGTCTTCGGCCAGGTTCAACGCCCCGCCCATGGAGGACTCCTCTTCCAGGGTGAATAGGGCTTCCAGCGGGCCATGGGCCAAGCTCTCGTCAGCGAGAACCGCCAGCGCTGCCGCCACGCCAAGGCCGTTATCGGCGCCGAGCGTGGTGTGGCGGGCATGCAGCCAGCCGTCGGCGACATAGGTATCGATCGGATCGCGGGTGAAATCATGCGGGTGATCGGCATTGGCCTGGACCACCATGTCCAGATGCCCCTGCAGGATGACTCCCGGCGATCGTTCATGGCCGGGACTGGCCGGCTTGCGGATCCGCAGGTTGCCGAAATAATCGCGATCGTGGGACAGGCCGTGCTCATCGGCCCAGCGTTCCAGCACCGCCACCAGTGCCGCTTCGTGGCCGGAAGGCCGTGGCGTGTTGCACAGGGTACGGAAATGCCGCCACACCGGTTGCGGCGCAAGCTGTTCGAGATGTGCGTTCATGGCGATTCTGTGTGAAGGAAAGGTATTTTACCTTACCGCCAGCCCCGCCGCGGAAAAAGAGCCTGCCCGCCATCAGGCCTGCCATCGCTGCCAGCGAGCCAGGGCGTCGCGCAGCCGTTGCTGTACCTGGCGCCGGCCGGGCAGGCCCAGTTGTGTGGCCAGCCAGGCCGGTTCGCGCCCTTGGAAGAGCGCCGCCACCAGCAGCCAGGCATCCGGATCACGGGAGCCCCCCGCCGCGAGTCCCCGGCGCACCAGCGCCTGCAAGGCCGGGCGCACCAGCGCCGGTTCGCGATGTCCCAGCGCCACGTCGTCGATGTCGCGGAGTTCCGCGGGCGTGAGTTCCTCGACCGGGCTTTCCGTCAGCAGCGACGCTGCCACCCCCGGGTCGAGCGTCTTCAATTCGAAGGCCAGCAAGGTCGGAAGCAGGGACTGGAAACGCCTCTGCAGCTCCCGCACCAGCTCCTGGCCGGCGTCGCTGACACCGCGTACCACCATGAGGGCATGCTCGCCACTGGACGCCTCACGGGTCAGCCCCAGGCGTACCGCCACGCAGCCATTATGTTGCCAGAAGGTGATCAGGCCAGGCTCGGCACCGAAGCTTGCTCCCAGCAGATCGATGCCATCGGCATGGGCTCGGGCAAGCTCCGCCTCGAACAGACGCCGTCCCAGCCCCTGCCGGCGGCATGCCTCGTGCACGGCGATACGCATGATCCGTCGCAAACGTGAGGTGAGTGCCCGACGACTCCCGGCATGCGCCGCCAGCGACTGGGCCAGCAGATGGCCGCGTGGGCGCCTTTCGCCACGCGCCACACGCTCGGCCAGCTCGCCGGGAAAGCCCCCTTCGTCGACACAAGCCACTACGGCCTGGACATGATGTGCCGCCTCCAGGGTGGTGATCCGGGTACGCGGACCATCCAGCAGACGGCGCAGGTCACTGGGACGAGTGCGATAATGGGCCTGCACCAGCAGACCGAACAGCTCGCGCAAGCGCGGCTCGTCGGTGGCCAACTCCTCACGGCGGCAATGGATTCGCTCGTCGGCTTGTGGCGAAGGCACCTCGCCGGCTGGTGCCGGTTCCGCATCCAGCAGCAACAGGCGTGAGGTCAGGCGCTCCAACGGGTCACCGGAAGCGAAGCGGATCGGTGTCTCGAGATGGCAACTCCGCCAGTCCGGCGTCTCACGCTCGAGATGGGCGCGAAAACGCACCGCGAACCCCCGTCCGGAACCTTCATAGCCGTGCACCGTGGTGGCAAAGGCCAGGCGTGGGAAATGCCGCAGCCACAACCCCAGTGCCGGGGAGGGAATGGCCGCGGCCTCGTCGACCAGCAGCAGGCTACCCGCACCGCCCACGTCTCGTGCAGCGACCCTGGCCGACAGCGCATCCGGCGCCAGGAACTGCACGCGACGCACGCCACTCCCGACGTCCCATGTGAAGGCGTTGGCATGGCGGTGACCCTGTGGACACATCGCCTCCAGCCGGGCAAACAGGGCCTCGACGGCCGACGGTTGCGGTGCCGTGACCCAGATGTCGCGCTCGCCCGCTGCCAGCCAGCGGGCACAGGCGATCCCCAGGGCCGCGCTCTTGCCGCGGCCCCGATCGGCGGTCAGCACCAGGGGCCGGCGGCGACGCAGGCGGGTCAGCAGGGCCACGGCGCGGGCCTGATCTCGGGTGGCGCAGTCCGGGTCCCCCACCGCTGGCGCCGAAGGTACATGGCCAGGCAAGGCCGGCAAGGCGATGGTGCCATCCGCCTGCCAGTGGATGACCTCGCTGGACCGAGCCAACAACCTCGCCAGGCGTCGCAGGTAGCGGGTGCTGAGCTGTTCCGACCGGAAAGGGTACTCGGCCAGGCGCTCATAGTCGGCGTCCGGTTGCCGCCCCCAGTCGGGTGATGTCATCAGCACCAGCAAGCCTCCCGCTCGCAGGGTACCCGAGAGGACACCGAAGGCTTCGGGGTCGAAACCGCTGTCGCGGGAGACGGCATCGAAGATCACCAGATCCTGCTCGCCGCCCAGGCGGGTGCGTGCCTTGGCGGCTGGCAGCCAATCCGCCGGGGCAATGTCGGTAGGGCGCGAACCGGTCAGCCACAGCGGCGCCTGCCACCGGCCCGCCTGCCACAGGGCCAACGCACAGCGCCGGCAGGCACCGGGCTCTCCCGTCAACCACACCAGACCTCTCCACTGGCGGGCGGCGAGTGCGGCGCGCCGCGCCAGCAACTCGCCAAGCGGTTCCTTCGGGGGGTCACAGGGTATGGGGCCGTGGGTCATGCGCGGGCTCCCGCCAAAAAGTCCACCTTTAGTCTAAAAACTGGGGGCATTCAACGCTTCTCCCCTGTCTCCTTGCCATAACAATGAAAAAGAGGCGCTCATAACAAACTGATTTATATAGAAATCATTACTTTCCAAGGGGCATTGGCGGTACCCCGTCGCCTTCGGGCATCCGCTCGACGGCGCAGCGACTTCACCCTGCGCGTGCTAATTTACTCAAGCGTATGGTTCGTTCGTCTACCCGAAGGAGCCAAGGATATTTGGTCTAGCCGCCACATGCACAAGAACCCGACCAGGGAGCATGACATGAAAAATATCACCAGGTTCACCCTCAGCAGTCTGGCCACCAGCATTGCCCTGGCCATCTTCTCCGCTCCGACGTACAGCCAGGATAAAGCCAGTTGGACCATGACCACCACTTGGCCGGATAGTCTGGCGTTGATCGAGATCGACCGGCACTGGGTCGAGACCGTCAATCGCATCGCCGGCGACGAGATCGAGATCAACTTCCGCGCCGGCGGTACCCTGATGCCCGCCACTGAAGTCTTCGACGCCACCGAGACCGGCAGCATCGAGGCTTCCGGCGACTGGCCCGGTTACTGGGCGGGCAATTCCTCGGCATTCTCGCCGTTGGCCGCGACCCCCAGCCTGTTCAACGGCGTCGATTACCTGAACTGGATCCTGGAATGGGGCGGCTTCGAGCTCTACCAGGAGGTCTACGGTGAGTTCAATATGGTCTACCTGCCATACGGCATCACCAACAACGAGTCTGGCTTCATGGGCCGCACCCCGATCGAGAGCCTGGCCGACCTGGAAGGCAAACGCCTGCGCCTGTCGGGTCGCGATCAGGGTCGTGTTCTCGAACGGCTGGGCGGCTCCCAGGTCACGCTGTCGGGCGGCGAGATCTATCAGGCGGTGGAGCGCGGCGTGGTGGATGGCGCCGAGTTCTCGACCCCCGGTGTCGACTATGAGGCCGGCTTCGCCGAAGTCGTCGACTACTGGGCGACGCCCGGCTGGCACCAGTCCGCCAGTGTCTTTGGCGTGATGATCAACAAGGATGCCTGGGACGCGCTGTCCGAAACCACCCAGGAAAAGCTGAAGGTCGCCGCCGAGGCCACCCTGGCCTGGTCGCTGGCCTGGTCCGAGCGCACGTCCACGGAGGGCACCCAGGCGTTCAAGGAAGCCGGCGTGGAAATCTCCACGTACGGGGCGGAGGACATGGCACGCATCCAGAAAGTGACCAACGAAGTGATCGTGGAAGGGGCCTGCGAGGATCCGATGCACGCCAAGGTCTATCACTCCATGATCAGCTACATGCAGCAGTACGCCAACTGGCGCGATGTCTCGGTGCCCTACAATATGAGCCGCAGCATCGACAACCTGCCCTCTCTCGAGGAGATCGAAGCCTGCATGTAAGGGTGGAGAACGGTCGCGTCAAGGCGGCCAACGTCTGCCGCAAGACTGACCGAACGGGGCCCTGGCGGGCCCCGTGTTGGCAGATGTGTCAGTGTCCCTGACCCGGGAGATCTTCAACCATGAATGCCATCGCCAAGGCGATCGATACGTTCAACGAGTGGTTCGGGAGAATTCTCGCACCGCTGATTGCCGTCATGACCCTCGTGGTGCTCTATGACATCGCCATGCGCTTCTTCATCGGCCGCCCCAGCGACTGGGCCTTCGATATCACCAAGATGCTGTTCGGTGCCCACTTCATGCTGCTGGCGGCCTATGGCCTGCGCCACCATGCCCATGTCGAGGTCGATATCCTCAAGCGCCTGCTCTCTCGCAGGAAGCAGGCCGTGCTGGACATCCTCGGTTATGTGATCTTCTTCGTGCCCTTCATGTGGATGTTCCTGACCTACAGCTGGAGTTTCGCCATGCGCTCGTGGAGCCGTGGTGAAACCACTTACGGGATCGTGGCGCTCCCCGTCTACCCGATCAAGACCGTACTGGTCATCGCCGGCGTGGCCATATTGCTGCAAGCCATCGCCATCGTCATCCGTGCCACCCGGCAGTTGCGCGAGGAGTAAGTCATGGGTCCCGAACTGCTTACCCTGTTCATGTTCGGCGGACTGCTGGTCGGCCTGTTCATGGGCCACCCTCTGCCATTCGTGCTCGGCGGTGTTGCCGTGATGGGCGCCTACCTGGGGCCGGGGCCCCAGGTGCTTGGCACCATCATCAACAATATCTATGGCAACGCCATGGACAACTACGTGCTGGTGGCCATCCCGCTGTTCATCCTGATGGCACGCTTTCTCAACGACTCCGGCGTCACCGAACGCATGTTCGGGGCGCTGCGCCTGATGCTGGCACGGGTACGTGGCGGCCTGGCGCTCACGGTGGTCATCGTCTCGGTGCTGCTGGCCGCCACCACCGGCATCGTTGGCGCCTCGATCGCGGTGATGGGCATGATCGCCCTCGCGCCGATGCTCAAGTACGGCTACAACAAGGAGCTCAGTGCCGGGGTGATCATGGCCAGCGGCAGCCTCGGCATCCTGATCCCCCCCAGCATCATGCTGATCCTGATGGCCAGCTACTCACCGGTCTCGGTGGGTGCCCTGTTCGCCGGAGCGCTGGTCCCGGGGCTGATACTGGGCGCCATGTATGCGCTCTACGTATTGGTGCTGTGCTTCTTCAAGCCCCACTATGGCCCTCCGGTCGAGGCCGAGGAACGTGCCGAAACCAGCCGCCTGCAGCTCGTCGGCATGCTCGCCAAGTTCGTCATCCCGCCACTGGGACTGATCCTGGGAGTGCTGGGGGCTCTGTTCACCGGCATCGCCACTGCCACCGAAGCCTCGGCCATCGGTGCTCTGCTGGCCTTCGTGCTGTTCCTGATCTTCGGCGATCGTTCGATCCGTACCTGTTTCGTCACCTTCATCGAGGCCAGCAAGACCACCACCATGGTCATGCTCGTGATCGTCGGCGCCACCGCTTTCACCGGTGTGTTCTCCCGGGGCGGCGGCATGCAGTTCATTCAGGAGGTGTTACTCAACGTCCCGGGGGGTGGGGTCGGCGTGCTGGCCCTGATGCTGTTCCTGGTGTTCTTGCTGGGGATGTTCCTGGACTGGACCGGGATCGTGCTGTTGAGCTTTCCGATCATGCTGCCCATCGCCGATACGCTGGGCTACGACCCTTTGTGGTTCGTGGTGATGACCGCGGTTATCCTGCAGACCTCGTTCCTGACGCCGCCCTTCGGCTACGCGCTGTTCTATCTCAAGGGTGTGGCCCCCCCCGATGTGTCGACCCCGGACCTCTACAAGGCAGTCATCCCGTTCTGTCTGTTGATCGTGCTGACCTGCGTACTGATGTACCTGTTCCCGGCACTCGTCACCGGACTCCCCAGCACGCTGCTCGGCTAGCGAGCGCCGCTTTCCCATCGCCCTCCCGCCGTTCCGTGGACGGCGGGCGGCAAGCCTGCGGACATGCCGAAGTGCTGCAGAGCATGGCGCCAACTGATATCATTTGCGGCCGTTATCATGTCGCATTCAGCCGGTTTCAGGTAATGCCACCGGAAGGAGATTCCGCTTGTCCCGTTTTGCCAGCACCTGGCTGACGTCGATCCCTCGCCGGCTGTCGTTACGCCTCAACACCTGGACGGTGCTGACCGTCGTAGTCGCCCTGGTCGTGGCGCTACCGGTGCTGGTCGTACTCTCGCACATCTTCATGCCCACCGACGGCGTCTGGCCGCATCTCGCCAGCACCGTGCTGGGCCGGTATCTCGCCAATACGTTCGTTCTGGTGGTGGCGGTCGGGCTCGGCACCGCCGTGATCGGCACCGGCACCGCCTGGCTGGTGGCCATGTGCCGCTTCCCGGGACGCCGGATCTTCGAGTGGGCGCTTCTGCTGCCGCTGGCTGTCCCCACTTATGTCATTGCCTACGCCTATACCGACTTCCTGCAGTACGCCGGCCCGTTCCAGACTTGGCTGCGCGAACTGTTCGACTGGGGCCGGGGGGATTACTACTTTCCCGATATCCGTTCCCTGGGAGGGGCCGCCACATTGATCACCCTGGTGCTCTATCCCTATGTCTACCTGCTGGCGCGGGCGGCCTTTCTCGAACAGTCCGTGTGCGTACTGGATGTCGGTCGCACCCTGGGGCGTGGCCCTTGGCGGCTATTCGGCAACGTAGCGGTACCACTGGCACGACCGGCCATCGTCGGTGGAGTCTCGCTGGCGCTGATGGAGACCCTCAACGAATTCGGAGCAGTGCAGTTCTTCGGGGTCGATACCTTCACCACGGGCATCTATCGCACCTGGTTCGGGATGGGCGAACAGGTGGCCGCGGCACAGCTCGCCGCCTGCCTGCTGCTCTTTGTGATCGTCTTCGTGGTACTCGAGCGCTGGTCGCGAGGGCGGCGCAAGTATTTCCACACCTCCAGCCGCTACCAGCAACTCCCCGAGTATCGCCTGGGGACGTGGAGCAGCCTAGGCGCCTTCGCGGCCTGCGCCACCCCGGTGCTGATCGGTTTCCTGCTACCCAGCGCACTGCTCGCCCACCTCGCCATCCAGCAGGGAGACGCCCTGCTCGGTACGCGCTTCCTCGACTTTGCCTGGAACAGCCTGACACTGGCGACGCTGGCCTCGGTCGTCGCCGTAAGCCTGGCGGTCATCCTGAGCTATGGCGTACGCCTCCACCCCGGCCCGCTCACGCGTACCGCCACCCGCATCTCCGCCATGGGCTACGCCATCCCCGGTTCGGTCGTGGCCGTGGGCATCCTGATTCCCTTCGCCTGGCTGGACGATCAGCTCAACGGCTTCCTGAAAGAGCACTATGGCGTCATCGCCGGCCTGATCTTCAGCGGCTCCGCCTTCATTCTCATCTACGCCTACGTAGTGCGCTTTCTCGCCGTGTCCTTCAACACCGTGGAGGCCAGCCTCGGCAAGGTGACCCCCACCATGGATGCCGCCGCCCGCACCCTGGGGCAGACGGCCGCGGGTACGCTGCGCCGCGTGCACACCCCGATCATGCGCGGTAGCCTGCTCGCCGCCGGCATCCTGGTATTCGTGGACGTCATGAAGGAGCTGCCCGCCACCATCATCCTGCGTCCCTTCAATTTCGACACCCTGGCCGTGCGGGCACACAACCTGGCTTCTGACGAACGTCTCGCCGAGGCCTCCACCTCGTCTCTGGCCATCGTCGCCGTGGGCATCATTCCTGTCATCCTGCTCAGCCTGGCCATTCGTCGCTCACGTCCCGGCACTGGCAAGGTCGGCGGGAAAGACGAAGACCTGTGACGGGTCCAGCCGAATCTCCACCGGCTGGTTCGCCGCCGGGAGAAAGACCCCGGGCACCCGGGCATGGAGATGGACTTCTCGGCCGTCCTCGCCATGCACACAGATATGCAGCAGGCTGGTACGCCCCAGCAGTTTTGCCATGATCACATGGCTGTAGCGGTGGGAGGTCGGGGGCTCGTCGAGCTCGATGACGCGCAACGCCTCCGGGCGCACCAACACCTGCGCCTGGGTGCCATCCGCCAGCCCTCCCCCTTGCACCGGTCCCACCGGCGTCTGCACGACCCCGCCCCGGACCTCGCCATAGAGCTCGTTCACGTCACCGAAGAAGGTGACGACGAAGGGGTCGCAGGGAGCGCAGTAGAGTTCCTGTGGCGTGCCCATCTGTATGATGCGCCCATCGCGCATCAGCGCGATGCGGTCGGCCATGAACATTGCCTCTTCGGGGTCGTGGGTAACCAGCAGCGTGCCCGCGCCGACCTTCTTGAGTACATGCAGGGTGTCGTCGCGGATCCGGTCGCGCAGGCGGGCATCGAGGCTGGAGAAGGGCTCGTCCAGCAGCATCAATTGCGGTGCCGGGGCCAAGGCCCGTGCCAGGGCGACACGCTGCTGCTGGCCTCCCGACAGGATATGCGGGTAGGCCTTGGCGTAACCGGCCATGCCCAGTTGCTCGAGCAACTCCATGGCGCGCTGGCGCCGCTGCCGGGGGGGCTGTGTCTCGAGGCCGAACGTCACGTTCTCGAGCACGGTGAGATGGGGAAACAATGCCGAGTCCTGGAACGCCAGACCCACGTTGCGCTTCTCCGGAGGGACATGACGCCCTCCCGGCACCGCGATCTTCCGGCCATTGATGGCCACCGCTCCCTGCTGCAGGACCTCCAGGCCCGCCGCAATGCGCAGCAGGGTCGTCTTGCCACAGCCGGAGGGCCCCAGCAGACAGACGACCTCGCCCGGCTGCATCTCCAGGCTGACATCCTTCACCGCGGCATGAGGACCATAGGCATGGCGTACATTCTGCATCGCCAGCACACTGGCTTGAGGCGACGCGGTGTCCGTGGCTTCCGGCAGATTCAATTGGCTGATCATGGGTTCAAGGACGCTTCGGCCGAAGAAGAAATGACTCTCGCATGGTAACGCGAAATACTAGCAAATCGCTTTTAATTTTCATCTCGTTCTCGGCAGGATGCCATCCTTGCTGTGCCGCCCGTCGCGCGGGCACCAACGGGCAGTTGACGACGGCAAGACAAAGCTGTTCAATTGTCGAGCCCTTAAATGCAAAGAATTATCATTCTGGCAAAAAGCAATCACAACGCCCAAAGAGGTTCTCGATGATCCACCGCTATCGTCTCGCCGTTCCGCTCACCGCCGCTCTGGCGGGTGCCGCTTTCGCCACCGGCGCGTCCGCCGACGCGGTCAACCTCTATTCGGCGCGTCACTACGACTCCGACCAGGCGCTCTACGATGCCTTCACCGCGAACACCGGCATCGAAGTCAACGTCCTCGAAGGCGATGCCGATCAACTCGTCGAGCGCATCCTGCGCGAAGGCGAGGCGAGCCCCGCCGACATCATGATGACCGTGGACGCCGGGCGTCTGTGGCGCGCCGAGCAGGAGGACATCTTCGAGGGCATCGAGTCCGAGGTGCTTGCCGAGCGTCTCCCCGAGGGAATGCGCCACCCTGAGGGCAAGTGGTTCGGCTTCAGCCAGCGCGTGCGGGCGATCTTCTACAACCGCGAGAACGTCGACCCGAGTGAGATCACCAGCTACGAGGACCTGGCCGACCCGCGCTTCGAGGGCGCCATCTGCATCCGCTCCTCGAACAACATCTACAACCAGTCGCTGCTTGCTTCCCTCATTCATCACCACGGCGCGGAAGGTGCCGAGGAGTGGGCCCAGGGCGTGGTCAACAATTTCGCTCGTCAACCCGAGGGCGGTGACACCGACCAGATCCTCGGCGTCGCCAGCGGCGAGTGCGACCTCGCCGTGGCCAACCACTATTACTATGTGCGCCTACTCAAGTCCGATAACGAGGCGGATCGTGAGGCGGCCAGCAAGGTCGGCATCATCTTCCCCAACCAGGACGGCCGTGGCGCTCATGTCAATATCGGCGGCGCCGGCGTGGTCGAGGGCGCCCCCAACCGCGAGAACGCCATCCGCTTCCTGGAGTTCCTCGCCTCCGACGAGGCGCAGGAAGTCTTCGCCTCCGGCAACTACGAATTCCCGGCGGTGGAAGGCGTGAAGAAGGACCCGGCGCTGGAGTCCTGGGGCGACTTCAAGAAGGACGACCTCAACGTCAGTGT
>NZ_JBHRUG010000016.1:0-36617 GCF_042646605.1 Litchfieldella rifensis | reverse complement strand
CCGCGGCCATGGCCGCGGGCGTTCTTGTTTACGCATTCCCCGGCGCGCTTGGTATAGCACCATCACCCTTGGGCTCGATACCGAGTAGCGCCTCACTCAACTCCTCCGCCAGCACCGCCACCGCCAACGGCAGCGAGCGCTCGGCAGCGCTGCACAGCACCAGCCGGGCCTTGGCGATGTTCCGATCCTGCAGCGGCTTGAACACCAGTTCCCCATGCTCCAGTTCGCGGGCGATATCGAGCTTGTTGAGAAAGGCTACCCCCAAACCTGCCCGCGCCAGCGACTTGATCGTCAGGATTCGGTTGCAGCCGGCCAGTGGCGTGAGGTCGATGTCCGAATGCGCAAGTGTCCGTTCCAGGGTCGAACCGTGAAACATCTCGGCGCTGGGCAGAATCGCCGGGTAGTGACGACAGTCACGCAGGTGCACCGTCTCCTTCTCGGCCAGCGGATGCGATGGCGCCACCACCGCGCCGAAGCCCAGCTCGACCGCCTGATCGAAGCGAATCCGCCGTGTCACCGGCGGGTTCATACAGATGCCGATATCGGCCTCGCCAGTGGCGACCTGCTCCAGGATCGTCTCAGTCAGGCCGGTGGTCAGCACGAAACGCACCCTGGGAAAGCGCTCTCTGAAGCCACGCAACAGGGTCGGCAGCAACTGGTCGGTCAGCGACTCGATGGTGGCGATGCGAACCTCGGCGCAGCCGGTACCGCGAATATCGCCCAGCGTTTCCAGCATCTGGCGCTCGTCGCGCTGCCATTGACGAATCTGGTAGAGCATCAGCTCCCCCGCCGGCGACAGCCGTAGCCCCCGCGGCAAGCGCTCGAACAGCGGTACGCCGAGTTCATCCTCGAGCTTGAGAATCTGGCGATTGACTGCCGAGGCGGCAACGTGCAGCCGTTCCGCCGCCTTGCGCAGCGACCCTTGGCGGGCGACTTCCTCGAAATAGCGCAGGGAGGTCAGCAGTAACTGCATAGCACGTCATCCAGAGCGGAGCGGATCGTTGCCTTTTCGGCAACGAAATGAACGAAACTTTATTATGGACCAGGACAGTCGGGAGACGCTAGCTTTCGTAGAGCGGCGACAACAATTACAGAGGAAGCTAGCGATGAAAACGACACACGATCCCACCGAGACGAATGCTGCGACGGTCGAGCCCGTGGATGAGATGCTGCCGTTGCATTCGATGATGCTCTACGGCTTCCAGCACGTGCTGGTGATGGCCGCCGCGCCGATCACCGCCGTGTTCCTGGTTGGCCGGGCAATGGGCTTCGACAGCGACGTCACGGTTGCCCTGATGAGCGCGACCTTCCTGGCCTGCGGCCTGGGCACGCTGCTGCAGTCCTTCGGTCCCTTCGGCATCGGCGCGCGGCTGCCTTTCGTCCAGGTGCCGGGCGGCGCGCCGATCGTGATTTTCCTGGCCATCGCCCAGGCCACCGACATCCAGACGGCGACCGGCGCGGTGATTCTCACCGGGCTGTTCTACTTTCTGGCCCTGCCGTTTTTCACCAAAGTCCTGAAGTTCTTTCCGCCGATCGTGATCGGCACCATGCTGCTGTTGGTCGCGGTCAATTTGATTCGAATCTTCGGCGGGCTGATTACCGGCAAGCCGGACTCGCCGGATTTTGCCGATATGACCGGCATCGTCCTGGCGCTGCTCACTATGGGCTGCATCGTGATCTTCGCCCGCGTGTTCACCGGCGTGCTGCAGCGCATCGCCGTGATGCTGGGGCTGGTCGCCGGCGCGATCGTGGCCACGCTGCTCGGCGTGATGAGCTTCGACAACGTGCTGTCCGGCCCGGTGGTAGCCTTGCCGTCGCTGTTCCCCTTCGGCATGCCGAAGTTCGATATCTTCGCCTCGCTGCCGCTGATCATCTTCAGCGTGGTGTCGATGACCGAGGCCACCGGCCAGACCATGGCCACCGCCGAGATCGTCGAGAAAAAGGGCGACGCACGCGCGCTGGTGCCGCGCAACATCCGTGCCGACGCGCTGGGTTCGCTGATCGGCGGCTGCTTCGGCACCTCGCTGATCATCACCAGCGGCGAGAACATCGGCATCGTACGCGCCACCGGCGTGCGCTCGCGCTACGTGACCGTGGCGGCCGGCATCATCCTGGTCGTGCTGGCACTGCTCGCTCCGCTCGGCCGGCTGGCCGCCACCCTGCCAACCGCAGTGGTCGCCGGTACCGCGGTGATCGTGTTCGCGATCATCGGCGTGATGGGTATCAACATCCTGCGCAAGGTCGATTTCAACGAGCACGGCAACATGTTCACGCTGGCCGCGGCGCTGGCCATGGGCCTGATTCCCATTGTCGTACCCGGCTTCTACAGCGCCTTCCCTCAGCATCTGCAGATCATCCTCGGCAACGGCCTGGCCATGGGCACGCTGACGGCGGTGCTGGTCAATATCCTGTTCCACCACCTCGGTCACTCCCGCACCCCGGCTCCGGCAACCAAGCAGGCCGACCTCGCCAGCGAACACGTCAAGAGCAAGTAGAAAGGGAACCTCATGTACACTCAGTCACAGGCCCGCGACGCCGTGGGCCAAGGGAAGCTTTCTCCCGAGATTTTCGATGCCGACGCCCTTCTGCTGCTTCCCGAGGAGGTACTGCTCGAGAGCGGCTGCGCCAAGGGCCAGGCGGTCCTCGTCGCGGGCGGGAAGTTCGCCGAGATCGACGAGCGCGAGGCACTGCTCGCCCGCCATCCCGAACTGACGCCGATCGAGTTGCCGGGCAAGCTGCTGATGCCCGGCTTCATCGACACCCACCATCACCTGACCCAGTCGCTGGGCAAGTCGCTGGTGTTCGGCGAGCCCTCCGAGATCTTCAAGCGCATCTGGGTCCCGCTCGAGGCCAGCCTCGACGAGAAGACGCTGCACCTCTCGGCCAAACTCGCCGCGCTGGAGGCGCTGCGCGGCGGTTTCACCACCGCGGTGGACGCCGGCACCCGCGCCTCGGCAGAGATCGGCAGCATCGCCCAGGCCGCCGAGGAGACCGGCCTGCGCTGCGTGCTGGGCTTCATTTGCAACGACCTGGGCGGCAAGGACGCGATCAAGGACGGCGCCGCGATCCGTCGCGACGCCGAGCGGCATTTGGCCCGCTGGGCCGGGCATGCGCTAGTCGCGCCGTCGCTGGCGGTGTCGATCCCCGAGGTGGCCAGCGATGCCATGCTCCACGACGTGGCCGCGCTGTGCGCCGAGAGTGACGCCATCTTCCAGACTCACGTCAACGAGCACCTCCAGGCAGTGGAGCGCTCGTTGGTCGCGCGGCGCCAACGCCCCCTGGAGCATCTGCACGCGGTGGGTGCGCTGGGGCCGCAGACGCTGGTCGCTCACGCCACCCTGGTCACGCCAACGGAGCTCAACCTGCTGCGCGACACCGGTACCGCGGTGGCCTTCAATCCGGTTGCCAGCTCGTGGAAGGGCAACGCCGTGGCGCCGGCACTGCAGATGGCCGCGCTGGGCATCCGCTTTGGCCTGGGTACCGACGGCACACGCAGCGACGCCTTCCGCCTGATGGATGCCGCCGAGACCAGCCAGCGTCTGACCGTCGGCCTGGCGTCCGGGGATTCGTCCTGCGGCGGCGGCTGGCTATGGCTCGATCACGCCACCCGGGCCAGCGCCGACGCGGTGGGGCTCAAGGGGCTGACCGGAGAGATCGCCCCGGGCCTGGCCGCCGACTTCCTGCTCGTCGATCTCGACGTGCCGGAGATGACACCGTCCTGGGATCGTCCCTGGGAGCTGGTACGCTATGCCAATCGTGACCAGATCGAGGCCGTGTTCACCAACGGTTGCCTGCGTCTGTGGCAGGGCTGGCCGGTGAATTGGGATGCCCGCGCGCTGCTGCGCGAGGTGCGCGAGGCGGCCGGCGCCGCGGTGGAACGCGCGCCGATCTACCGCGTGCATCCGCCGTCGTCGGCACACTGGGCAACGATCAACGGGAATCAGGAGATCGGCGCCGAGCTGACCGCGGGAGCGGCTCGCCAGTCATGAACGAGATCGTCATCTTCGTTATCATCGCCGCCGCCACCGGCATCGCTGCCTTCGTACAGGGCGCGATCGGCATCGGCTTCGCGCTGATCGTCGCCCCGGTGCTGGGCTTCCTGCGCCCCGATCTGCTGCCGATCGCGCTGCTGATCCTGATGTTGCCGCTCAATCTCTACGTCGGCCTGCGCGAGCGCGAGGCAACCGACTGGAAGGGTGTCGGCTGGATCAGCCTGGGTCGCCTGCCCGGCACCTTCATCGGCCTGTGGATCCTGGTCATCCTGAGCGCCGACAGTCTCAACCAGGTGGTCGGCGCCTCGACGGTGATCGCCGTACTCGCCGCCCTGTTCGCCCCGGTGTTCCGACCGCAACGTAGCGCTTGCGCCACCGTCGGCGTCATTACCGGCGTCACCGAGACAGCCACCGGCGTCGGTGGCCCACCCCTGGCGCTGCTCTACCAGCATCGTCCCGGGCCGGAACTGCGCTCGACCATTGCCTGCTGCTTTCTGGTCGGCGAGATCATCTCGCTGATCATTCTGGCCGCGGCGGGCAAGTTCCACCTCGACCAACTGCTCTGGGCCCTCTACCTGCTGCCGCCGCTGGTCATCGGCAGCGTCGCCAGCCGCGTGACACACCACCGTATCGACGCCAGGCGTCTGCGCCAGGGCGTGCTGCTGTTCGCGCTGGTGTCCGGCGTCATCCTGATGATCCCCTACTAGCGACCCTTAGTGCGCCTCGTCCCAGTTGGCGCCACTCTCGGCCTCGACGATCAGCGGCACCCGCAGCTCGGCGGCGCCACGCATGCGTGACTTGATCGCCTCGATGAAGCCATCCACCTGCGCTTCCTTGACCTCGAAAACCAACTCGTCATGGACCTGCATCACCATCCAGGCATCGAATTCCGCGGCCTTGCCGCTCTGCTCGTGTAGCCAGCTATCGACGTCGATCATCGCCCGCTTGATGATGTCGGCGGCGGTGCCCTGCATGGGGGCATTGATGGCGGTCCGTTCGGCGGCCTGGCGGCGAGCCTGGTTCTGCGCTCGGATCTCCGGCAGATACAGCCGTCGGCCGAACACCGTCTCGACATAGCCATCCTCGGCGGCCTGGGAGCGAATGCGCTCCATGTAGCGCGCCACACCGGGGTAACGGTCGAAATAGCGATCGATATAGGTCTGTGCCTGACCGCGCTCGATATGCAGTTGCTTGCCGAGCCCCCAGGCGCTCATGCCATAGATCAGGCCGAAGTTGATGGCCTTGGCACTGCGTCGTTGGTCCGGCGATACCCGCTCGAGATCGACACCGAATACCTCGGCGGCGGTCGCCGCATGGATATCGCGGTTCTCGGCGAAGGCCCCGAGCAGGCCCTCGTCTTCGGACAGGTGGGCCATGATGCGCAACTCGATCTGCGAGTAGTCGGCAGCGACGATGCGGTAGCCGGGCCGGGCGATGAAGGCCTGGCGGATCTTGCGCCCCTCCTCGGTGCGGATGGGGATATTCTGCAGGTTGGGATCGCTTGAGGAGAGCCGCCCGGTGGCGGCGACCGCCTGATGATAGCTGGTATGCAACCGCTTGGTGGTGGGATTGACCAGCTGCGGCAGCTTGTCGGTGTAGGTCGACTTGAGCTTGGAGAGGCCACGATGCTCCATGATCACCTTGGGCAGCGGATAGTCCAGCGCCAGCTCCTCGAGCACCGCTTCGGCGGTACTGGCAGCGCCCTTGGGCGTCTTCTTGCGTACCGGGATCTTCTGCTCCTCGAACAGGATCTGACCGAGCTGTTTGGGCGAACCCAGGTTGAACTCGCGACCGGCGAGTTCGAAAGCGCGCGCCTCCAGCTCGCGGATGCGCACGGTCAGGGTCTGGCTCTGGCGGTGCAGACGCTCGCCGTCCAGTGCCACGCCATGGCGCTCCATGCGCGACAGCACCGGGATCAGGGGCTGTTCCAACTCATCGAGCACCGTGGCCAGGCGCCCTTCCGCTTCGACGCGTGGACGCAGCTCATGGTGCAGGCGCAGGGTGATATCGACGTCCTCGCAGGCGTAGGGGGCGGCCTGTTCGAGGGAGATCTGATTGAAGGTCAGTTGCTTGGCACCCTTGCCGGCGATGTCCTCGAAGGTGATGGTCTTCTCACCCAGGTATTTGAGCGCCAGGGAGTCCATATCGTGACGGGTGGCGGTGGAGTTGAGCACATACGATTCGAGCATGGTATCGGTCAGTGTCCCCGTCACCCGAATGCCATAGTGGGCCAGCACCGAGATATCATACTTGAGGTTCTGGCCGATCTTGCCCTTGGTCGCGTCTTCCCACAGCGGTTTGAGGGCCTCGAGCACCGCACGTCGGTCGAGTTGCGGGGGAGCATCGAGATAGTCGTGGGCGAGCGGAATGTAGGCTGCCTCACCGGCCTCGAGCGCCAGCCCCACGCCGACGATCTCGGCCTCCATGTAGTTGAGGCTGGTGGTTTCCAGGTCGAAGCAGAACACCCCGGCCTTTTTCAACCGCTCGAGCCAGGTATCGAACTCGGCCTGTTCGAGAATCACATTATCCCGGCGCCCGGCACTGCCCGACGATGTTGCCGCCGCAGCCTCGCCGTGCTCTCCCAACGCCTGGCCACCCTGGATATCGTCGACGCCCTCGTCCCGGCCTTCCAGTAACTCCGCCAGCCAGGCCTTGAACTCCAGCTCGCGATAGAGCTCGAGCAGGGCCTCACGGTCGGGATGAGCGATATCCAGGTCGTCCAGTCCCACCGGCAGTTCGCAGTCGGTCTTGATGGTGGCGAGTTGGTAGGACAGGAAGGCCTGGTCGCGGTGCTCCTCGAGCTTCTTGGCCAGGGTCTTGGCGCCGCGGAAGTCCAGCGTCTTGACCCGCTCCAGATCGGCATAGATGGCCTCCAGGCCACCGCCCATGCCCTGCAACAGGCCCAAGGCGGTCTTCTCGCCGACGCCGGGCACCCCGGGAATGTTGTCGACCTTGTCGCCCATCAGCGCCAGGAAGTCGATGATCAGTTCGGGGGGCAACCCGAACTTGTCCTTGACGCCGGCGACGTCCAGGGTCTCGTCCTTCATGGTATTGACCAGGGTGATGTGCGAGTTGACCAGTTGGGCCATGTCCTTGTCACCGGTGGAGATCACCGCATTGCGGCCGGCCTCGGTGGCATGACGTGCCAGGGTGCCGATGACGTCATCGGCCTCGACCCCCTCGATGCACAGCAGCGGCAGACCGAGAGCTCGCACACAGGCATGCAGGGGCTCGACCTGGTCACGCAGGTCATCCGGCATCGGGGGTCGCTGGGCCTTGTACGCTTCGAACAGTTCGTCACGAAAGGTCTTGCCCTTGGCGTCGAAGACCACCGCCATGGGGCTATCCGGGTAATCCTTGATCAAGCGCTTGAGCATGTTGAGCACGCCCTTGATCGCACCGGTGGGTTGGCCCTTGGAGGTGGTCAGAGGTGGCAAGGCATGGAAGGCGCGATACAGATAGGACGAACCGTCGACGAGGACGATGGGGGGTACGGCCATAGCAGGAGTATCCATTGAGTGATTCACGTATGTCCCCATGATACGCAGCTACCCGCGCCTCGTCAGGCATTCGCCCCTCTTGCCGGCGGGAACAGTCTGCATCCCATCGCCACTATCGAAGGAAAGTGAATTCCTTGTCAGACGAAAGGGTCATACACTGTGAGACACTACGATGAGTGTTAACCGCACGGAGGTCGTCATGAAGACAGCCAAGCTCATTTCCACCCTGGCACTGGGGGCCTGCGTGATGGCCGGCGCATCAGTAGCGGTCGGCCAGCAATCGGAATCCGTCGAGCCCGATGTCACCATTCGCCAGGAAGAGGACCGTACCATTCGCGAATACCGGGTCAACGGTCAACTCTATGCCATCGAGATCCAGCCCGCCAGCGGGCCATCGTATTACCTGGTGGATCGCGATGGCGACGGCAACTTCGAACGCCAGGAGGGCGACCGGATCGCCGTTCCCGAGTGGGTGCTGCTGTCCTGGTGAGGGCCGATCGATTCCCGGCGAAGGATATCGCTACAAGGTGTCGTGCATCGCCGGAGCAAGACGCTACAATAGGCGGCTTGGCAACCCGGGCGAGAGACACATGGCCGTATTCACTCCGCTGAGCGACACGCAAGTCGCTGCTTTTCTTGAACGTTTCGATGCCGGCTCGCTGATACGCCTTGAGGGCGTTGCCAGCGGTACCGAGAATTCAACCTTCTTCGTTACCACCGAGCGTCAGGAACTGGTGTTGACGCTGTTCGAGCAGGGCGAGCATGAGGAGTTGCCGTTCTTCGTCGACCTGCTCGACTACCTGGCCGAGCACCGCCTGCCGGTGCCCGGCCCACTGCATGACCGCCAGGGTATCGCCCTGCAAAGCCTGGCCGACAAGCCGGCCCTGCTGTTTCCGCGCCTGCCCGGCAAGTCACCCCAGGCTCCCAGTCTCGAACAGTGTCGCGCCCTGGGCGATACGCTAGGACACATGCATGCGGTGTCGCGCCACTTCGACGGTCACCGCCCCAACCCCCGCGATCTGCACTGGCTGGTAGCCATGCATCACCGCGTGCTGGTCTATCTGTCGCCGGAAGACCAGACCCTGATGGCCGACGAAGTTGACAACTATCAAGGCTTCTTCGGCGACGCTCCGGACCTGCCCCAAGGCGCCCTGCACGGAGACTTGTTCCGCGACAATACCCTCTTCGATGGCGAGCGGCTGGGCGGCATCATCGATTTCTACAACGGCTGCACCGGCGACCTGCTGTTCGATCTGGCCATCGTCATCAACGACTGGGCCACCGAACCCGACGGACGGCTCGATCCAGCGCGTCATGACATCATCCTCGAGGCCTATCAGGCACGCCGTGAACTGACCGAGGCCGAGCGCCGCGCCTGGCCGGTGATGCTGCGCATGACCGCTCTGCGCTACTGGCTGTCACGACTGCTGGTGGTATATGTCGACCCGCCGGCTCATGACCTCACGCCGCATGACCCGGAGCAGTTTCGCCGCATCCTGCTGGCACGCCTCGAGCACGGCGCTCTGCCCCTACCCGACCGGAGCCCTGCATGATCTCCTCAGCAGCGAACGCTCGCCGTATCTACAACATCGACCAATGGGGCAGCGGCTACTTCGATGTCGATGACAATGGCCGAGCCATGGTTCGCCCCCTGGGTAGCGAAGCCGACGGGCCGACATTGCCCCTGAACGCCCTGGCCACCCAGTTGCGCCAGGCCGGGCTGCGCCTGCCGGTCCTGGTACGCTTCACCGATATCCTGCACGACCGCGTCGAGCAATTATGCGGCGCCTTCGATGCCGCCATGACCGAAGAGGCTTACCAGGGCGGCTACACTGCCGTCTATCCGATCAAGGTCAACCAGCAGCGCCGTGTGGTCGAGGAGATCCTCGCCACCCAGGAGCGTGGACGCGACCGTGTCGGCCTGGAAGCCGGCAGCAAACCGGAACTGCTCGCGGTGCTGGCCCTGTCCGGCGACGGTCCGTCGCTGATCGTCTGCAACGGTTACAAGGATCGCGAATACGTGCGCCTGGCATTGATGGGCGAGAAGCTTGGCCACCGGGTCTATCTGGTGGTGGAGAAGTACTCGGAACTGACGCTGATTCTCGAGGAGGCCGAGCGTCTGGAAGTCAGGCCGCGCATCGGCCTGCGCGCCCGACTGGCGTCGGTGGGCAAGGGCAAATGGCAGAATACCGGCGGCGAGAAGTCCAAGTTCGGCCTCACCGCCGGCCAGGTGCTCGGCGTGGTCGAGCGTCTACGTGCCGCCGATGCCTTGGACAGCCTGCAGTTGGTGCACTTCCACCTCGGCTCGCAAATCGCCAATATCCGCGATATCCAGCGCGGCCTGCGCGAGTGCGCCCGCTTCTACCAGAGCCTGCGCGAACTGGGCGCGCCAGTGGATACGGTGGACGTCGGCGGCGGCCTGGGTATCGACTACGAAGGCACGCGCTCGCGGAGCGAGTGCTCGATCAACTACTCGATGCGTGAATACGCCAGCAACGTGGTCTGGGCCTTTCGTCAGGCCTGCGAGGCGCAGGGCTTGCCTCATCCTCACCTGATTTCCGAGTCCGGCCGCGCACTCACCGCCCATCATGCGGTGCTGATCACCAATGTGATCGGCGAGGAGCGTGTCGCCGAGCACTCTCCTGAACGCCGCATCCAGGGCGATCCCCAGGTCGACGAGCTATGGCGGGTCCATGCCCGCCTGGCGGCCATGGAGGAGCCGCGCGGCCTGGTCGAAGCCTACCACGACCTGGTGCAGGCGATTACCGAGTTGCAGGACCGTTTCGTGATGGGGCTGGCCGACATCGCCGCTCGCGCCGAGGGCGAAGGCGTCTACTTCGCTGCTTGCGCCAGGCTGCGCCAACGCCTCGACACCCGCAACCGCGCCCACCGTGAGATCTACGACGAACTGGCCGAGAAGTTAGCCGACAAGCTGTTCGTCAACTTTTCGCTGTTCCAGTCGGTGCCCGATGTGTGGGGTATTCAGCAGATCTTCCCGGTGCTACCGCTGACCGGGCTCGACCGAGAGCCCACCCGTCGCGGTGTGATTCAGGACATCACCTGCGACTCGGACGGGCGTATCGACCACTACGTCGATGGCCAGGGCGTGGAAGCAACCTTGCCGTTGCCGGAATGGCAGGAAGGCGAGGAAAAGCTGCTGGGGTTCTTCCTGGTCGGTGCCTATCAGGAAATTCTCGGTGATCTGCACAACCTGTTCGGCGATACCGATTCCGTCGACGCCGCCCTCGATCCCGACGGCAACTGGGTGCTCTCCGAAGCGATACACGGCGACAGCGTGGCCGACGTACTCGACTACGTGAACTTTGATGCCGAGGTGCTACGCCATCACCTGGCCGCCCAACTCGAGGCCAGCGGCCTAGCCGAGAGCGAGCGTGAGCTGTTCCTCGACGACCTCTCCGCCGGCCTGCAAGGGTATACCTATCTCGAATAGCCGGCTCGTGACCTCAAGCCGCATGAAGCCTCGCAGCGACGCACACGGCCTACTCCTTATGCGACCACGCGCGTGGTCACTTCCAGACCGCCGGTGAGGGTAAAGTGCAGTTCGGCACCTTTGGGCAGCTTACCCACGCCTGCCGGGGTGCCGGTCAGCACTACATCGCCTGGCAGCAGGGTGAAATGCCGGCTCATTTCCGAGAGCAGGGTCGCGACCGGGAAAATCATGTCGCAACCCGCCCCACCCTGGCGACGCTCGCCGTCGATATCCAGGCTGAAGGCCAGGGCACTCCACTCGGGCACCCCATGCAGCGCCAGGAACGGCGACAGCGGACAGGCGCCATCGAAGGCCTTGGCGATTTCCCACGGGTGCCCCTTCTCCTTCAACCGCGACTGGACATCACGCAGGGTCAGATCCAGTGCCAGCCCCATGCCGACCACCGCCTGCTCGGCTTCTGCAGCGGTGGCCTGGCTCAGCGGTTCACCGATCAACAGCGCCAGTTCGGTCTCGAAATGTACGTCGCCCCGCGAGAAGGGTGCATCGATGGGCTTATCCAACGGTACCGCGCAAGTGGACGGCTTGATGAACAGCAGCGGCTCACTGGGGACAGGATTGTCCAGTTCCTTGGCGTGGTCGGCATAGTTGCGACCGACGCAGACGATCTTGCCGAGCGCATGAGGAAATTCCTGGCCATCGGTGAAACGGGGAACGAAGCGCATGGCGGGTGGACTCCTTGGTTATGCACGCCGCGAGGGCGACCCGCGCTTCAGTCTACCGCAGTGGGCGTGTCGGCCTCCATGGGCACCCGCCATCGCACACGCCTGAAGCCACTCAGGGCGACCAGCGCTCCCCGGGCGCATGCGCCAGAAAGGCCGGACGACGGTGCCGGGCAGCAAAGGGTTCGCCACAGGCATTATCCACTCGATTGTAAACGAAGAACACATTGCTACGCGGATCCGGCGACATGTTGGCGTTGGACCCATGCAGGGTGTTGCAATCGAACAACAGCAGGCCACCCGCCGCTCCGGTCGGCGCTTCGATGCCGTTGCGGCCGATCAGCTCACGCAGTGCTTCTCGTCCGGGCACCCCAAACTCCTGCGCCTTAAGCGACTGCTTGTGGTGATCGTCCGGCGTCTCGCCCAGGCAAGGCACGAACACCCGGTGCGAGCCGGGAATCAGCATCAAGGGCCCGTTGTAGTGATGATTGTCGGTGAGCACGATGGAAGCACTCACCGCATGCATGGCCGGCATGCCGTCCTCGGCGTGCCAGGTTTCGAAGTCCGAATGCCAGTTGAAGCCCTTGCCTTCGAAACCGGGCTTGTAGTTGATACGCGACTGATGCACATAGACATCGCCACCCACAATCTGTCGGGCTCGTCCCATCAACCGCTCGTCCTTGGCCAAGCGCGCAAAGCGCTCGGACAGGAAATGCACGGCGAAGAGCGAGCGAATTTCCTGGCTATCGGGTTCGGTGATGCTGAAATCGTGTCCGGCGTAGTCCTCGCACTCGAGCAATACCTTGAGCTCTTCACGCAGCTCTTCCACTTCCTCTGGCGACAGAAAATCCTGCTCGAACAAGAACCCGTCGCGCTCGAAACGGTCGAGCTGTTGCTGATTCAGCGGGCCATCACTGGCCGCTCCCTTGACCACCGCTTCCTGGCGGTTGAGCCAAAGCGCGTCCAGCGGTTGCGCCAGGCGCGTGGGATAGGGGTCGTGGCCGGTGGCCACATGCGGGGTTGCATTGCGGGATGCGGTCTGTACTGCTGACATCCTAATCTCACCTCCGAAACAAAACGTTTGTGATCAGGCTCAGGTCCAGTCCGGCATGTGCTGCCGTTTTGGGTCGCAGGTAACGACCCTGGCCCGTAAACGCAAGAGCTACGGAACCAATATGGATATGTGAATGTTGGGGCGAAATTTCAAGCGTCTATGCCACAGGCAACAGGCGAGCGCCAGCAAGGCGACAAGCACAAAAAAGCCGCCTCAATGGGCGACTGTTTTGGCTGCAAGTGCTTGTAAATACTTGGGTTTGCCTGTGGTGCCGGCACCAGGAGTCGAACCCGGGACCTACTGATTACAAGTCAGTTGCTCTACCAACTGAGCTATGCCGGCGTAGGCAACTCTTGCTCTTGCGAATCTAGGTTGGCGTGGCTGGGGTACCAGGATTCGAACCTGGGAATGCCGATACCAAAAACCGGTGCCTTACCACTTGGCTATACCCCAGCAGTGTGGTGGCCAGAGACGGAATCGAACCGCCGACACGGGGATTTTCAATCCCCTGCTCTACCGACTGAGCTATCTGGCCGCTGCCAACGGGGACGTATTTAACTAGAAAGCATCAGACCCGTCAAGGCTTTTCAATTCAGAAAGTTGTCGGCTTCATGACCGGCGTTTCATTGGCTCGGTGGCACATAACCCTCGGCCTGGTCGGTCTCGCGATTGTCGAAGAAACGCTCCATCTGTTCCATCAGGTACTCCCGTGCGGCAGGATCCATCATATTGAGATGCTTCTCGTTGATCAGGCGCGTCTGCAGAGACTGCCACTCCTCCCAGGCCTGTTTCGACACGCTGGCCTGGATCTCCTGTCCCTTCTTGCCCGGCAACGGCGGAAAAGGCAGGGCTTCGAGCTCGCGCTGATACTTGCGACAGAATACGGTGTGGCTCATGGCTCACTCTCCTGGGTAAGGGGGGATCGAGGATCGTTCAGACGATGCTGCACCAGGCTGGCCAACAGGGCCTTCACTGGTGATGCCAGGCCCACGTTGGCAGGCCGGTCGGGATCATACCAGAGGCTCCCGGCGTCGTTCACGGCCGGCGCACGCCGACAACGCGCCGGCTGCGGGATGATCACCAGTCTGAAGTGGCTGAAGGTGTGGGTAAAGGCATTCCAGCCCGCCTCGACCTCGGCATCGGGGGCATGGGTGTCCAGCCAGGCCTGCAGCGCCTCGCCGTCGTCGAATTGCGGAAAACACCACAACCCTCCCCACAGCCCCACCGATGGACGCTGTTCCAACAACACTCGCCCCTGAGCATCCTGCAGCAACAGCATCACGGCCTGGCGTTCCGGCAAGGCCTTCTTCGGCTTGGATTCGGGGAAGCGACGTTCCTCGCCGCGCGCGTGGGCGGTGCAGACATCCTCGAAGGGACACAACAGACAGCTCGGCTTGCCACGGCTGCACACCGTCGCCCCCAGGTCCATCATCGCCTGGGTGTAGTGGGGTAGTCGCTCGCTGGGCGTGTAGCGCTCGGCGAGCCGCCACAGGACCCGTTCCACCTGGGGACGCCCCGGCCAGCCCGCCACACCGTGCAGGCGGGTCAGCACCCGCTTGACATTGCCATCGAGGATCAGCGCCCGGCGCCCGGTGCTGATGCTGATGATGGCGCCGGCGGTAGAGCGTCCGATCCCCGGCAGCGCCGCCATGGCCTCGAGGCTGTGCACCGGAAACTCGCCGCCGTGTTCGTCCACCACCATTCGCGCCGCCTTGTGCAGGTTGCGTCCGCGTGCGTAGTACCCCAGCCCGGTCCACAGGTGCAACACCTCGTCCTGGGACGCCGCCGCCAGCGCCCGGACATCGGGAAAGCGCGCCATGAAACGCTCATAGTAGGGAATCACGGTGGTCACCTGGGTCTGCTGCAGCATGATTTCCGAGACCCAGACGCGGTAGGGCGTCTTGTCATGCTGCCAGGGCAGGGTCTTGCGACCATGTCGATCGAACCAGCTCAGCAGTCGGCGCTGAAATTCGGCAGGGGACAGGTCGATCGCTGGCACCTCGTTCATCGGCATACCGTTGTCCTGCGAAGGGGTCACGAAAAAAAGCGCCGACTAGGGAGTCGGCGCAGGGACTGGCTTTCAATGATGCTCACTCAAACAGACCACGCAAGGCGTCACGAAGTTCCTCAGAAGCACCTTCGCCGAGGCGTTCCTCGAGTTCTTCCACAGAATCGCCCAGGCGCTCTTCGATTTCCTCGCCGGCACGACGCTTGGCCTCGTCACGCGCCAGCTTGCCCAATGCCTGCTGGAAGGCCTGGCGGTCGAAGCGGCACCACTCGCTCGTATTCCCACCAAACTCACCCTCGCACCGCACCGGGAAGGGCACCCGCTCGAGTCTCGGGTTGACGCGACAAGCGGCATCGGCGGTATCCACGAAGCGAGCGGCGGCGGCGTAGTCGAAACGCTCGGTGACCAGGTTCAGTTCGCCCTCCCCGCCGAGGGCGATGCCGGGCAAGGTGATTTCCAGATCATCGTTATGGACGACGCCATCGCGGAATACCAGCGTCGCCTGGGCACGATCGAAGCGGGTATCGGGACTCCATTCGCGACTGACTTCCTCCCCTTCCAGCGTGGCCACCGCCGTGCACAGCTCCTGGGACACGTTGACGTCGAGTACCGCACCGTCATTGATACGCAGTGCCGTGCGACCGTTGAGGTTACGCTTGAGCAGATCGAGCGTATTGCCACGCGAGGTCAGTTCACCGTCCAGGTTAAGGCGCCCGCGCAGGGGTGACTCATCTCCGTTCAAGGCCTCGAAGAGTGGCACGATCCTCACCTGCTCGAGCGTCGGCGTCAGGGTCCAACGAACAGGCTCCTGGCGTAGATCCAGGGCAGCAGTGGTGGACAGGTTGCCCTCGTAGAAACGGGCGTCGAAGCGTTCGAGGCGCTGCTGGCCATCGCTGCCGCGCGCCTTCAGGCTGACTTCATCGAACGCCAGATCGAAGGCCTTGAGCCGATTCAGCGTCAGTTGGCCATCCAGTGTCAATGCACTCAGCCAACCCACCGGCAGCAGTTCCCCTGCGGCCTCCTCGGCATAGGCCGAGGCGATCCCCGGCAATTCCAGCCGTGCGGCGCTGTCAGCCGAGCCGTTTTCCGTCGGGGGAGGCGGGAGATAGGCATCCAGATCCAACTGGTCGCCCTGCAAGTCGAAGCTCAGTGACTGACCGTCCAGGCCAGCCCCCAGGCGACCCGTGAAGGTACTGTCGTCGAGCACCAACGTCAGGTTGGTCAGCTCGAATCGCCCGCCACTCCCCTGTACTGGACTGGTCAAGGCCACATCGCTCAGGGCCGAGTCGCTGGCCGTCTCCGGCATCATCCCCGTGCGCGTCAGCCAGGGGCGCAGCGACATCGGCGCCATCTGGAGCTGGCCGCTGTACTGCGGAACAGCGAACAGCTTGTTCATCTCCAGTGCGCCGCTGAGCTTGAGGCTATCCTCGCTGGTCAACAGCAGCTCACGCAGTTGCAAGGTCTCGGCGGCGAGATCGGCATCGGCCATGAAGGTCAGCGACAGCGGCAATGGCTTGTCGCCCAGGGCCGGGTGCGACACGCTGGCATCGAGCTGCCCCTCCTCGAGTTGATAGTGGTCGGCCTCGAGTTCGGCGGTCAACTGCTTGGCACGCAGATTGACCTGCTGCTGGCGGTCTTCGAGTGCCGCCAGGCTCGTCCGGGTGTCGAGCGCCAGCCCCTCCAGGACATACCGACCATCCCTCAGGCCCAGGCGCACGCGGCTCTCGAAGCTCACGTCACTGCTCACTTCGGGCTCGGGGTCGTCGACATCCCGCCAACCGGCATCGGCGAACGATGCCAGGCTGAAGCTCGTCTTGAGCGGGAAGGCGCTATTGGGATTGACATTGCTGCCCGTGATCATCAAGTCATCGAGCCGCAGTTCGAGGCCATTCTGGCGGTCGCTGAACAGGATCTCGCCATTGCGCACCTGCACGCTGGCGATGTTGAGCGCCACCGCCATATCGCCACCGGCGGGGGTGTCCGGACCCGACGAGGCCGGTGCAAGCGCCTCTTCGGCCTCCTCGCCCCGCGACCGGAGACGCTCGAGCAACACCTGCCAATTGCCTCGTCCCTGCTCGTCTCGCCTGAGATTGAGATGCATCGCGTCAAGCGTCAGTCCATCGATGGCGATCTCACCGGACAGCAACGGGGCAAGGGACAGGCTGACTTCGGCGCGCTCGAAGGCGACGAAGGGTTCCTCGTGCGGCTGGTCGGGCAGCCAGGCCTCGGCCTGCTCGACACTGACGCCCAGCCGCGGATAGAACGACCAGGACAGCGGACCGTCCAAGGCCAGCTCCAACCCACTTTGCTGGCGCACCACCTCGATCAGGCGTGGCTTGAGGTCATTGGGGTCGAAAAAGGTGGTGATGTACACCACCGCCGCCACCATTACCAGCCCCAGCACCCCGATCACGGCCAACAGCGTCCGCAACAGCGCTTTCATTGCATTCCTCCCTGTGACGCCAGCGGATTCAATTCGAAATAGTTGCCCCCTTCCGCCAGCCGATATCCCAACCGTGAGAGCAGGAGCTGATCACCCACCATCAGCGACGAGACCGCCACACGCAGCACCCGCCCTTCGCCATAAGCCGACTCGCCGACCAAGGCCAGCAACCGCGACCCCACGCCGCGTCGACGTGTGGCCTTGCGCACGCAGAAATGCGACAGCCACCACGCCTCGTCGTCACGTTCCACGGCAACGGCACCCAGCAGCCGCTCGTTGAAACGCGCGCAACAGAACAGCCCCCCCTGCGACAGATGCTGTAGAATATACTCGTCGGCCGGCAGCGGCAGGCGCTGTGCCGGCGCATCGGCATAGATGAGCGACAGGTCGCGGGCCACCTGGACATCCGCTGCCCAGCAGGCGTAGTCGACCTTGTGAAGCGTTACCGGCATATCATTTTCTCCCCCAGGCCGGGACAGCGGAACGCGGCCGCCCGTCAATCTCGGCATTGTAGCGGATGGGGCACCCGATTCTCTATAATGGCCAACTCTAGTGCTTTCATCGTTACCACAGCGCCCAGCGCAGGAGTCGAGCCACCATGTCCGAGCGTACCGCCACGGTTTCCCGGGACACCAAGGAAACCCAGATCACGGTGAGCGTGAACCTCGACGGTCAGGGCCGCTTCACCTGCGAGACTGGCGTACCCTTCCTCGACCACATGCTCGACCAGGTAGCACGCCATGGCCTGATCGATCTGGAGATCAAGGCCGCCGGCGACCTGCATATCGACGACCACCACACCGTGGAAGACCTCGGAATCACGCTGGGGCAGGCCTTTCGCGAGGCCATCGGCGACAAGCGCGGCATACGCCGTTATGGCCATGCCTATGTACCGCTCGACGAGGCCCTGTCCCGTGTGGTGATCGATTTCTCCGGTCGCCCGGGGCTGTTCATGGACGTCGAGTTCACCCGGGCCAGCATCGGGCGTCTGGACACCCAGCTGTTCTGGGAATTCTTCCAAGGCTTCGTCAACCATGCCCAGGTCAGCCTGCATATCGACAACCTGAAAGGCTTCAACGCCCACCACCAGGCCGAGACCATCTTCAAGGCCTTCGGTCGCGCCCTGCGCATGGCTGTGGAAGCCGACCCGCGGATGGCCGGACAGATGCCCTCCACCAAGGGCTGCCTGTAAGGTGGCCACTCGACTGAGGCCCCGTCCTGTTTTTCGCTGATTCACCGATAAGGAGCGCACCATGACCATTGCCGTCATCGACTACGGAATGGGCAATCTGCATTCCGTCGCCAAGGCGCTGGAGCATGTCACCCACGAGCACGTGGTGGTGACGCGTGATCCGCGCCGCATTCGTGGTGCCACCCGCATGGTGCTGCCCGGGCAAGGGGCCATCCGCGATTGCATGGGCGAACTCGAAAGGACCGAGCTCAAGGGCCTGGTCCTGGAGCTTCTCCACAGCCAGGCCAAGCCCTTGCTGGGCGTCTGCGTCGGTCAGCAGATGCTGCTCGACCATAGCGAAGAAAACAACGGCATTGACTGTCTCGGCTTTCTGCCCGGCCGGGTGCGGCGTTTCAATGACGACCTGCGCGATACCAACGGCGAGCGCCTCAAGGTCCCGCACATGGGCTGGAACCAGGTTGCCCAGCACCACGAACACCCGCTGTGGGCCGGTATCAAGGACGGCGCACGCTTCTATTTCGTGCACAGCTATTATGTGGATGCCGAAGACGACGACACGGTATACGGCACCACCGACTACGGCGGCACCCAGGCTCATGTCGCGGTCGGGCAAGGCTGTGTCTTCGCCGTGCAGTTCCACCCCGAGAAGAGTGCCAGCGACGGCCTGCGGCTGCTGGAAAACTTCGTCAACTGGGTGCCCTGAACCCGCGCCCGGCCAATGGGGCGTCGCAGGCCCTTGGTCGCCGCCTTATTCATCCCCCGAACCAAGAATCATCGCGCCTCTGCCAGGCGCCCATGAGGACACGACATGCTGGTAATCCCCGCCATCGATCTCAAGGACGGCAAGTGCGTCCGCCTCAAACAGGGCCGGATGAGCGACTCCACCACCTATGGCGACGACCCGGTGGCCATGGCCGCACGCTGGGTCGAAGCCGGCGCGCGCCGCCTGCACCTGGTCGACCTCAACGGTGCCTTCGAAGGTGAGCCGGTCAATGGCGAGGCGGTGACCGCCATCGCACGCGCCTATCCGGACCTGCCGATCCAGATCGGCGGTGGTATCCGTTCGCCGCAGACCATCGAGCACTATCTCGCCGCCGGGGTGTCCTACGTGATCATCGGGACCAAGGCGGTCAAGGAACCGGCCTTCGTCGGCGACATGTGCCGGCGTTTCCCAGGCCATGTGATCGTCGGCCTCGACGCCCGCGACGGCTTCGTGGCCACCGACGGTTGGGCCGAGGTATCGACGCTCAAGGCCACCGACCTGGCCCGTCGTTTCGCCGATGACGGCGTCTCGTCGATCGTCTACACCGATATCGCCCGCGACGGCATGATGGGCGGTGTCAATGTCGAGGCCACGGCCGAGCTGGCACGCGCCGGTGGCCTGCCGGTGATCGCCTCGGGTGGCGTAACCGACCTGAACGACCTGCGTGCCCTGGCCAAGGTCGAGCAAGAGGGCATCCTGGGCGCCATCACCGGTCGCGCCATCTACGAGGGCACTCTCGATGTCGCCGAGGCACAACGCCTGTGCGACGAACTGCAAGCCAACCGAACCGGGAGCTGAAGCCATGGGCCTTGCCAAGCGCATCATCCCCTGCCTGGACGTCGACGCCGGTCGCGTGGTCAAGGGCGTCAACTTCGTCGGCATCCGCGATGCCGGTGACCCGGTGGAAATCGCCAGGCGCTACAACCACCAGGGCGCCGACGAAATCACCTTCCTCGACATCACCGCCAGCCACGAGAATCGCGGTACCACGGTGGAGATGGTCGAGCACATCGCCGGCGAGGTATTCATCCCCTTGACCGTCGGCGGCGGCATCCGCACCTGCGAGGACATCCGTACCATGCTCAACGCCGGTGCCGACAAGGTGTCGATCAACACCGCCGCCGTGCACAACCCGGACTTCGTGCGCGAAGCCGCCGAACGTTTCGGCAACCAGTGCATCGTGGTCGCCATCGATGCCAAGCAGGTATCGCAGCGGGGCGAGCCGGCGCGCTGGGAGATTTTCACCCACGGCGGGCGCAAGCCCACCGGCCTGGATGCCGTGGAGTGGGCGCGCAAGATGGTCGAACTGGGGGCCGGCGAGCTGCTCCTGACCAGCATGGATCGCGACGGCACCAAGGCCGGCTTCGATTTGGGCGTGACCCGTGCCATCGTCGATGCGGTGGGCGTGCCGGTGATCGCGTCGGGCGGCGTCGGCAACCTCGATCACCTGGTCGCCGGCGTCACCGAAGGCGGTGCGGACGCCGTGCTCGCCGCCAGCATCTTTCACTTCGGCGAGTACAGCATTCCCGACGCCAAGCGCTACATGGCCGAGCACGGTATCGAGATGCGCCTCTAGGAAGCCATGGATGAGGCCCTTCCAAGGAAGGGAAATGCGATTACGATGCCGTTCATTCTGCCAGGGCTGGCCGGCAGCGGTGGCACTCGCGTCTAGTCCAGCGTCAATCCCAGGTTGCTTACCCCATCGTTACGCCCCAGGCGCCGCAAGGCTTTGAGAGCGTCACGGTCGAGCTCATCTTCTTCCACCGCCTCGAGGACGGCATCCTGGAAGTCGCGCTCATCGGCCATCAGCGGGTGCTCGCGTACCAAGGCGGCCAGGCGCTGGTCGTCGTCCTCGCCCTCGGTGAGCTCGATAAAGGCCCTGACGCCACCGCGCGAGGTCATGCTGACCTCCAGTGGTGCCTCCGGCGCCTCGCCGCGCAAGCCGTCGAGCAGCGCCGACAACGCCACCACGGCGTCCAGGGCGCGGCGCGCACCGAAGCTGTCATCGTCGGGCGGCGGCTCCAGCTCGGCGAGCTTGTCCGCCTGGCGGTCGAAGTCGATCTTCGCGCCCTTGACCAACAGGTGCTCCCACACCAGATCCAGGATATTGCGCAGCGCGGCGATATCACCGCTTCCCGTGTGCTCGGCATACAGCGCATAATTGGGTAACAAGCGTTCACACAGTGCCGCCATGAAGGCCAACCGACGACGGTCATCGAGCTGGCGCAGGCGGTGATGGAAACCACCGGAAGACTGGCTCATGCGTTCTCCTTGCCTTGCAGGACAGAAAGCGTCGAAAGCGTCAGGGCCACAGACGTTCAGCGGCGACACGCCCGCTGGCATCGAAAACCACACCTTCGGCGCGCAGCTTGTCACGCTGACGCGTCGCACCGCCATGGTCGGCGACCCGGCGGCTGGCATTGATGACCCGATGCCAGGGAAGCCCGTGGCCATCGGGCAGATGACGCATGGCACTGCCCACCATGCGAGGCGTGGCGCCTTCGGTCATCTTCGCCACCCGTCCGTAGGTGGTGACACGTCCCGGCGGAATCTGCGCGACAATCGTGTAGATCTGTTCGAGCAGTTCAGGACGTGCCATGTGGCCCCTCCCTTGTCGTCGCCATCCGCCAAGTTCCGAGCACGCCGTACTGGACGCCACTGACGGCCGTATCCATCATGGGCTCATCATGCATATCTACTTCCTTCAACACGCGTCTCACATGGGTCCCGCCCGGCTCGCCGACTGGCTGGTGGGGATGGGCCATAGTCATAATAGTTGCCATCTCGATGCCGGTGAGGCGCCACCGCGCCTGGATGACTGCGATGGCCTGATCGTACTCGACGGCCCCATCAGCCTCGAGGATGACGATCCGCCCTCCTGGCTCAAGCGCGAGAAGAAACTGATCGCCCGCGCCCTGAAGAGTGGCAAGCCGGTGCTGGGGATCGGCCTGGGGGCCCAGCTCATCGCCGACGGACTCGGCGCCATCGTCTCGCGTGGCACCTACACCGAGATCGGTTGGCACTCGATCACGCTGGCGCCGGACAGCCCCTTCGATCTGCCCGAACACTTCGAGGCACTGATGTGGCACCGGGATATCTTCGGGCTTCCCGACGGCGCCCTGCCACTGGGCTCGAGCTCGGCCAGCCCGCTGCAGGGTTTCGCCTGGGATGCGGGCCGGGTGATCGGCCTCCAGTGTCATCTGGAAGCCACCAGCACCAGCGCCGAGGCGCTGCTCGACCACCCACTCCAACATTTCGACGGCCTCGAGAGTCGTGCCCCTGGGCGTTACGTTCAGGATCGCGACGCCATCCTCGCCGATCCCCGACGCTTCGACCGTCTGGCCGCCCTGCTCGACCGGGTACTGGTGCAGTGGCTACACAGCGTACCGGCCTGACCACTCGCGCGCCGCTTCCAGACAGCTCTCCCAGTCGCCCACATGCAGGAAGGTCTGGTCATGCTTTTCGAGCTGGTGGCGATACAGGGGATCGTAATATTCGGTGAGCAACGGCGCCAACCAGGCTTCGTGGGCTTGGCGATTGCCTCGCTCGTGCTCGCGAAAGGCCAGCGCCTGCAGACGCTGCAGGCGGGCCAGCCGCGCGCCACCGAGGCGTTTTTTCAATCTCGCCAGCGCGCCGGCAAGCTGCTTGCGCATCAGTGTCCAGCCCAGCCACTCGCCGTACTGCTGCGAGTAGATCGTCCACAGGTCATCGATATAGTCCTTGCGGATCTGTGCCAGGCGCCAGTCCAGGGGCATTTCCACACGCAGGCGAGGGGCTCGCTCCATGGCGCGCCAGAAGGAGAGTGGCACATTGACCGCACCGATATGGCGCGATTCGTCCTCGACCACGCAGGGGCCATCGATTTCCAGCAGGCCCAGCCCCATGGCGTGTTCGAAGTCGATCTGCGAGGGTGCCACCAGCGGATGGCGCCCGAAGGCCGAGCCCTTGTGGCGGGCACAGGCTTCCAGATCCAGGCCATTGTCGAGTCGCTGGATCAGTGTCGTCTTGGCACAGCCGGTCAGGCCCCCCACCACCAGCAACGGCCGTTCGGCGGCGGCATCGATGCGCGCGCACAGCGCTTGGCGCATGGCCTTCCAGCCACCGCGAATACGTGGCCGCTCGATACCGGCGTCCAGCAACCACTGCTGGGCGACCTGCGAACGCAGCCCCCCGCGGAAGCAGTAGAGAATGGCATCCGGATGCTTGGCCAGTTCACGCTGCCAGGCAGCGAGACGCGAGCGCTTGATGCCACCCGCCACCAACCGTTGACCCAGCTCGATCGCCGCCTGCTGCCCGTGTTGCTTGTAGGTCAGGCCGATGCGCTGGCGTTCCTCGTCGTCCATCAGCGGCAGGTTGACCGCTCCCGGCAAGGCGCCTTGCGCAAACTCCACCGGTGCCCGCACGTCGATCAGCACGCGCCTCTCACGCAACAGCCCAAGCTCCGGCTCGACCAGCGGTAGGCTCATCCACGCACCTCGATCAAGGCTTCGCCCCTGGCCGCCACGATCTCGCCGAAGGGTACCAGTTCGAGCTCGTAGGCCCGGCCGATCCGCTCGACGTCGTCCTCCCAGGAGGGATGCACCGACAGCAGCAGTCCACCCGAGGTCTGCGGGTCGCACAGCCACTGCCAGTGAGCCTCGTCCATGGGCGGCAACTTCGTCCCCAGTGCGTGACGGTTGCGCTCGCTGCCGCCGGGCACCGCTCCCTGGCGCCGATAGGCCTCGGCCTGGGCCAGGCGGGGAAGACGCTTGAAGTCGATGCGCGCCGCCACGCCACTGGCCTCACACACCTCCGCCAGATGGCCGGCCAGGCCGAAGCCGGTGACATCGGTCATGGCATGCACGCCCTGGATCCTGGCCAGCTGGGCCCCGATGTCGTTGGACTTGAGCATGGTTTCACGGGCCAACCCCTGATGCCCGGGCTGGATCAGTCCCTTCTTCTCGGCGGTAGTCAGCATGCCCACGCCCAGCGGTTTGGTCAGATAGAGTAGATCGCCGACCTGAGCCCC
The DNA here is from genome assembly GCF_042646605.1 of Litchfieldella rifensis. Lineage (NCBI taxonomy): Bacteria > Pseudomonadati > Pseudomonadota > Gammaproteobacteria > Oceanospirillales > Halomonadaceae > Litchfieldella > Litchfieldella rifensis. Next base: position 12,487 of record NZ_JBHRUG010000016.1, on the reverse strand, counting down.
CTTGTTGAGCTTGAGATGCTCCAGGTCGACCAGCCCGTTGACCGCCAGACCGAAGATCGGCTCCGGTGCATCGATCGAGTGCCCGCCGGCCAGGGCCAGGCCCAGCTCACGGCATACCGCCTGGGCACCGGCGACCACATCGCCGGCGATATCCGCTCCCAGCTTGTCCAGCGGCCAGCCCAGGATGCCCAACGCCATGATCGGCGTGCCGCCCATGGCATAGACATCGCTGATGGCATTGGTGGCGGCGATGCGCCCGAAATCGAAGGGATCATCGACGATGGGCATAAAGAAGTCCGTGGTGGCGATCACGCCGCGACCATCGCCCAGATCATAGACGGCGGCATCTTCCCGGCCCTGATTGCCGACGATCAGCCGCGCATGACTGGCCCCGGGCCCGGCCTTGGCGAGAATGCCATCCAGCACGTCGGGGGCGATCTTGCAGCCACAACCGGCACCGTGGCTATATTGGGTCAGGCGAATGGCGCTCATCGTTCCCTCCTTCGTTGCCTCATGTCTTGATTCTACATCACAGTGGCGGCGTCCACTCACAGCGCCTCCAGAGCTTCGGCCAGTTTCTCGACGGCGATCACCTCCATGCCCTCCGGTGCGCTCTTGGGTGCATTGCCACGCGGCACGATGGCGCGGGTGAAGCCATGCTTGGCGGCTTCGACGATCCGCTCCTGGCCGCTGGGCACCGGCCGGATCTCGCCGGACAGGCCCACTTCACCGAACACCACCAATTCGCGCGGCAGCGGGCGGTTCTGCAGGCTCGAGACCACCGCCAGCAACACCGCCAGGTCGGCACTGGTCTCCAGCACCTTGACCCCGCCCACGACATTGAGAAACACATCCTGGTCGCCGGTGAACAGGCCGCCATGGCGGTGCAACACGGCCAGCAGCATGGCCAGGCGATTCGGGTCGAGCCCCACCGCCACGCGCCGGGGATTGCCCAGCGCCGATTCGTCGACCAGCGCCTGCACCTCGACCAGGATCGGCCGCGTGCCCTCCCAGACCACCATCACCAGGCTGCCGGCGCTCTGTTCCTCGTTGCGCGACAGGAAGATGGCACTGGGGTTCTTCACTTCCTTGAGGCCATGTTCGAGCATCGCGAATACCCCCAGCTCGTTGACCGCGCCGAAGCGATTCTTCTGGCCACGCAGGGTGCGAAAACGCGAGTCGGCCCCGCCTTCCAGCAGCAGCGAGGCATCGATCATGTGCTCGAGCACCTTGGGACCGGCCAGGCTGCCGTCCTTGGTCACGTGCCCCACCAACAGCAGTACGGTGTCCGACTGCTTAGCGAAGCGCGTCAGTGCTGCCGCCGATTCGCGCACCTGAGCCACACCGCCCGGCGCCGAGCCGATATCCTCCAGATGCATGGTCTGGATGGAGTCGATGATCAGGACTTCCGGACGTTCGCGTTCGGCCACGCCGAGCACGGTTTCGACACTGGTCTCGGCCAGCATCTTCAGCCCCTGCACCGGCAACTGCAGTCGGTGGGCACGCATCGCCACCTGCGACAACGACTCTTCACCGGTGACATACAGCACCCGTTTCTGCTGCGCCAGCTTGCAGGCGGTCTGCAGCAGCAGCGTGGACTTGCCGGCCCCGGGATGACCGCCCAGCAGCACCGCCGACCCCGGTACCAGGCCGCCACCCAGCACCCGATCGAACTCCCCGAAGGTCGAGGAGAAGCGCGGCACCTCGGAGAGGTCGACGGCGGCGAGATCGACCACTTCACGCGACACGACGCCGGCATAACCGCTACGCCCGGTGACGGCAGGCGATGCTCCTGGGCGCGGTGGCGACAAGCGAACCTCACTCAACGTATTCCATTCGCGACAGCTCGAGCACTGTCCCTGCCACTTGCTGTATTCGGCACCGCACTCGGTGCATACGAAGGCACTCTTCGCTTTGGCCATCCCGGCTCGTTCCCCCTGACTGGCTCGTCCGTCATTCTAACAGCACCTGGAAATGCAAGAGGCGGCCCTTGGCCGCCCCTCGCGTCAGTGCTCACGGCTCATTGGCGCCGCAACTGCAACATCTCGTTGTTCTGGAAACGGCGCCGCTCGGGGTCGATCAGCTCCAAGGTCTGTTCATCGACGCGCAGAAAGTAGTAGATCTGCCCATCGCCATCCGGCGTCAGCTCATAGACGGTGGCATTCGGATCGACTGCCGTACCACTCAGCGCCTCCCACTGACCGGCATAGTTTTCGTCAGGCGGGTTCTGCGGATGCTCCCGATAGGTGGCATCGAGGGTAAAGGTGCGTTCCTCGGCCGGTGCCTGTTCATCCCCTTCCAGCCGTACATCGATGTCGATACCGGCACAGTTACGGCAGGGCAAGGTGCCCTGATAGTGGGCTACGCCCTCTGCCGTATCTTCCGTCATGGGCGGCGCGTCCGTGGGACCGGCGGCACAACCTGCCAGCATGGCAAGCATGGCAGAACCAACCAGCAACGTCCTGACTTGCATGAGAGTCCTCCTAACCAATGGGCCTAGCGCCGCTACCACGGCGACTTGCTTAACAGCATAACGACAAGTGGCCTTCACGGACAGTTCCGGATGCCAGGCAATGCGGTCCGTATTGGCGACTGCCCCGCCCCTGTCACACCCAGCGCACTGCACTGACCCGATCCAGGCTGGTGATTGTCATCCAGAGGCATGATACCCCTGTGGCAGAGGTTGGACATCAATCACCGCTTCAAAAGGGGAAATATCTCCGCTTGGTTTCATTTGAAACAAACTTGATCGACATCAAGGCGGAGACGATCTGAGCGATCAGCGAATCACCACCAGCGTGCCGACATCCAGCCAGCGTTCCAGCATCTGGATTTCCGCATTGGTGACGGCGATACAGCCTTCGGTCCAGTCGCGGATCTGGTGGAACCTGACAGGGCGATTGCCGAGGCCATGGATGCCGATATGGCCGCCCAGCGGTGTGTGGGCCGGGGAGCGGCCGTGCTGACGCCGGTAGATCCGGTAATCGCGATAGTCCCGATCAGTGAGAATGCCGTTCCGCCAGGCCTCGTGGACGATGTCCGGGGTCGGGTAGTCGATCCCGAAAAACAGCTTGAAGCGGCTCTGGCGGTTGATTCTGTCGATGCGGAATTCACCGATGGGCGTCTGGCTGCTGCCTTGCAGGCGGATACGGTTGGCCCCGGCCGTGCCAAAAGCCAGGTAAGGGATCGTCAGAATGCGGTGCTCGCCCTGGAACAGCGCCAGTTCTCGTCGTTTCAGGTCGATGCGCACCCAGACTTCTTCAGGAGCCACCTTGGGGAGTTCGATGGCAGCCAACTCGGACCATAGCGAGATCGTTTCTTCGATTGTTGGGGCAATAGTCGCGACCGAGGATGCCAAGCGATGCATACCGGCCTGCGTGCTCGTCGCGATCAGCAGAAAGGTGGCAGTCAGCGCCACTAGCAAGGATTTGGGCATGGGCGACTCGGGGGTTTGGCATCGGTTCACCCCGATTGTTATGGATTTTCGTGAGTCACCATCGCGTTTATTGCGCGAGTTTTAGCCGCTATTTCTCACTTTGACATCGTGCCTTGAGGTACTGGCACGGAGACTCCTCGACCGAACCGGCGCTAGCGGGCGCACCACCCGCCAATAGCTGACCAGCGCCAGCAAGCCAGCCAAGCCGATGGCGATGGCCATGGTGCGCGAGGTGCCGTCGTGAAGCTGGCCGACAACGGCACCTACGAGTGCGGCGGTGGTCATCTGCAGGAAGCCGAACAGCGACGAGGCCGAACCGGCGCAGTGCGGGTTGGGCGCCAGCGCGCCGGCCATGCTCTGCGGCATCAGGATGCCGAACCCGAACAGGAACAGCACCTGCGGCCCGATCACGGCCCAGGCGGCATACGCGCCGGCCAGGGCCAGTACGGCCATGGCGGTGCCGGCCAGGGCGCACATCAGGCTGGCGATCAGGATCAAGCGGTCGCGCCCCAGGCGATGGCCGTAACGGCCACTGGTCAGCGAGCCAATGAAGAAGCCGCCGACGATCAGCGAGAAGCCGATGCCGTACTGCAAGGGTGAAAGCCCCATGAACTCGATCAGTACGAAGGATGAACCGGACAGGTAGGCGAACAACCCGGAGAAGCCCGTGGCATTGACCAGCGTATAGCCGAGGAAGCTACGCTGGGTGAGCAGCATGCGGAAGTTGGCCAGGATGACCCGGGGACGGACCGACTGACGCTGCTCTGTCGCGAGCGGCTCGGGCATGGCCAACGCCATCACCAGCAACATCGCCCCGGAATAGAGCGCCAGCAGCACGAACACCGATTGCCAGCCGAAGAACAACAGCAGGCCGGCACCCACGAGGGGGGCCAACGCCGGCGCCAGGGCCATGGTGCTGGCCATGTAGGAAAGGATGCGCCCGGCTTCCAGGGGGCCATGAATGTCGCGCACCGCCGCGCGACCCAGCACCGGGCCGGCGGCCCCGCCGAAGGCCTGCAGGAAGCGCCCCACCAGCAGGACCTCGATGCTCGGCGCCAAGGCACAAAGCAAACTGGCGAACAGGAACAGGCTGACGCCGGCAATCAGTACCGGCTTGCGCCCGTAGCGATCCGAGACGGGGCCGCAGACCAGTTGAGCCAAGGCGAAGCCGGCCATGTACAGGCTGAGCGTCAACTGCACCTGATCGGGACCGGTGCCGAGGGATTCGGCCATGGCCGGCATCGCCGGCAGATACATGTCGGTGGCAAGCGGTCCCAGCGCGGTCAGCGCCGCCAGCACCAGCACCATGGTGGGAGAAGTCAGCCTCAGCACCCGATCCTCCTTGGCAATCGAACGAACAACAAACGGGCGCGACTCATGCCGCGCCCGCTTCATTAGCTTGCTTATTATAACTCAGTTCGCATCCGGCTGCTCCTCGGGTGCCGCTCGCTGGAAAGCTTCGAGAGTGCGGCAGTTGGCAGTGATGCGCCGAATACGCGGATACGGCGAGAGATCGCACTCGAAACGCTCGGCGTTATATACCTGTGGTACCAGGCAGACATCGGCCAGGCTCGGCATGTCGCCATGGCAGAAGTCGCCACTGCCCGCCTCGCGGGAGAGCATCGTCTCCAGGGCGGTGAAACCCTCGGCAATCCAGTGACGGTACCATGTCAGCTTGGCGTCCGCGTCCACCTTCAGCTCGTTAACCAGATACTTGAGTACCCGCAGGTTGTTGAGCGGATGGATCTCGCAGGCCACCAGTTGGGCCAGGGCTCGCACCCGGGCGCGATCCGCGGGTTCGGCCGGCAGCAATGGCGGCTCGGGATAGCGCTCCTCCAGGTACTCGCAGATCGCCAGCGACTGGATCAACTGGGTGCCGTCGTCGATGGTGAGCATCGGCACCAGCCCTTGAGGGTGGCGGGCCATGTACACCTCGGCCCGCTGCTCACCCTTGATCAGGTTGACCGGGGCCTGGTCGTACGCCAGGCCCTTGAGGTTCAGCGTGATGCGCACCCGGTAGGCGGCCGACGAGCGGAAATAGCCATAAAGCGTCGTCATTTGCCTGCCTCCTTGAGGTTGGGATATTGAGCTCATTTTGGCTGATATTTCACCACCTGCTGGTCGATGGCACCGAAGATGCTCTGGCCCTGGCGATCGAACATCTCGATGCGCACCCGGTCGCCAAAGCGCATGAACGGCGTACGGCTATCGCCGTGCAGGATCTTCTCGACCATGCGCACCTCGGCCAGGCAGCTGTAGCCGACGCCACCCTCGCTGACCGGCTTACCCGGGTCGCCGTCGGGGCCGGGGTTGGAGACGGTGCCCGAGCCGACGATGGCCCCGGCGCCAAGATAGCGTGTCCGGGCGGCGTGGGCGACGAGTTGCGGGAAGCTGAAGATCATGTCGGGGCCGGCTGCGGGCTCACCGAACTTCTCGCCGTTCAAGTGCACGGTAAGTGGCAGGTGGACCCTACCGTCGCGCCAGGCGTCGCCCAGTTCATCCGGCGTCACGGCGATCGGCGAGAAGCTCGACGCTGGCTTGGCCTGGAAGAAGCCGAAGCCTTTGGCCAGTTCACCGGGGATCAGGCCGCGCAGGCTGACATCGTTGACCAGCATCACGAGTTTGATGTGGCCGGCGGCCTGTTCCGGGGTCACCGCCATCGGCACATCGTCGGTGATCACCGCGATCTCGCCCTCGAAGTCGATACCGTGATCTTCGCTGATTGCCTCGATGTCCTCGGTGGGAGCCAGGAAGTGGTCGCCGCCCCCCTGATACATCAGCGGGTCGGTCCAGAAGGTCTCGGGCATCTCGGCGTTACGTGCCTGGCGTACCAGTTGCACGTGATTGAGATAGGCCGAGCCGTCGGCCCAGTGATAGCTGCGTGGCAGCGGCGAGTGCAGCTCGGTCATGTCCAGGTCGAAAGCATCGTCTTCCTGGCTGCTATTGAGAGAGGCGTAGACCTGTCCCAAGCGAGGGGCGAGGGTGTCCCAGTGCTCGATGGCTTGCTGCAGGGTGGCGGCGATCTCGGGCACGCGCACCGCGCGGGTCAGGTCGCGGGAGACCACGATCAGCTCACCGTCGCGGCCTTTATTGAGAGTGGCGAGTTTCATCTTGCATCAATCCTTGTCGTCAGAGGTATCGTGTTCGGCGCTGTCGTTCAGGGCATCGAGGGGTCGAAATGCGAGCGCAGGCCGGCCCAGACATCGACGTAGTCGCGCTGGCGGAAGTCGGCCTCCAGGGCTGTTGGTGTCGGCTGGAAGACATAGCGACTCTCGAACATGAAGGCCAGCGTATCGCCCTGGTACTGCGGTGTCAGTTCAGCGTGGGTGGCCCTCTCGAAGGTGTCGGCGTCGGGCCCGTGGGGCGACATGCAGTTGTGCAGGCTGGCCCCGCCAGGCAGGAAGCCTTCCGCCTTGGCATCGTATTCGCCATGGATCAGCCCCATGAATTCGCTCATCAGGTTGCGATGGAAATAAGGCGGGCGGAAGGTGTTCTCGGCCACCATCCAGCGTGGCGGGAAGATCACGAAGTCGACGTTGGCCATCCCGGGCGTGTTGGAGGGTGAAGTCAGCACGGTGAAGATCGACGGGTCCGGGTGGTCGAAACTCACGGTGTTGATGGTATTGAACTTGGCCAGGTCATACTTGTAAGGCGCGTAGTTGCCGTGCCAGGCCACCACATCCAGCGGCGAGTGATCGAGATGCGAGGCCCAGAAGCGCCCGGAAAACTTGGCCACCAGCTCAAAGTCGCCCGAGAGATCCTCATAGGCCGCCTCGGGGCTCAGGAAGTCACGCGGGTTGGCCAGGCCGTTGGCGCCGATCGGGCCCAGGCCGGGCAGTTCCAGCGGACTGCCGTAGTTCTCGCAGATATAGCCGCGGGCGGCGTCGGCTCCCCTGCCCAAGCGTACTTGGAACTTGAGGCCACGCGGAATCACCGCGATCTCGCCGTTGGCCACGTGGAGCTCGCCCAACTCGGTGCGCAGGCGCAGGGCTCCGAGCTGGGGCACGATCAGCAGTTCGCCGTCGGCGTTGTAGAAGAAACGCCGGTGCATGTCCTGATTACAGGTATAGAGGTGCACGCCGCAACCAGCCTGGGCCCCGGCATCGCCGTTGACCGCCACCGTGAGCAGGCCGTCGACGAAGTCGGTGGGATCCTCGGGGATCGGCAGCGGATCCCAGCGCATCTGGTTGGGATCGGCGGCGGGTTCCAGCGGCGGCGCAGTGGCCACCTGCCCCTGCGACAGCGGGCGATAGGCCGACTGCGCCACCGACGGACGTATGCGATACAGCCAACTACGCAGATTCTGGTGACGCGATGCGGTAAAGGCCGAGCCGGTCAGTTGCTCAGCGTATAGACCATACGGACAGCGCTGCGGCGAATTCTGGCCTTTCGGCAAGGCGCCGGGCAGTGCCTCGCTGGCGAAGTGGTTGCGGAAACCGCTCTGGTATTGAAGGTCGTTGATGTTCATGCAGTCATCCTCACGCATTCATGATCGTGGTTCGCCCCGAGGCAGGCTCGCGACCGGCCGCCAGGCTTGCAATGCTCAGGGTCTCTTCTAGCACTTGCTGATCGCCGATATGGTTGGCCAGCAACAGGACCGGCACCGTCCAGTTCTGGTCCCGAGCCGCGATCTCATTCCTGCTTCTCGACCACTTCCTGCAGCGAGTGCCACATCTGCTGGTCGCGCTCGGCGGTCCAGATCCGCGGATCGGGATGTTCGCCACCTGCCTCGTCGTAACAGCGGGTGATGTCGAACGGCAGGCAGTGGTCGAAGATCACCCAGTGGCCATACTTGGGCTTGAGCGCAGCGTAGGTCTCGGCATAGCACTCGGAAAGCGACTTGCCGGCGGCCTTGCCGGCCCTGACGCTGCCGTACATGTCGGCCAGGAAGTCACGGGTACCCTCGATCGCCTCGCGGCACTGCTCGGGCGTCCGCAGGGCCTCCCCACGGCCGGGTACCAGCTTCTGTGGATCGAGCGCGAGGAGCCGGTCGAGGGTGACAGGCCAGTCCTCGTGGTAGGCATCGCCGGTGTAGGGAGTGGCGCCGTACTCGACCAGATCACCGGAAAACAGGACGTTTTCCTGGGGTAGCCAGACCACGGTATCGCCCTTGGTGTGGCCCCTGCCCAGGTGCATGATCTTCACCTCACGGCTGCCCATGAACACGCTCAACTCGCGGTCGAAAACGAGGGTCGGCCAGGTCAGGCCGGGCACTGAGCCCACGCCTTGGAACAAGCGCGGGAAGCGACCGACCTCGGACTCGAAGTCCTGCTGGCCACGCTCGACGATCAACTCGTAGGTATGGCGACTGGCATAGATGTGCTCGGCCTGATAGGCGGAGGCTCCCAGCACGCGAACCGCATGGTAGTGGCTCATCACCACATGCTTGATTGGCTTGTCGGTGATTTCGCGAATGCGCCGGATCACGTCCTCGGCCATGATCGGCGTGGCCTGGGTGTCGACCACCATCACGCTGTCATCACCGATGATGATCCCGGTATTGGGATCGCCCTCGGCGGTATAGGCGTAGAGGCCCTCGGCGAGCTTGGTGAAGCTGACCTGCTTCTCTTTGGTATCGGCATGGGAAGCGAACTGCTTGCTCATGGAGTTTCCTCACCGACATTTAGTTTTAAATGAAACCATATCAAGAGAAAACCATAGCGCATGACGCCTTGCAATGCCATCCCGCAGTCAGAAAAAACGCCAGCCATGCCACGAAACGCGCCTCCTCCCTCATCTAGGACATAGGTTCAAGACGCAAAATAGTTGCAAAAGATACTATTACTGTCGATGCTAACGGTGCCGGTGTTCTTCCCGGTGGTGGCCGGCCTGGAGTATGACCTGGTGTGGTTCGGCATTCTGGTGGTGATCGTCATCGAGATCAGCCTGATCACGCCCCCGCGGGAATGAATGTCTTCGTACTGCGCGCTGTATTGCCGGATGTCTCCACAGGTACAATCCTCCGGGGAGTGACGCCCTTCTGGTTCGCCGGCATGGGGGTGCGGTGCTGGTGCTTGTCTTTCCCGGCATCGCACTGCTACTGCCGCAACTGCTTTACTGACGACGCGGATGGAGAGCTGCGATGGACTCGGATGTGCAACGGCAATCATCTTCCGGCAAAGACGACACAGGTGATCGTAGCCGACCACCGAAGCCGGAACTGGACCTCAACCAGTTCCTGCCCTACCGGCTTAACAGCCTGGCGGATCGCATAAGCCAGGCATTGTCGCAGATCTATGACCAGCGCTTCGCGATCAACGTGGCCGAATGGCGGGTGCTGGCCTGGCTCAGTCACCGTGATGTTCTCACGGCCAAGCAGATCTGTGACTTCACCCGCATGGACAAGGCGCGGGTCTCCCGCGCCGTGCAGTCGCTGGAGGAGCGGGAGTTGATTCGTCGCACCCAGTCCACCAGCGACCAGCGCATCCATTACCTGCACCTGACATCCGCCGGAGAGAAACTTCTGGGCGAACTGATTCCCGAGGCCCATGCCTGGGAAACCGAGCTGGTCTCCACGCTGACCGCGGGCGAGTATCGAGATCTGTTCAATACCATGAGCAAGCTGGAGCGGCAGTTGGAGCGTCTCGAACGTCAGCGCTAAGGAAGCACTGAATCAATCGACAAGCATGCTCAAGCGCAAGGCGCACGGAGCACAGGAACCGGAGCATATGGGTATGTGAGGATTCCGACCGGGCTGGCGCACCAGCACCGCGCAACGCAGCGATTGAGTAGCGCAGGCATTTAGTCATTGTTTCCCTAGGTTCCGACATGGGCAAACACCACGGCCAGCACCATGGGCATGACCACCAGGCTGCCCAGATTCCCGATCAGGACCAGCGACGCCACCTTGTGCGGCTCCTGCCGATACTGCTCGGCGACCAGATAATTGAGAACCGCCGGAGGCAATGCAGCGAAGACCCAGAGCGTCGCAGCCTGCAGTCCCGTCAGCTCCAGCCACCAGACCAGCGGTGCCGCCAGTATCAAACCGCTGAGTGGGCACAATACGGCGCCCAGGACACCCGTCCGCCAAGCGCTGAAGTCGATATCCAGCATCCGCACCCCGAGCGCGAACAGCATCAGCGGAATGCATACGCCCCCCAGCATGTTCAGTGCCTCCAACAGCCAGCCAGGCAACGGCACTCCCCCCAGGTTGACCCCAAGGCCGGCAAGACTGGCGAGTACGATCGGCATCCTCAGCAACCGCCACAACGGCGTATGAGGGCTCAGCATGTACAGCCCCACCGAGAAGTGCAGCAGCATCTCGATGATGAACACTACCACCGCCGCCGGCAGCGCGGCTTCGCCGAACGCCAGCACGAGCAGCGGAATGCCCATGTTGCCGGAGTTATTGAACATCATCGGCGGCAGGAAGGTCTTGGGATCGAACCGCAACCAGCGTGTCAGCGGCCATAGCAGCAGGCCGGATCCGAGTACGACGACTGCGGCACCCAACGCCAGAGTGGCATATTCTTCCAGTGGCGCCTGGCGATCGGCAAGCACGGCAAACACCAGCATGGGCACGAACAGTTCCATATTGAGCGTGTTGAGCCCACGGACGTCCGGCGTGCGAAAACGCCCATAAAGCGCACCGCAGCCGGCGATCAAGAACACCGGCAACAAGGTAGAGAGAATCTTGGCAATCATCCAGCAACCCCTAAAGTAGGCATCCCAGACTAGCACGCCAATGACTTGCGCGGCGCCCCAGGCCACGTCACCATAACCAAAGTGCTATCCTCTGACACGCCGTCCATTGCCGATACGAGTGACCATGAGCAAGTTCTGGAGTCCCGTCGTCCGCGACCTGATCCCCTATGTACCGGGCGAGCAGCCGCGTGAACGCCTAATCAAGCTGAATACCAACGAGAACCCTTACCCTCCCGCACCAGGCGTGGGGCAGGTCTTGCGTGATTATCCTACCGACCATCTGCGCCTCTACCCAGACCCGGAGTCCCGTGCCCTGCGCGAGGCCCTGGCCCGAGAGCATGGTATCGAGGCCGATCAGGTTTTCGTGGGCAATGGTTCCGACGAAGTCCTCGCCTTGGCCTTTCAGGCGTTCTTTTGCCAGGAAAGGCCGCTGTCGATGCCGGCCATTACCTACAGTTTCTATCCGGTTTATTGCCGCCTGTACGGTATCGATTATCGCACCCTGGCCCTTGGCGACGAATGGCAGGTCCCCCTGGAGGCCTTCGATGCGCAAAGTGGCGGGATCGTATTCGCCAATCCCAATGCGCCCACCGGTCATGGCCACGACCGCGACGCAATCGCCGCCTTGCTCGAGCGAGTGACCGAGTGTGTGGTGTTGATCGATGAGGCCTATGTGGATTTCGGGGGCGAGAGTGCCATTCCCCTGATTCAGCAATATCCCAACCTGCTGGTTACCGGCACCTTTTCCAAATCCCGTAGTCTGGCGGGATTGCGACTCGGCTATGCCATTGGTTCCCGGGAGCTTGTCGAAGGTCTCGAGCGGGTCAAGAACTCCTTCAATTCTTATCCCATCGACAGCCTGGCCAATGCCGCGGGCGTGGCCGCCCTGGAAGACAGGGAGCATTTCGAGGCCTGCCGCGAGAAGGTGATCACCACCCGGGAGCGTACCCGTCGCCAGTTGGAGAGACTCGGCTTCGAGGTGCTTCCCTCGCAAACCAACTTCATGCTCACACGTCACCCCGAGCATGACGCCGCCCAGTTGTTCGCCGGTCTGCGCGAGCGCGGCATTCTGGTGCGCCATTTCAACACCGAGGCCTTGCGTGATTTTCTGCGCATCTCCATCGGCACCGAAGACGAGATGATCAGCCTGATTGAGGCCCTCGAGGCGCTCTGCCGCTGAGCTCTCCCACTCCCTGAGTCCAATGTCCAGAAACAAAAAACCAGCCTTGTCGGGGCTGGTTTTTTTACGAATCGCAGACATGAAAAACCCCCGATCTCGAACGAGATCGGGGGTTTCGAAGAAGTGCCTGACGATGACCTACTCTCGCATGGGGAGACCCCACACTACCATCGGCGCTGAGCGGTTTCACTGCTGAGTTCGGCATGGGATCAGGTGGTTCCCGCACG
>NZ_JBHRUG010000015.1:0-63030 GCF_042646605.1 Litchfieldella rifensis | reverse complement strand
TTCAGGCGCACCACGTCGACCCCGGCACGAATCATGGCCTCGAGCACCCCCTCGCGGTCGCTGGCCGGGCCCAGGGTGGCGACGATCTTGGTGCGGCGAATGGGGTCGTGAATCGGGTACGACATGGGGGTCTCCTGACGGTGGTGTCTAATAGCGTATATAAAGGTGGCGATATGACAAATAAGAGTGTCGCATCACGCCTGTAGGTTATGTAGTCATTTTACTACATCATAGTACAACACGCTGCCGCTCAATAGGAAAGCCCCGTCGTTCGGGCACGAGGAAGGTCGGTATGTGGCCATCCTTCCAGGCATGCGGTCCCCTCCACCGCGCTTGCGGGATCCGGTATCTCCGGTTTAGCTTCATAAAGCATTCCTGCCCCGAAATGGATAGTCTGATGAGGGGCCGTTGTCGACAGAGCCTGTCAAGATGACTGGCGCCGAGTCGGAGGCTGGGGTAGGGTAGGCGCATTTTTCGCCCGGAGGGTAAGCCGGGAGTCGAACAGCCAGGCGCAGGTCATATGACTTGCGCCGTGAGGAAAGTGGAGCACTATGGGCAAGTCACTGGTCATCGTCGAGTCGCCGGCCAAGGCCAAGACGATCAACAAGTATCTCGGCAACGATTTCATCGTGAAGTCGAGTGTGGGTCATATCCGTGACCTGCCGACCAGCGGCGCGGGCAAAGCGGCCTCCGACCCCAAGGAGCGTGCCCGGCAAGCGGCGGCGACACGCAAGATGTCGGTCGAGGAAAAGGCAGTCTACAAGAAGCGCAAGACCTGGGATCAGTTGATCCGGCGCATGGGGATCGACCCCGAGAATGGCTGGGAGGCACAGTACGAGATTCTGCCTGGCAAGGAGAAGGTCGTCGCCGAGCTCCGGAAGTACGCCGAAAAGGCCGATGCCGTCTATCTGGCGACGGACTTGGACCGTGAAGGGGAGGCCATTGCCTGGCACCTCAAGGAAACCATCGGTGGCGAGGATGAGCGCTACAAGCGGGTGGTGTTCAACGAGATCACCAAGAACGCCATTCAGGAAGCGTTCAAGGACCCCGGTGCGCTGAATATCGAGCGTGTCGAAGCCCAGCAGGCGCGTCGTTTTCTCGACCGTGTCGTCGGCTTCATGCTGTCACCACTGTTGTGGAACAAGGTTGCCCGCGGGCTCTCCGCCGGGCGGGTGCAGTCGGTGGCGGTGCGCCTGATCGTCGAACGGGAGCGCGACATCCGTGCCTTCGTTCCGGAAGAGTTCTGGGATGTGCACGCCGATCTGCTCATGGCAGCGGCGGGCAGGGAGAAGGCCGAGCCAATTCGTTTCGAACTGGTGCGCCAGAACGGCAAACCCTTCCGACCCACCTCCGAAACCGAGACCCTGGAACGCATCGAGGCGCTAAGAAAGACCAGCCTCGAGATCACGGCTCGGGAAGACAAGCCGACGCGGTCTAAACCGAATGCACCCTTTATCACATCGACGCTGCAGCAGGCCGCCAGTGGCCGGCTGGGCTTCTCGGTGAAGAAGACCATGACCCTGGCCCAGCGTCTTTATGAGGCGGGCTACATCACCTATATGCGTACCGACTCCACCAATTTGTCACAGGATGCGGTGGCTGCGGTGCGTGAGCATATCGAGCACGAGTACGGCAAGCGCTATCTACCCGAAACGCCGAACCGTTATTCCAGCAAGGAGGGGGCTCAGGAAGCCCACGAAGCGATCCGTCCCTCGGACGTGGCTCGCAAGGCTGCGGATCTTGCCGGCATGGAGCGCGATGCCGAACGTCTCTACGAGCTGATCTGGCGTCAGTTCGTGGCCTGCCAGATGACCCCGGCGGAATATCTGTCCTCCACCCTGACCGTGGAAGCCGGAGGTTATGAACTCAAGGCCAAGGGTCGGGTGCTGAAATTCGATGGTTATACCCGAGTGATGAAGCCTGCCGGGCGCAAGGAGGAAGACCAGGCGCTGCCGGATTTGGCCGAGGGCACGCCAATGCTCCTCGAGGCACTGCACCCGCAGCAGCACTTCACCAAGCCGCCTGCCCGCTATACCGAGGCCAGCCTGGTCAAGGAGCTCGAGAAGCGTGGTATCGGCCGGCCCTCGACCTATGCTTCGATCATCTCCACCATCCAGGATCGCGGTTACGTCAAGTTGGAGAATCGGCGCTTCTATGCCGAGAAACTCGGCGATATCGTGACCGAGCGGCTCAAGGAGTCCTTCAGTGACTTGATGGACTTTGGCTTTACCGCGCGCATGGAAGACAGTCTCGACGAGGTGGCCGAAGGCGAGCGTGACTGGAGGGCATTGCTCGACAGCTTCTATGACGAGTTCACCAGGCAGCTCGAGCATGCCGAGAGCGAGGACGGGATGCGGCCCAATCAGCCGGTGCCCACCGACATCGACTGCCCGAGCTGCGGTCGCAAGATGCAGATTCGTACCGCCTCCACCGGGGTCTTCCTCGGGTGTTCGGGCTACAATCTGCCGCCCAAGGAGCGTTGCAAGACCACCATCGACCTGATTCCCGGCGAGGAAGCGGTGGCCGCCGATGCCGACGAGGAAGCCGAGGCCAAGGCGCTGCGCGCCAAGCATCGCTGCCCCAAGTGCGGTACCGCCATGGACAGCTATCTGATCGACGAGACGCGCAAGTTGCACATTTGCGGCGATAGCCCCGATTGCGATGGTTACGAAGTCGAGAAGGGGCGCTTCAAGCTCAAGGGTTACGAGGGGCCGACGCTCGAGTGCGACAAGTGCGGTGCCGAGATGCAATTGAAGACCGGCCGTTTCGGCAAGTACTTCGGCTGCACCAACGATGCCTGCAAGAATACCCGCAAACTGCTCAGAAGCGGTGAGGTGGCGCCGCCCAAGATGGATCCGGTTCCCATGCCGGAATTGGCCTGTCACAAAGTCGATGACCACTACGTATTGCGCGATGGCGCCAGTGGCCTGTTCCTGGCAGCCAGCCAGTTCCCCAAGAATCGCGAGACGCGTCCTCCTCTGGTCCGCGAACTCAAGGCGCATGCCCAGGAGCTGCCCGAGAAGTATCACTTCCTGCTCGAGGCGCCGAGCGAGGATCCGGAGGGACGCCCAGCGCAGATTCGCTTCTCGCGCAAGACCAAGTCGCAGTACGTGATGACCGACGAGGATGGCAAGGCGACCGGCTGGAGAGCCGTCTTCGAGGACGGCAGATGGCAGGTCGAGGACAAGCGCAAATGACACCCAGAGGGCGTACCAATCAACTGCTCTATCAAGCCGAGCTGTTGCTAGATACGGCGGCCGTCGATGACGAGCACGTCGAGGCACGGCGCATGGCGTTGGAAGAGGGTGCCCTGGCGCTGCTGGAGCTGGCGCTGAATGCGGCCCTGCGCGAACTCACCGAGCATGCGATGCTGGCACAACATGACTGGCGCGAGCTCCTGCGCGAGGACGGGCGTTCCCTGGCCGAGCTCGAACGGCTGCGAGAGCTGGCCAGGCGGGACGAGAGTTGGTTGGCGGTGCTGATGCAACGACTCGATGCCTTGCAGGACGTCGAGGGAGCGGCCCGCCGTGAATCGACGGTATCGCCAGTCCTGATCAGCACCGCCGAGCGCCTCTCGCTTGCCGATGAATTACGTTGGTGCCTGGGTGAGTTCAAACGTGAACTCGCCGGCATGCGTGAAACCAGCTACGAATGGTGACGTCACGGTTGTCGAAGTGGTAGGCTGTCGTCAAATGACAACGACCATGGACGATCGCCGTGGTCGTTTTTTATTGCTGTATTCCTTTATTCCCGATTCAGGGGGGAGTCCCCGATGTCCGATACCGCGATTCTGGAAATCGTTGAGCTTGCCGATGGCGAGATCGTGCTACGACCCGCTGAAGGCGAGGGCGAGCCGTTGATGCGTATCCGCTTTTCCGAGGAGGCGGCCCAATTGCTGCGTCAGAGCCGCTTCGAAGTGGCGCAGGAAATGATCGATCATGCCATCACGCGCAGCAAACTGTGGCAGGAAGAGAGCGAGGAACAGGCCTTTCCCGCTACGGTGCATTGAACCCCGTTGAAAGAAACGATGTGAAAGAACCGCCTCGAAACCCCGCCCGGGAAGCTCCCGAGTGGGGTTTCTTGTCAAGGGGGTAACCGCTTGGAAAGAGTCGCGATTTTCGTCGATGTGCAGAACGTCTACTACACCACCCGCCAGGTCTTTGGGCGCCATTTCGATTACAACGCCTTCTGGGCGCAGGTGACGGCCGGTCGAGAAGTGGCGCTAGCCAATGCCTATGCGGTGGAGCGCGGCGATGCCAGGCAGCGCCAGTTCCAGAACATCCTGCGTGGCATCGGCTTTACGGTGAAGCTCAAACCCTTCATTCAGCGCCGCGATGGCTCGGCCAAGGGCGACTGGGACGTAGGCATTACCCTGGATGTCATGGAGGCCGCCCCGCTTGTCGACCGGGTGGTGCTGGTTTCCGGCGACGGCGATTTCGATCTACTGGTGGTGCGGGCTCGCGAGCGACACGACGTGACGGTGGATGTCTACGGGGTGGAAAGACTCACCGCCGACACCCTGAGGCGTGCCGCCAGCCACTTCGTTCCCATCGAAGAAAGCCTGCTGTTGAACGGGAGCCGGGATCAAACGACATGACACGCGCTAGCACTGCATGTCGCCGCTGTGAGTGGGCGCCATAAATCGGTACAATCGCGCACTTTTGCCCATCGGCGCCGGGCTTTCCCGAGGCCGACCCATCGATTTGGACCCCTCACGTGATCTCCACCGCCAATATCACCATGCAGTTCGGGGCCAAGCCCCTGTTCGAGAACGTTTCCATCAAGTTCGGCAACGGTAACCGCTACGGCCTGATCGGCGCCAACGGCTGCGGCAAGTCGACGTTCATGAAGATCCTCGGCGGCGACCTGGACCCCTCCTCCGGGCAGGTGATGGTCGAGTCAGGGGCGCGGCTCGGCAAGCTGCGTCAGGATCAGTTCGCTTTCGAGTCCGAGCGCGTCATCGACACCGTCATCATGGGCAACCATGAGCTGTGGCAGGTCGCTGCGGAGCGCGAGCGCATCTACTCGCTGCCGGAGATGAGCGAGGAGGACGGCATGGCAGTGGCCGACCTGGAAACTCGCTTCGCCGAACTTGACGGCTATACCGCCGAGTCGCGCGCCGGTGAGCTGCTGCTTGGGTTGGGTATCCCGCTGGAGCAGCATTTCGGGCCGATGAGTGAAGTCGCCCCCGGCTGGAAGCTGCGCGTGCTGCTGGCCCAGGCGCTGTTTGCCGATCCCGACGTGCTGCTGCTCGACGAGCCCACCAACCACCTGGACATCAACACCATCCGTTGGCTGGAAGGGATGCTGACCGGGCGTAACAGCACCATGATCATCATTTCCCACGATCGCCACTTCCTCAACAGTGTCTGCACCCATATGGCCGACCTGGACTACGGTGAGATCACCCTGTTCCCCGGCAACTACGACGACTACATGACCGCCGCCACCGCTGCCCGTGAGCGCCAACATGCCGACAATGCCAAGAAAAAGGCGCAGATTGCCGAGCTGCAGGCCTTCGTCAGCCGCTTCTCGGCCAATGCCTCCAAGGCCAAGCAGGCCACCTCCCGGGCGCGTCAGATCGACAAGATCAAGCTCGAGGACATCAAGCCCTCGAGCCGGGTCAGCCCGTTCATCCGCTTCGAGCAGAACAAGAAAATTCACCGCAACGCGGTCAATGTGGAGGCCATCACCAAGGGCTACGGCGCCACGCCGCTGTTCGAGCGGCTGAGCATGACCGTGGAGGCCGGCGAGCGGATCGCCATCATCGGCCCCAATGGCATCGGCAAGACCACGCTGCTCAAGACCCTGGCCGGTGAGCTGCACCCGGACGCCGGGGGCGTGAAATGGACCGACAGCGCCGAACTCGGTGTCTTCGCCCAGGATCATGCCGATGACTTTGCCTTCGATGCCACGCTGTTCGAATGGATGGCCCAGTGGAGCGATGGTGGTGAACAGGGAATCCGTGGGGCGCTGGGGCGCATGCTGTTTTCCAGCGATGATATCGGCAAGTCGGTGAGGGTGATCTCCGGCGGCGAGCAGGGTCGCATGCTGTTCGGCAAGCTGTCGTTGACCAAGCCCAACGTGCTGCTGATGGACGAGCCCACCAACCACCTGGACATGGAGTCCATCGAAGCGCTGAACCTGGCCTTGGCGAACTATCCGGGCACGTTGATCTTCGTCAGCCACGACCGTGAATTCGTCTCCTCGCTGGCTACGCGCATCCTCGACATGAGCGAAACCGGTATCATCGACTTCAGTGGCAGCTACGACGACTATCTACGCAGTCAGGGAGTGTTCTGATGGCGCTATCACCCGACGCAGCCAGCCTGGCGCCCTCGAAACCGCGAGGGGAACACGAAAGCAGCGTTTGGTTACGAATTGAAACGCTGTGAAAGTTGCTATGTTTGATGTGGTGTTATAGTGAATGGAAGTAACTAAATATCGCATAGCAATATTCTCAAGAGAACCGACCAGTAGTCAGCATGCTTGTAGGAGCCATATGCCGGGACATTTCGCATCTTGAACCATAAAGCTTGGATGGATGCGCAATAGCAGGGAAGGGGGACGAATGGCAGCTCTATCCATTGGCGCGATATTCAAGGAGCAGCGGCTGTCCGACCTGCAAGCCTGGCCAGCACCGCTGCGTCACGGCATCTGCATCGGGGCCCTGGCGACGCTGCTGGCATTGGGTACTCTGACGGTCTACCTGACGGGCGGCACCACCTACGCCTACCCCTATCTGATGTTGATCCCGGTCTTGCTTGCCGCCGCTTGGTACCGCCTGACAGGGGCCCTGGTCGCCTCCTCGATCGCGGGGTTGTTGATGGCGGCCATGCCGCTGGAGGTGGCCACCGGTGCCGTCCAAACGCCTGCCAATTGGTTGGTCCGTCTGGGACTTTATCTCGTTGTGGGTGGCTTTGGCGGCTGGTTGTTTCATCGGTTGCGGCAGTCGACCGAGGCACGTGAGGCCATCACACGCTGCGATCTTCGTTCGGGGCTGCTCAATGCGCTCGCCCTGGAAGAGGATCTCGCCAAAAGCCTGGTCGAACCACGACGACGGGGAAAGTCGGTTGGCCTGATGCTGGTTCGCATCACCGATATCACCGAGATTCTGGAAGCCATGGGGGCGGATGCCTCCGACGAACTGGTCGTTGCCATCAGCGAACGGCTAGCGCGTGAGGTACCCGATGCGGTTGGCGTCTACCGCTTCGGCGATGCCGAACTGGTGCTGTTGTTGAAGGGCGTCGACAAGGACGATATCGAGTGCATTGCTCAGCGCCTGGCCGAGGTGGGGGAAGACAACCTGCTGGTTCAGGACGTGCCCATGCGTGCCCAGCTGGTCCTGGGCAGCAGCATGTCGCAGGGAGAGGGTTTGCGCCCAGATGACCTGATTCGTGAAGCGCGAATCGCCATGTTCGCTGCTGTCGAAAGACATCACACCCACTGTCATTATGCGCCAGCCTTCAAGCGGCGCACGGTGCAGACGGTCAAGTTGATTTCCCGGGTGCGTCGTGGTCTGGAACTGGGTGAATTCGAGCTCCACTATCAGCCCAAGATTCGGCTCTCGGACGGCCGGGTCTGCGGCTGCGAGGGGCTGCTTCGTTGGCGTGATGAACACGGGGCCGTGATTGCTCCCGGGCTGTTCATGCCCAAGGTCGAGAACACCACCTTGATCGCGCCGGTGACTCGTTTCGTTGCTGGTGAGGCCTGCCGGTTCGCCGCCGCGAGTGAGGGCGTGGTCGGCATCAACTTTTCGGTGCGCAACCTGTTCGACGAGGACTTGCTGCGCGTGCTCGAGGCGCTGGTCGAACATAGTGGTTTCGCGCCACGGCGCCTGGAAGTCGAGATCACCGAAAGCGCCTTGATGCAGGATCTGGGGGCCGCCAAGCGGGCGATCGAACGCATTCGCGACTTCGGCATCGGCGTGAGTATCGACGATTTTGGTACGGGCTTCGCGTCATTCGAATATCTACGCCATCTGCCAATCACCGGCCTCAAGATCGACCGTGCTTTCATCAGTGGTCTGGAGCAAGACCAACGGGCGTGCAAGTTGATGGGCTGCATGATCGATGTGGGGCATGCGCTCGATCTGGTGGTCACGGCGGAGGGCGTGGAAACGCCGGGAGAGGCCGATATTCTTCGTGAGCTGGGTTGCGATCAGGCCCAGGGGTTCCTGTATTCTGCGGCGCTACCGGGCCATCAATATCTCGAGTGGTGCCGTGCCTATGCTGAACGCCGCGACCTGTCCGTGTGATGCACTTGGTGCCGGCGTGGGGCCATCATTGTCTCTGGGTGTTGGAGAGGGTTTCCGCTAGGCTCTAACCAAGGCAATGATCAGGAGATCGCGTAATGAAGCATGAATCGGCCCGTTTCCAGGCCGCTATCGAGCGATTCGATGCCCTGCACCGTGAAGATCCGCGGCTCGTGGAAGTAGAAGGGCAGCGCATCCCTTACGAACAACTCTATGCCCGGCGCATGAGCGAATGGCTCGAACGCGTGGCACCGGAAGCCAGCGAGGCATTACAGTTGGCGGTTCGTGCTCAGCACCTGCAGCGCTGGCGAATTCCGCGTGACGACTATCCCCGCGATCGCCCCGGCTATCTGGCCTGGCGCCGTGATCTGGGGCGCCAGCAAGCCGATCAGGCCGCGACAGTATTGGCTGAGGTGGGGTACGACAACGAGGTCTGTGAACGTGTCGCTGCCTTGATTCGCAAGGAAAACCTGCGCCGCGATGCCGAGACCCAGGCCCTGGAGGACACTGCCTGCCTGGTCTTTCTGCAATACTATTTTGCAGACTTCGCTAGCGAGCATGACGAGGCCAAGTTGCTGCGTATCGTACGCAAGACCTGGAACAAGATGTCGCCCCGCGGTCAAGCGTTGGCCGCTACGATTCCGCTGTCGGCATCGCATCAGGCTTTGGTGCAGCGTGCACTGGCCTGATCCCGGTGTCGAGCGGATGACGCTCGAGAGTGGAATGGCGAAAAATGTTGAAGAAATCGATGACGGGCTCGACGGCGCACGGGAGGCACCAGACAGGCAACGATAAAATCCATCTATAACATGGTGTTAGATGGGCTCTTGGGATCGAGGTGGGCATTGATTTGCCGGGGGTCTCGAGTCGCTGCTGGCACTGGATTCACTGTTTCCTTGATGGGTGGGATTGTATGCTGGATGGCAATAAGGTATGAATGCGCCGCTGCCTGTAGTGATCGCCGGAGTATTGCAACGGATGACCCTCCTGAGAAAATTGTTGCTGGTATGGATTCTGGTCCTCATGCCGGCTATGAGCACTCAAGCCAACCTGTCCCCTGGCCCCGATGAGGTTTGGCTGCTGGTGGATGACAAGAGCGCGACACTGCATGTTTATCGAGGCGAGCGGGAAATCGAGCGCTTCTTCCCGGTGTCGCTCGGACAGCGCGGTGCCGCTTCGATCCGGGTCAGAGGCGATAAAAAGACCCCGATCGGTGAATTTCGCATCAATCGAGTCAATCCCAACAGTCGCTTTCATATCTTCCTGGGACTCAATTATCCTACCCCCTGGCATGCGCTAGATGCCTTGAATGCCGGTATCATGAGCCAGCAGGAATACGAAGATTACTACGCTTATCTGCGCCGCCATGGGCGTCCGCCTCAGGATACGGTGCTGGGGGGCGATATTGGCATTCATGGGTTGGGGAAGGGGGATCCTTCGATCCATGAACGTTTTCACTGGACCGAAGGCTGTGTCGCTGTGACCAATGCACAGATCGAGCGTTTGGTCGAACTCGTCCAGATTGGCACTCGCGTGGTGATCCGCTAGGCTCTGTTAACAGAAAAACGCAGTTTTCTAGGTAGACAAAGCCCCCATGTCTATAATAAAACAGCGTTTGACTTCACGGCTTTTCAGTCGGAGCCGTGGTAAGAAGAACCTGCACCAGCAGGACGCCTGTTTGACACCAGGCACAACCCAAGCTGAACCAAGGACGTCCTCTCAAGGAGAACACTATGACACTCAAGAACACTCTGAAGCTTTCTGCCGCTGCTGCCTCTCTGGCCATTCTGGCGGGCTGTGCCACTAACAGCGCTCTGGAAGAAGTGCGCATGACCGCCGAGTCCGCTCAGTCTGACGCGACCCAGGCCCTGAACACTGCCAATCAGGCGCAGACCACTGCCAACCAGGCGCAGCGTGATGCCCAAGCGGCTCTGCAGATGGCTCAAGAGAACCGTGAGCAAATGAACCGTATGTTCGAGCGCTCCATGCAGAAGTAAGGGATCGCAAGAGGCTGCTGGTGTGCGCCGTCCGTCGACGTTCACCGGTGGTACAGTAACGAAAGACCCCGCCTCGGCGGGGTCTTTCGTTACGTTGACATGCAGCTGAAATTCACGAAATTGTCTCGATCCGGTGTGCCAGTTCGACGGTCGCTTCGGTATCGAGTTCGCGATAGATATCCACCGGTTTCGCTTCGGGAGTGGGATCACGAAGCACTGCTTGCAGCCGTCCAGTCGGCAGTTCCACGGCCTCTCTCACACGGGCATAATCCACCGGCGGGTTACGGTCCCCGAGTACATCGGCCAGGACTTGTAGCGCATCGATGAGCGGTTCGACACTACCTTCTTTCTCTCCCAGTAGCGGATAGGATTGCACGTAAAGGTCATCCTCATCCCAGCCTGCCTTGAAGGGCTCATTGATCAGGGTGACCTGAGTGCCGTTGGGCACGCGCTCGTACAACGACTCGATATCCTCGGGGAGCATGCGTATACAGCCCCGGCTGACCCGCATGCCCACGCCATCCGGTCGATTGGTGCCATGGATGAGATAGCTGGGAATGTTGAGCAGGATGGCGTGTCGACCCAGCGGATTGTCGGGGCCTGGAGGAACCACTGTGGGGGCCGGCTCCCCACGGGCGGCGGCTTCTTCGCGCATCGATTGCGGCGGAGACCAGGCCGGATCCTTGACCTTCATGGTGGTCTTGAATGTCCCTTGCGGTGTAGCGAATCCTTCGCGTCCGACGCTGATCGGATAGGTCTCGACGATGGGGCGTTCACCCTCGGGGGTCGGCGGATAGTAATACAGGCGCAACTCCGAGAGATTGACCACCAGGCCTTCGCGTGGCCCTGGGGGCAGAATGAAACGCGCAGGCACCACCACCTCGGCACCCTCGCCGGGATACCACATGCCCAGCTCTGGGTTGGCACGTTGCATTTCCTCGAAGCCGAGACCGTGGCGCCGGCCGATATCGATCAAGGTATCGTCCTTCTCGGCGATGACCGTCTTCACTTCTCCGATCACCTCGCCGTTCTCGGGCAGGTAGTAGTGCCCGGTAGGCAACTTGGAGTCGTCGGCGTGAAGCGCCGGCGACAGTGACAGCAGCATCGCTGCCATCGTCATGGTCATTGCCCTCGACGCGGCTTTCGCGCGGAGGGCGAGTTTCGAACGTGTTGCCATCAACTGAACCTTTGTCATCGGGTAATCTCTACTGGGGCCTAAGCGGCCTCCGTCTTCCTGTTGAGCCTTTCGAGCAGTCCCTCGACCGCCTGAAAGCGAACTTCCGCGCTGTCCATCCCGGCCTCGAAGCGCAAGGTATTGGCGCCTTCCAGTCGGTAGTGTACCGGGTCTTTCTGGATCAGGGTGACCAATGTCATGGGGTCCACGGCCGTCTCGGCACCGAAGATCACCCGGCCACGCTCGGGACCGGCTTCCAGACGGGTGATGCCCAGCCGCTCGGCGCGTTGGCGCAGGCGTGTCTGGCGCATCAGCGTCTTGACCGGTGCCGGCAGCAGGCCAAAACGATCGACCATTTCTACCTGCAGTTCCTTGAGCTCGGCTTCATCGCTGGCGCTGGCAATGCGTTTATACATGATCAGCCGCTGCTGTACATCATGCATGTAATCGTCGGGAATCAGCGCCGGGAGGTTGAGGCTGACTTCCACGCCTTCATCCAGCGGTGCCTCGATGTTGGGCGTCTTGCCGGCCTTGATCGCCTTCACCGCGCGATCGAGCATCTGCATATATAGACTATAGCCGATGGTTTCCATCTGCCCGCTCTGCTCGTCACCGAGCAATTCTCCGGCACCGCGGATCTCCATGTCGTGGCTGGCCAGCGTGAAGCCGGCGCCAAGGTCCTCGGCCTGACCGATAGCCTCGAGGCGCTTGACCGCATCGGAGGTCATCGCCTTGGGATGCGGCGTCAACAGATAGGCATAGGCCTGGTGGTGGCTCCGACCGACACGACCACGCAACTGGTGCAACTGGGCCAGGCCGAACTTGTCGGCTCGCTCGATGACGATGGTATTGGCGCTGGGCACGTCGATCCCGGTCTCGATGATGGTCGAGCACACCAGCACATTGAAGCGTTTGTGATAGAAGTCCGACATCACCCGCTCCAGGGCGCGCTCGGGTAACTGGCCGTGGGCGACGCCGACCCGTGCCTCCGGCACCAACTCGCGTAGCTTGGCTGCGGCGGCTTCGATGGTCTTGACCTCGTTATGCAGCATGTAGACCTGACCGCCGCGCAGGATCTCGCGCAGGATCGCCTCCTTGATCACCGGTTCGTTGCGCTGCTGTACGAAGGTCTTCACCGATAGGCGACGTGCCGGTGGAGTGGCAATGATCGACAGGTCGCGGATACCGCTCATGGCCATGTTCAAGGTGCGCGGAATCGGTGTGGCGGTCAGTGTCAGGATATCCACCTCGGCACGCAGGTTCTTGAGCTTCTCCTTCTGCGCCACGCCGAAACGGTGCTCTTCGTCGATGACCAGCAACCCCATGTTGGGAAATTTCATGGACTTCGACAGCAGCTTGTGGGTACCGATCACGATATCGGCGCGACCTTCCTCGATGCGCTTGAGCGTGTCCGCCTGGCCCTTGCCGCCGGTAAAACGCGAAATCAGCTCGATCTGAACGGCGGTGTCGGCGAAGCGGTCACGGAAATTGTCATAATGCTGCTGGGCGAGCAGGGTGGTGGGTACCAGCACCACCACTTGGCGTCCGGAATGCACCGCCAGAAAGGCAGCGCGCATGGCGACCTCGGTCTTGCCGAAGCCGACATCGCCACAGACCACACGGTCCATGGGGCGTGGCGCGGTCATGTCCCGCAGCACTGCGTGAATCGCCTCGCGCTGGTCGGGCGTCTCCTCAAAAGGGAAGCTGCCGGAGAAACGTGCGTACTCGTCCCCCGGAGCGTCGCAGGCGAAGCCTTCGCGGGCTTCACGCCGCGCATAGATATCGAGTAGTTCGGCGGCGGTATCGCGAATCTTCTCGGCGGCCCTCTTCTTGGCCTTGTCCCATTGATCCGATCCCAGCTTGTGCAGCGGAGCGAGTTCGTCGGAAGCGCCGGCATAGCGTGAAATCAGGTGCAGGCTGTCCACCGGCACATAGAGCTTGGCGCCATCGGCATATTCCAGGGCCACGAATTCGGCAGCCTGGCCACCGGCCTCCAGTGTCTCGAGCCCCAGGTAGCGTCCTACGCCATGTGCATGGTGCACCACTGGTGAGCCGGGGCGCAGTTCGGACAGATGGCGAATGGCCAGTTCGTTGTCGTCGGTTGCCTTCTCCCGGCGTCGGCTCTGGCGCACGATCTCACCGAACAACTCGGTTTCGGTGATGATGGCGAGGCCTGGTGGCGAATCGTCGACGCTCAGCCATAGGCCGGCATCCAGCTCACCTTCGGTGATGGCAAGCCTCGTGCCGTCGTCGAGAAACGCGTGCCAGCCTTCGCAATGCGGCAGATCGAGATGCAGCGGTGCCAGCGTTTCTTCCAGGGCCTCACGGCGCCCCCGGGATTCGGCAACGAACAGGACGCGTGTGTCTTGCCGTTCGTCGAGAAAGGCTTTCAGCGTCGCCAACGGTTGTTGGGCGCGGGCATTGATGGCCACCCGGGCCGGCGGGTGAGTGGCGGGCATCCAGGCATGGGGATGATCGTCATCGTCGACCAGCTCGACCCGCGGGTGGCGCTTGATGGCGGCAAATACCTCGGCGACCGGGACGAAGGCCTTGGCTGGCGGCAGCAGCGGCCGTGTCGGATCGACGCCGAGATTCTGGTAGCGACTTTCGATCGATTCCCAGTGATGCTCGGCCGCTTCGTGGACCTTTGGCATCAAGGCAATGCGACTCGCCGGTGCCAAATGCTCGAACAACGTTGCGGTTTCTTCGAAGAACAGTGGCAAGTACTGTTCCAGGCCGGGAGAGGGGATGGCCTTCAAGGCGTCGTTGTAGAGCGGGCACTGGCGTGGGTCGACGTCGAACAGTGTCTCGAAGCCTTCGCGGAAGCGGGCGATGGCGGAACGCGATAGCGAATATTCATGGGCCGGCAACAGCTCAACGGCGTCGACTTTATCGCGACTGCGTTGGGTATCGGGGTCGAAGTAGCGCAGGCTGTCGAGTTCCTCATCGAACAGATCGAGACGCAGAGGTGCCTCACTGCCCATGGGGAACAGGTCGATCAAGGCGCCGCGCAAGGCATATTCACCCGGCTCGTAGACCGTCTCCACGGCACGGTAACCGGCTCGCGAAAGCGTTTCGCGAAAACCTTCGCGATCGATGGTCATGCCCACTTCCAATGTCAGTACCCGCCCGGCGATGTAGTCCACCGGCGCCAGACGCTGCATCAGGGTGTTGATTGGCACCAGCACGATACCGTTGTCGGCCTGCTGCAGCTCGCGAAGCGTGCGCAGCCTGGCCGATACGATGTCCTGGTGTGGCGAGAAGCTGTCGTAGGGCAGGGTTTCCCAGTCCGGGAAGGGCATGACCGGTACCCTGGCGAAGAAGCGCAGTTCATTTTCCAGGCGCTGGGCGCTGGCGGTGTCGGCGGTAATCACCAGCAAGGGGGCGTCATCGGCCAGGCGTGACAGCGCCAGTGCCGTGGCACTGCCGTCAGGGGCGCGCCAGTATAGGGTTTCACGCGTTCCCGAGGGGGGCGGAGGATCAAGCGGTGAGAAGTGCGGCATGATGTCGAGTCGTGTGGAGGACATTTAACAACGAGCGGCGATAATAGCAGCCCTATTTACATCTTGTAGTCAACCCCGAGATTCTGTAATTGACCTACAGCGAGTGCGACTATCCAGCAATTGCGGCGGCGCAGCGATGCTCTGATAATAACAGTACATTATGCATGGAGCGCGCCCCCCTGCATTTCCGTGACCCCAACTGACGAAAGAGGCCCCCCGTGACTCAGCAAACGCTCGAGACCGTCTTTGAGGAATGGCAAGGCAATGAAGCCCTCGCCGAGGAAATGATTCCGCTGCTTGGGACTCTGTATCGCCAGTACAATATCGTTACCTCGCTATTCGGTCGTTCACTGATCAATCAGTCGGTAATTCGTATTCTCAAGGATCATCGCTTCGTCAAGAAGGTCGAGGGAACCGAGCTGTCGGTTTGCGATACCTTCCCCTTGGTCAAGGCCATGGTCGATCTCAAGCTGGGGCCGGCACATATCGATGTCGGCAAGCTGGCGGTCGCCTTCAAGAACAGCGACGAAAAGGATGTCACCGCCTTCCTCAAGCGCGAACTGGCAGAAATCGTCGGTGGTCACGATGCCAAGAATGGCAACGGCGAACCCAAGGATGTCGTGCTTTACGGCTTCGGACGTATCGGACGTATCCTGGCTCGCATCCTGATCGAGAAGGCAGGAGGCGGCAACCTGCTGCGCCTGCGCGCAATCGTCGTCCGTGGGCGTGGCGACTTGAGCAAGGATCTGGAAAAGCGCGCCAGCCTGCTGCGTCGCGACTCCGTGCACGGGCCCTTCGCGGGTTCGATCGCGGTCGACGAAGAAAACAGCGCGCTGATCGCCAACGGCAATTATATCAAGGTCATCTACGCCAATTCGCCCAGTGAGGTCGACTATACCGCTCACGATATCCACAACGCCCTCGTCGTCGACAACACCGGCCTGTGGCGCGACGAGGAAGGTCTCGAGCAGCACTTGGCCTGCAAGGGGGTGTCCAAGGCATTGTTGACTGCGCCGGGCAAGGGGGATGTCAAGAATATCGTCTATGGCATCAACCACGACGACATCACCAGCGACGACCGGATCGTTTCCGCGGCGTCGTGTACCACCAATGCCATCGTGCCGGTGCTCAAGGTCATCAACGACCACTATGGCATCGAGCATGGCCACGTCGAGACGGTGCATGCCTACACCAACGACCAGAACCTGATCGACAACTACCACAAGGGCGACCGTCGGGGTCGCAGCGCACCACTGAACATGGTACTCACCGAAACCGGCGCCGCCAAGGCCGTGGCCAAGGCGCTGCCCGAGCTCAGCGGCAAGCTCACCGGCAATGCCATTCGTGTGCCGATCCCCAACGTCTCGATGGCCATTCTCAACCTGCAACTGCACAAGGAAGTCGATGTCGAGGGGGTCAACGACTATCTGCGTCGTATGGCGATCCATTCGCCGATGCAGAAGCAGATCGACTACGTCGACTCGGCGGAAGTGGTGTCGTCGGACTTCGTCGGCAACCGCCATGCCGGCATCGTCGATGCCAAGGCCACTATCGCCGAGGGCAGGAATGCCGTGCTCTACGTCTGGTATGACAACGAATTCGGTTACAGTTGCCAGGTAGTGCGTATCCTTCAGCACATGTCCAACGTCAGCTTCCTGGTTTTCCCCAAGGATCGCGACTGACGCTGAGCTACGAGCTACGAGCTACGAGCTACGAGCTACGAGCTACGAGCTACGAGCTGTAAGCTGTAAGCTGTAAGCTGTAAGAAAACCCAAGGGCTTGGCCAGTGACTGCCGGTACCCTGGCTTACGGCTTACGGCTTACGGCTTACGGCTTACGGCTTACGGCTTATCCCCCCCTCCCTCTGGCCTGCCTGCGTCCTCGGCAGGCCCATTTGCGACCTAAGCCCATGTGGTCTTTCGTCGCGCATGTCTTTATAATGCTCGGGATTTTTGGGAAGGTTCGGCCCATGCCGGACTGTACTGCAACCTTCTGATAAGAAAAGCATTCGAATACCGTGACGGCAGGCTTCTTGTCACTGGCAATCGGCTGACGCGCCTGCACGTCCTTCGAACTCCTTTCCTAGCACATCAGATCCGAAAACTGGGCGAGACTATGATCGAAGTCAAACGAGGCCTGGATCTCCCCATCGCGGGGGCGCCCGAGCAGCGTATCGAAGATGCGCGGCCGGTACGCCACGTGGCTGTCCTGGGTACCGACTATGTCGGCATGAAGCCGACCATGGAGGTCCGGGAGGGGGATAGCGTCAAGCTGGGCCAGCTGTTGTTCACCGACAAGAAAATCGCTGGCGTGCGCTTCACCGCACCGGCCGGCGGTGAAGTCGTAGCCATCAATCGGGGAGAAAAGCGCAAGCTGCTGTCGGTGGTGATCAAGGTTGCGGAGCGCGAGGAAACGCTCGAGTTCACTGCTCACGGCCGTGACAAGCTGGACAAGCTGGAACGCCAGGTCGTGGTCGACCAGCTCGTCGAGTCGGGCCTGTGGACTGCGCTGCGTACCCGGCCCTATTCGCGGACTCCGGCACTTGACGGCATCCCGGAAAACATCTTCGTCACTGCCATCGATACCCACCCGCTGTGTGCCGATCCGGTGGGGATCATCAACGAGCAGCCCGAAGCCTTCGAAGACGGCCTCAAGGTGTTGACCCGCCTGACCGAAGGCAAGGTATTCCTGTGCACCGCCCCCGACGCCAAGGTGCCGGGTGGCGACGTCGACGGTGTCCAGGTCGAGACATTCGCCGGTCCGCACCCGGCGGGCCTGGTCGGTACCCATATCCATTTCCTGTCGCCAGTGGCCCTGCACAAGCGTGTCTGGCACATCGGCTACCAGGACGTGATCGCCTTCGGCAAGCTGTTCGCGCAGGGCCAGCTCGATGTCAGCCGCGTGGTCGCGGTGGGCGGTCCGCGTGCCGAGAAGCCACGTCTGCTGCGTACCCGGATCGGCGCCAGTACCGACGAACTGCTCGACGGAGAGGTGGTTCAGCCTGAGGATACCCGGGTGATCTCCGGCTCGGTATTCGCCGGCTATGCCGCCGAAGGCAGCCTGAAGTTCCTGGGACGCTTCCACAACCAGTTCAGCCTGCTCGAAGAAGGCAACAAGCGTGCTTTCCTGGGCTGGTTGTCGCTGGGAACCGATCGGCATTCGGTGATGGGCATCTACTTGTCCAAGATCTTCGGTCTCAAGAGTTATGCGCCGAATACCTCGACCAACGGGTCGGAGCGCGCCATGGTGCCGGTGGGCACCTACGAAGAGGTGATGCCGCTGGATATCCTGCCCACTCAGTTGCTGCGCTCGCTGATCGTCGGCGATATCGAAGCCGCCATGCAGCTTGGTTGTCTCGAATTGGATGAAGAGGATCTGGCGCTGTGCACCTACGTGTGCCCCGGGAAGTATGAGTACGGTCCCATCCTGCGCGACAACCTGACCATGATCGAGAAAGAGGCCTGATGATGGGTATCCGACAGACACTCGATAATCTCGAACCGCACTTCCACAAGGGCGGGAAGTACGAGAAGTTCTATCCGCTCTACGAAGCGGTCGACACCATCTTCTATGCGCCGCCCAATGTGACCAAGACCACGGCGCACGTGCGCGATGGCATCGACCTGAAGCGCATCATGATCACCGTCTGGCTGTGCACCTTCCCGGCGATGTTCTTCGGCATGTGGAATGCCGGTTGGCAGGCCAACATGGCCATTGCCGATGGCTACGGCTCCATGGACGGCTGGCGTGAGGCGATCATGCTTATCCTTTCCGGTGGCCATGATCCGAACAGCATCTGGGCCAACTTCGTGCTCGGGGCGACCTATTTCCTGCCCATCTACCTGGTGACCTTCGTGGTCGGCGGGTTCTGGGAGGTCGTATTCGCCGTCAAGCGTGGCCATGAGGTCAACGAGGGGTTCTTCGTCACCTCGGTGCTCTACGCCCTGATCCTGCCGGCAACCATTCCAATGTGGCAGGTGGCGCTTGGCATCACCTTCGGTGTGGTGATCGGTAAGGAGATCTTCGGAGGTACCGGCAAGAATTTCCTCAACCCGGCCCTGACCGGTCGCGCCTTCCTGTATTTCGCCTACCCGGCGCAGATCTCCGGGGATGCGGTATGGGTCGCCGCCGACGGCTATACCGGTGCCACCGCACTGTCGGTCGCCTTCCAGGACGGCATGGCGGCCCTGACGACGGACCTGAGCTGGTGGGATGCTTTCCTCGGCTTCATGCCCGGCTCGGTCGGCGAGACGTCGACACTGGCGATCCTGATCGGTGCCGCGGTGCTGCTGTGGACCAAGATTGCCTCATGGCGAATCATGCTCGGCGTGTTCCTGGGCATGGCGGCGACCAGCGCCCTGTTCAACCTGATCGGCTCCGAGACCAACCCGATGTTCGCCATGCCCTGGTACTGGCACCTGGTGGTCGGTGGTTTCGCCTTTGGCATGGTATTCATGGCGACCGATCCGGTGTCGGCGTCGATGACCAATCAAGGCCGCTTGATCTTCGGTGCCCTGATCGGTGTGATGACGGTACTGATCCGTGTCGTCAACCCGGCTTTCCCCGAGGGCATCATGCTGGCGATCCTGTTCGCCAACCTGTTCGCGCCGTTGATCGATCACTTCTTTGTCCAGGCCAATATCAAACGCCGCCAGCGGCGGACCGGTGAAATGGCCGAGGAGAATGCCTGATGGCAGCTAGCAGCAACAACACCATCAAGAAGATCCTGATCGTGGCCTTCGCGCTATGCATTGTGTGCTCGGTGATCGTGTCTACCGCCGCGGTAGCCCTGCGTCCGTTGCAGCAGGCCAATCAGGAGGCCGACCGCAAGACCAATATCCTGCGTGTCGCCGATCTCTACCAGCCGGGGGTGCCGGTCGACGAACAGTTCGAGTCGGTGACGCCGCGCGTCGTGGATCTGCGCACCGGGGAGTACACCGATCAGTTCGACCCCGAAACCTACGACGGTTTCCAGGCTCGCCGTGACCCGGCGGCGTCGCGGACCCTGTCCGGCGCGCGCGATATCGCCGGGCTCAGCCGTCAGGAAAACTACAGCACGGTGTATCTGGTGGGAGATCCCGACAACCCCGAGCAGATCATCCTGCCGATCCGCGGGCAGGGCCTGTGGGGACTGATGCGCGGTTTCCTGGCAGTGAAAGGCGACGGTAACACCATCGCCGGCATTACCTACTACGAGCATGCCGAAACCCCAGGGTTGGGTGGTGAAGTCGAGAATCCGCGCTGGCAGGCCCAGTGGGAAGGCAAGCAGATCTTCGCCGAGGAAGGTAGCCTCGATCCGGACATTCGTCTGGTGAAGGGGGGTGCCAGTGGTGAAACCGAGGTCGATGCCTTGTCCGGGGCGACCCTGACCAGCAACGGGGTCACCAACATGTTGCAGTTCTGGCTGAGTACCGAAGGCTTCGGTAA
Source organism: Litchfieldella rifensis (assembly GCF_042646605.1). NCBI lineage: Bacteria > Pseudomonadati > Pseudomonadota > Gammaproteobacteria > Oceanospirillales > Halomonadaceae > Litchfieldella > Litchfieldella rifensis. The sequence goes on along the minus strand of NZ_JBHRUG010000015.1, from coordinate 42,675 downwards.
ATATCTGGCCCGCTTCCGTGACCAGGTGTCACCCGAAAGCGCCAGCGCAGAAAATCCTGACGTCGACGACAGAAAAGGAGCCTGAGCATGTCTGCCGCTACTCCCAAAGGCGTCCTGGTCACGCCGATCTTCAAGAACAACCCGATTGCCTTGCAGATCCTTGGCATCTGTTCGGCCCTGGCCGTAACCACCAGCATGAGCGTATCGTTGGTCATGGCGCTCGCCGTGATTGCGGTCACCGCTTTCTCCAGCCTGTTCGTCTCGCTGCTCCGCAACCACATCCCGTCGGCGATCCGCATCATCGTGCAGATGACCATCATCGCTTCACTGGTGATCGTGGTCGATCAGGTCCTCAAGGCCTATGCCTATGAGATGTCCAAGCAGCTCTCGGTGTTCGTTGGCCTGATCATCACCAACTGCATCGTCATGGGGCGAGCCGAAGGCTTTGCCATGCAGAATGGCCCGGTATTGTCATTCCTCGATGGCATCGGCAACGGCTTGGGCTATGGCCTGATCCTGATGGTGGTGGGCTTCTTCCGCGAACTGTTCGGTGCCGGCAGCGTGTTTGGTTTCAGCGTGCTCGCTCCGGTCCAGGATGGTGGCTGGTATGTACCCAACGGCCTGCTGTTGCTGCCGCCGTCGGCGTTTTTCATCATCGGCCTGCTCATCTGGGTGCTGCGCAGCGTCAACCCTGAACAGGTCGAAGAGAACGAATACCCCATGACCGAGAACACCAAGCCGAAGGAGGCCGTGTAAGCCATGGAACATTATCTGAGCCTGTTCATCGCCTCGGTGTTCGTCGAGAACATGGCCCTGGCGTTCTTCCTGGGCATGTGTACCTTCATCGCGGTGTCCAAGAAGGTCTCCGCGGCCTTCGGTCTCGGCATCGCGGTGATCGTGGTGCTGACCATCACCGTGCCGGTCAATAATCTGATCCTCCACCACTTGTTGGCGGAAGGGGCTCTGAGCTGGACCGGCATTGAGGGGGCAGAAAACATCGACTTGTCATTCCTGGGCCTGCTGAGCTATATCGGCGTGATCGCTGCGCTGGTGCAGATCCTCGAGATGTTCCTCGACAAGTACGTACCGGCGCTCTACAACGCCCTGGGCGTGTTCCTGCCGCTGATCACCGTGAATTGCGCCATCCTCGGTGGCAGCCTGTTCATGGTCGAGCGTAACTACAACCTGGGCGAGTCCGTGGTCTATGGCGCCGGTGCCGGCGTGGGCTGGGCCCTGGCCATTGCCGCCCTGGCCGGGATTCGCGAGAGGCTCAAGTACAGCGACGTACCGGCCGGTCTCCAGGGCCTGGGGATCACCTTCATCACCGTGGGTCTGATGTCGTTGGGCTTCATGTCCTTTTCCGGTATCCAGCTCTAGGAACGCAACAATAGGAACCCGACATGGTTGATACATCTGTCATCTTGCTCGGTGTGGTGATGTTCACCGTGGTCGTCATCGGCCTCGTGGCGATCATCCTCGCCGCACGCAGCAGGCTCGTCAGCAGTGGCGACGTCACCATCGAGATCAACGGCGACCCCGAGAACACCCTGACCACTCAGGCCGGCGGCAAGCTGCTGCAGACCCTGGCCGCCAATGGCATCTTTCTGTCCTCTGCCTGTGGCGGCGGCGGCTCCTGCGCCCAGTGCAAGTGCCGCGTGGAAGAGGGTGGCGGTGCCATCCTGCCCACCGAAGAGTCGGCCTTCACGCTGCGCGAGAAGAAGGAAGGCTGGCGCCTGTCGTGTCAGGTGCCGGTCAAGCAGAACATGAAGATCGAGGTCCCCGAGGAGGTCTTCGGCGTCAAGCAGTGGGAATGCGAGGTCATCTCCAATCCCAATGTCGCCACCTTCATCAAGGAACTCAATCTCAAGCTGCCCGAAGGCGAGGAAGTCGATTTCCGTGCCGGTGGTTATGTGCAGCTCGTCGCCCCGCCCTACGATATCTCGTTCTCCGACTTCGATATCGAAGAAGAGTATCGGGGCGACTGGGAGAAGTTCGATCTGTTCAAGGTCCATCACAAGAACGACGAGGAAGTCATTCGCGCCTACTCGATGGCCAACTATCCGGAAGAGTACGGCATCCTCAAGTTCAACATCCGCATCGCCACACCGCCTCCCGGCACCAACCATCCTCCCGGCTTGATGTCGACCTATGTCTTCAACCTGAAGCCGGGCGACAAGGTCCAGGTGATGGGGCCCTTCGGCGAGTTCTTCGCCAAGGACACCGATGCCGAGATGGTCTTCATCGGCGGGGGTGCCGGCATGGCGCCGATGCGCAGTCACATCTTCGATCAGCTCAAGCGTCTTAACTCCAAGCGCAAGATCTCGTTCTGGTATGGGGCGCGTAGCTGGCGCGAAACCTTCTACAACGAAGAGTTCGACAAGCTCGCCGAGGAGAACGACAACTTCGAGTGGCACCTGGCCCTGTCCGATCCGCTGCCGGAAGACAATTGGGAAGGCCCCACCGGCTTTATCCATAATGTCCTCTACGAGAACTACCTCAAGGACCATCCGGCGCCCGAGGATTGCGAGTACTACATGTGCGGGCCGCCCATGATGAACGCTTCGGTCATCAAGATGTTGATCGACATGGGGGTAGAACCCGAAAACATCGCGCTCGACGATTTCGGCGGTTGATGCCGATACCGCCGTCAGGCGGTGATCAGGGCCGGCCCACCAGGGTCGGCCCTGATCGCTTCAGCGGCTCGGTTCCCCCTGCATGATGGCTACATTGCCTAGCCGTTATTCAAGGTGGACGAAAGCTCATGAGAATCGAAGCATTGCTGCTTTCTCCCTGTCATAGGGAGGAAGGGGAATGGAGGAGAACGATATGACGATCTGGCTGCTGGTGCTGGGTTTCATGCTGCTGATCGTGGCGGCGATGGCCGTGGGTGTCATCCTGGGGCGCAAGCCCATCGCCGGTTCCTGTGGCGGTCTCAACAATCTGGGTCTGAAGGAAGGCTGTGAGATCTGCGGTGGCAAGGACGAAATCTGCGAAGAGGAGAATCGCAAACGAGGCGGCAGCGCGCGCCGCCGCAGCGACGAAAGTCGTGGCGCCGACCTGGGTTATGACGCCACGCGAAGATAACGACGGCCACCGATATCGCGACCTGTTATGCAACCGCCAAGGTAAGAGCGGCTTCAGCCCGGGCGGCGTTCTGACGATGAGATCGAAGGCACTCGTGTTCGAGGGGAGCGAGTCAGGATACCAAGGGATCAGGAAGGGAGAATCGACAGCGAATGGCAGTCCACAATTACGATGTGGTGGTGATCGGGACCGGCCCGGCGGGGGAGAGCGCTGCCATCAATGCCGCCAAACACGGCAGGCGCGTGGCCGTGATCGAAAAGCAGCAGGCCGTGGGTGGCAACTGTACCCACTGGGGCACCATCCCTTCCAAGGCGCTGCGCCACCAGGTCAAGCAGATCATGCAGTTCAATACCAACCGCATGTTCCGCGATATCGGCGAGCCACGCTGGTTCTCCTTCCCCAAGGTGCTCGAGCGTTCACGAGTGACCATCGACCAGCAGGTCGAGATGCGCACCCGGTTCTACGCTCGTAACCGCATCGACCTGTTCTTCGGTGTGGCTCGCTTCAAGGACGAACATAGTCTGGTGGTGCGCGACAATCATGAGGGTGTCGAGGAACTTACCGCCCAGAAGATCGTCATCGCCACCGGCTCACGCCCTTACCGCCCGGCCGACGTCAACTTTCGCCATCCGCGAATCTACTGCTCGGATACCCTACTCGGCCTGTCGCATACGCCGCGCAGCCTGATCATCTTCGGTGCCGGTGTAATCGGTTGCGAATATGCCTCGATCTTCTCCGGCCTGGGGGTCAAGGTCGACCTGATCAACTCGCGTGACCGCCTGTTGTCGTTTCTCGATGACGAGATCAGCGACGCACTGTCCTATCATCTGCGCCAGAACGGTGTGCTGATCCGCCACAACGAGGACTACGAGCGCATCGAGGGTGATGAATCCGGCGTGGTGGTGCATCTCAAGTCAGGCAAACGCCTGCGCGCCGATGCCTTCCTGTGGGCCAATGGCCGCACCGGCAACACCGACAGCCTGGGCTTGGAGAATGTCGGGCTGGAAGCCAATGGTCGTGGGCAGTTGCAGATCGACGAGCATTACCGTACTGGGATCCCGCATATTTATGCCGTGGGTGACGTGATCGGCTGGCCAAGCCTGGCCAGTGCCGCCTACGATCAGGGCAAGAACGCCAGCGACGACCTGCTCGATGAAGAGTTCCGTTTCGTCGAGGACGTGCCGACCGGTATCTACACCATTCCCGAGATCAGCTCGGTGGGCAAGAACGAACGCGACCTCACCGATGCCAAGGTGCCCTACGAAGTCGCCCAGGCGTTTTTCAAGGACACCGCCCGCGCCCAGATCACCGGCGATACCGTGGGCATGCTGAAGATCCTCTTTCACCGCGATACCCTGGAAATCCTCGGCATCCATTGCTTCGGCGACCAGGCCTCGGAAATCGTCCACATCGGTCAGGCGATCATGCAGCAGAAGGGTGAGGCCAACAGTCTCAAGTACTTCATTCACACCACCTTCAACTACCCGACCATGGCCGAAGCCTACCGCGTCGCGGCACAGAATGGGTTGAATCGGTTGTTCTGAACGGATAGCTATGAGCTGTAAGCTTTAAGAAAACCCTACCTTATCAGAGTGTTGGTGGAGCCTCTGGCTTACGGCTTACGGCTTACGGCTTACGGCTTACGGCTTACGGCTTACGGCCGCTTGTACCGATACACCCTGAGACTCGGCAGAAACACCTCGTCCTCCAGGCGCTCGTCGCTGCGCTTGGCACGGGTGCGTTTGTCGTTGGGAAAGGGAGGCGGGGTATTGTGATCGGGCAGGCGGCCGTCCGGACTGGGGATGAACAGCGGTAGCGCCACGTTCATCGCGCGGCGCAAACGGCCGTCGACTAGCGGTTCGCGAAAGAACAGATTGGCGCGCATCAGCGGTGCCTGCTTCTGCACCTGGGCCAGAGGCTCGCTGTCGGGGATACCGGCCAGACGCCGGAGCTGGATGCGGACATGCGGGGCTTCATGGTCGAGGGCGAGCAGCTTCTTCTCGGCGTCGCGCACCGACAGTTTCTTGATCGAGCGGCCGCTGGAGTACCATGCCAGGCGTACACGAGAGAGCGGAGCATCGGCCAGCGGCAGCGCGCGCCAGCATTGCTTGAGGTGTAACCGGGCCAGCCCTTGGCCACGCAGATGAGTGTGCAGCGCTGGATGGCGGAAGGGCAGCACCGCCTTGAGCTCGGGAATCAACGCGGCAGCCTCGTGGCGTATGCGTGCCAGGATGGCCGCGAAGTCGGCCTTGGCGGCATTCACCGAGGCGACATGGTCGAGCAGGTGCTCATCGGCGGCGACGAGTCCCACATAAGTGCGCGTGGCGCGGCCGTCTTGCCCATCCTGATACCAGAAATCCAGGAGTGCCGCGCGCAACCAATCGGCGCTGGGGGTTGCGTTGTGCAGAGCCCAGGCGGCTCCGCAATGCTCGCGGTAATGAGCCGCCAGTGCCTCGATGCGCTCGATGACCTCGTCGAAGGCCGCCTCCAGTTCTGCCAGCAGCCGATAGGCGGGCTTCATGGGGCTATGGGGGTCATTCTTGTTGTCCACGTTCGGCACGCAGGATCATCTCGTCGATTTCGGTTTCGTCCATGGCCGACTCTCCGGCGATGCGATGCGACTCATCGGCCCACGCCCCCAGATCCAGCAGCTTGCAGCGCTTGGAGCAGAAGGGGCGATAGAGGTTATCTTCCACCCACAGTACCTTGGCGTGGCATTGTGGGCAGGAGACTTCCAGTGGACGGGACGGTTGTTCGTGACTCATGGGTATCCAACGGGTTGAAGGGATTGTCGCCAAGGATGCCGAATCGAGAGGGAAGAGGGAAGCCCCTTCGGGGAGCTACGGGCTATGAGCTGCGAGCTGTAAGCTATAAACCCGAAGCCCGAAGCCCGAAGCCCGAAGCCCGAAGCCCGAAGCCCGAAGCCCGAAGCCCGAAGCCCGAAGCCCGAAGCCCGAAGCCCGAAGCCAAAATATCCTGCATCCAGTTGAAAGCTATTGGGTTTCTCTTACAGCTTACAGCTTACAGCTTATAGCTTACGGCTTACAGCTTACGGCTTATAGCTAGCTTCCGGCTAAGCTCCCGATACTTGCGATCCAGTTCGGCGACCCGGTACTCCAGTGCTTGAGTATCGCCGCTGTTGTCGATCACGTCATCGGCACGGGACAAGCGCTCGTCGCGCGGCATCTGGGCGGCAACGATGGCGCGTGCCTGGGCTTCGTCGACATCGTCGCGGCTGGCGGTCCGGGCGATCTGCAAGGTTTCCGGTACATCGATCACCAGCGTCCGGTCTACCAATTCATGTTGGCCGGATTCGAACAACAGCGGCGAGACCAGCAAGTGGTAGGGGGATGCGCCTTCCCGCATCGTCCGCAGGTATTCCAGCAGGCGCTGGCGAATCCGTGGATGGGTCACCGACTCCAGCCAACGCCGCTCGGCGGGCTCACGGAAGACGATATCGCGCAGCGCGCGGCGGTCGAGGCGTCCCTCCGCGGTGAGCACCGTTTCGCCATAGCGTGCTGCGATCTCGGCCAGTGCCGGTTCTCCCGGCTCGACCACTTCGCGTGCCACCTCGTCGGCGTCTACCCAGGAGATGCCGTGTGCGGCGAAGGTGCGGGCCACGGTCGACTTTCCCGAGGCAATGCCTCCTGTCACACCGATGGTCAGCGATTTCACAATAGCACCCCCTGATACCAGGCCATCAGTGGCGTACCGGCAAGCAGAGCGATCCAGCCGGCCATGGCCAGGAAGGGGCCGAAGGGCATGGGCGCGCCGCGCAGGCGCGGCATGGCAAGCTGCACGGCGATGCCGACTAGGGCGCCGACGCCAGCGGACAGGATCAACAATAACGGCAGGTACTGCCAGCCCAGCCAGGCGCCCAATGCCGCCAGCAGCTTGAAATCGCCATAGCCCATGCCTTCCTTGCCGGTGACCAACTTGAACAACCAATAGAAGCCCCACAATGCCAGGTAGCCGGCCATGGCACCGATCACCGCGCTTTGCAGCATCAGCGGTTGGAACAGCAGGTGGTAGGTGAGTCCCGCCCACAGCAGTGGCAGCGTGATCGCATCGGGCAGCAACTGGGTCCGGAAGTCGATGGCGGCCAGGGCCAATAAGGCCAGACAGGCACCGAGCACGAACAACGTGGCCAGGCTCGGTCCATGGATCGCCAACACGGCTAACGTAAGCGCGGCGCCAGCCAGTTCGATCAGCGGGTATTGCGGGCTGATGCGCTTGCCGCAATGGGCGCATTTGCCGCGTCGCTTCGCATATCCCAGCAGCGGGATATTGTCGTGCCAGGCGATCGGCGATTCGCACCTCGGGCATTGTGACGGTGGGCTCATCAGGTTGAAGCGAGGCTGCTCCTCGACGTCCAGCTCCAGCGACTCGCGAGCCTCGGCCCGCCAGCCCAGCATCAATATCACCGGCAAGCGCGTGATCACCACATTCAGGAAACTGCCCAGGCATAGCCCCAGCACGGTGGCCAGCGGCCACAGAATGGCGGGGGAAAGATCGGCAAACAAGAAACGAACTCCTTAGATCGCGGTGCCCAGCTCGAAGATCGGCAGATACATCGACACCACCAGACCGCCCACCAGGACACCCAATATCACGATGATAAAGGGCTCCAGCAGCGACGTCAGGGCATCGACCTTGTTATCGACCTCCTCTTCGTAATAGTCGGCCACGCGATTGAGCATGGCGTCGAGCGCGCCGGACTCCTCGCCGATGCCGACCATCTGCACTGCCAGGGCCGGAAAGCGATCGGTCAGGCGCATGGCGAAGTGCAGTTGCTGGCCGGTGGCGACATCCTCGCGGATCTGCCGAATGGCGCGCTCGTAGACCTCGTTGCCGGAGGCGCCTGCCGCGGTGTCCAGCGATTCCACCAGCGGCACCCCCGCACCGAAAGTGGTAGCCAGGGTGCGCGAATAACGCGCTACCGACGACTTGTCGAGAATGTCGCCGATGACCGGAATCTTCAATGCCAACCCATGCATGCGATAGGCAAAGGCCGGTGAGCGCTTCATGCCCTGCCTGATGAAGATCACCATCGCCACCGCCAGGCCGATACCCCATGACCAGTACTGTTGAGCGAACTCGGACAGGGCGATGGTCATCTGGGTCATGGCCGGCAGTTCGGCGCCAAAACCATGGAACAGGCTTTCGAACTGCGGTACCACCTTGATCAGCAGCAATGCCGTGACGCCCACGCCTACCGCGATCACCGCGGCCGGGTAATACAGCGCTTTCTTGACGCGACTCTTGAGCGATTCGATCTTTTCCTTGTAGCTCGCCACCCGTTCCAGCATGCGATCCAGCGAGCCCGACTGTTCGCCAGCCTCGACCATGTTGGCGAACAGCCGATCGAAATGCTGCGGGTGTTTGCGCAGGGCAGCGGAAAAACTCGAACCGGCTGCCACCTCGTTCATCAGCTCCTGTACCAGCGCACTCATGGCCGGCTTCTTGAGGCTTTCGGCTACCACCGAGAAGGCTTGCAGTACCGGGATCCCGGCACGAATCATGGTCGCCATCTGGCGAGCGAACAGCATGATGTCACGGGGTTTGATCCTTCCCATGCCGCCAGTCAGGCCACTCTTGCGTCGAATCGTCTTGACCATGATGTTCTGGCCCGACAATTCGCGTTCCACTTCGGCCTTGTGGCCAGCGACGACTTCGCCGCTGACCTTGCGGCCATTGGGTCCCTTGCCGGCCCAATGCCACCGGTATAGCTTGATCCGCTGTGGCGCCTTCATCTGTTGTGTCTGTGTCGCCATGGTATTTTCCTGCCCGCGTGCGGTGAGCCAACGGCGAAAACTCTCTGCCCCACCTGGATTGCCCGGTTGTCTCTTGTTTTCTTTTTTTGTTCCTGTGTTCGATCCGTGAGCCACGTCAATCCTTGGTGACTCGATTGATTTCCTCGAGGCTGGTGACGCCCTGCATGACCTTGAGCAAGCCACTGCGGCGAAGGTCGGGATGACCTTCCTGGCGCGCCTGGGCGTCCAGTTCCAGAGCATTGCCCTGGCGCATGATCAACTGGCTCATGGCATCGGAAATCGGCACCACCTCATAGATCCCCAGCCGGCCCTTGTAGCCCAGCGTGCATTGGCGACAGCCCACCGGCTGGTAGATCGTCGCCTGGCCGATTTCTTCTTCGGTAAAGCCTTCCTCGAGCAGCGCCTCGCGAGGGATGTCGGCGCGCTGACGACAATGAGGACATAGCTTGCGCGCCAGGCGCTGGGCGATGATCAACGAGACGGAACTGGCGATATTGAACGGTGCCACGCCCATGTTCTGCAGGCGTGTCAGCGTCTCCGCCGCCGAATTGGTATGTACGGTGGATAGCACCAGGTGGCCGGTCTGTGAGGCCTTGACGGCGATTTCGGCGGTTTCCAGGTCGCGGATCTCGCCGACCATCACCACATCCGGATCCTGGCGCAGGAAGGCGCGCAAGGCGCTGGCGAAGTCCAGGCCGATCTTGGGGTGTACATTGACCTGGTTGACGCCCGGCACCTTGAGTTCCACCGGATCCTCGGCGGTGGAGATATTACGCTCGGCGGTATTGAGGATGTTGATGCCGGTATATAGCGTCACCGTCTTGCCGCTGCCGGTGGGGCCGGTTACCAGGATCATGCCCTGCGGATGGTCCAGCACTTCCTCGTACATGCGCCGTTGCTCCGGGGTGAAGCCCAGGGCATCGATTCCCAACTTGGCCGAGGCCGGGTCGAGAATCCGCAGTACGATCTTTTCGCCGTAGACCGTGGGTAGCGAGTTGACGCGGAAGTCGATGGAGCGGTGCTTCGACAGGCGCAGCTTGATGGCCCCATCCTGGGGCAAGCGGCGCTCGGAGATGTCGAGACGGGCCATGATCTTCAGGCGTGCGGCAATACGACTACGCATGCCGAACGGCGGCCTTGCCGCCTCCAGCAGGATGCCGTCGATGCGAAAACGGATGCGAAAGCTGGTTTCGTAAGGCTCGAAATGGATGTCCGAGGCGCCGCGACGAATGGCGTCCAGCAGGATCTTGTTGACGAAGCGCACCACCGGAGCATCGTCGCTGCCGGCGGTGATGGCGGTGTCATCGTCGGACTCGGAATCCTCGAATGCCAGGTCGCCGAGGTCGCTGTCCGCGTCGTCGAGCTCCCCCAACCCGTGGAGCATGGCAGCGTTGTCGGCATGCGCCAGGTAATTCTCCAGTGCCGGACCAAGCTGGTCGACGGGTGCCAGCACACCTTCCACGGAAAGGCCGGTGGCAAATTGCAGCTCGTCGAGCAGGGCCAGGGTCGAAGGATAAGGCACCGCCACGGTAAGTTGACGATCGTCGCGGTACAGCGGCATTACCGAGAGCTTGCGTAGTATTTTTTCGGGGAGATCGCTGGCCGGTGGCAGGTTTTCGAGCTTGAGGGCATCCAGGTCGATAAGCGGCAGACCGTATTCCCACGCGGCGGTGAGCGCCGCCTGGCGGGCAGTGACCAAACCACTGTTTATGACATGCTGCATCAACGAGATGTCTTCCTCGCGAGCCTCGAGTTCGGCACGCTTGACCGCCGCTTCGGAAAGTAACCCTTCGGCCACCAGCCGTCGTGACATGCCGCGCAGCCCGTCACGGTTGGCGGCCGCGGCCAGCGAGGAATCGGATGTGTCGCGCCGGGATTCGCTGGCGGGCGATACGCTCTCCGAGATGTCGCCATCGACATCCAAGGAGCGCGAGGCCACTGAAGGCGGCGTAGAATCATGCATAAGCGAGTGGTCCCTGATGATCGGCACTGCTCGGCTTTCGGTTCAGGATTGCGGCAGGCATCTTTATCATTTGTATTCTAGCGCTAATGATATGCCGCAAGTAGCCTGTCGATACATGATGGACATCATGTTTTCAACGCCTTTTTTCGCTTTACTCTGTATCGCTAGCACTAAGGCGCTCATTTGGTTTCGATTTAGTGTATAAATGTAAAATAATGTTCTTTTGTGTCATTGCAATGTCTGTTTTTGTGCCGGTTTCGATGCAAACTCTTACTGATTGCTGCTCTATGTACCTGGCAGCGTTGAAAGCTTACTGCTTCGGGGTGAAGACACCTCATACTGAACGGAAGGGTTCGGCTAGGCTTGGAGCAAAAGGCTTGGTAATCTCACACTCAGCTGAGGGTAGCAGAGGGATAAGCGGAATGACTGAGAAGTGACACCAGTGGCCAGTGGACGGGAATCCGAGGCGCGGCGGCCTTCCAGGGGCCAGGAAAAACGGCAGACACGCCACGTAGCTAGCAACAGGCATCACCCAAGGGGATGAACCATGAAGAAGATGAAGGGTAGGCAGGGGAACATACAAAGCGGCCAGGGTGGTTTCACCCTGATCGAACTATTGATCGTCGTGGCGATTATCGGCATTCTCGCGGCAATTGCGATTCCGCAGTATTCGAATTATCAGGACAGAGCTGCTGCAAGAGCTTGTTTGCAGGAGTTGAACTCTGTAAGAACTCTGTTTGTGGCTGAAGTAGCCGACGGCACTGCTGCTGCTGCTATTGATATTGATGACCTTATTACTTCTGAAGCATGTACAGGAGAAGCTATTGCCTATGATGCTGAAAATAACCAGTTAACAGGGACAGGGAGTCGTGGAGATCAGCAAACTGTTTCTCTTCCCGAGTTTTAAGTTGGCGCATTTTATTGACATTTATCTTCATTAGGTATGGTTTATTAAAATGGCCGGCAATCGCCGGCCATTTTTCTTCCTTCTTCCTTCTTCCTTCCGCTAATCTCTTCAGCCGCTCATAGCGAAACCTGCTCCACCATCATATTGAGCCGAGGCTCGGCCAGCACGGTATCGCCCTCGAAGCCGGGCAGGTCACTGAAGTTCTCGTCGTAGTGAAATCCCCCCGCACCGGCGACTTCCGCCTGGCGGGCATTGATGGCACCGAACATGCCACCGCTGCCACCGATATCCACGACCGAGAAGGGCGCGATCACCTGGCCATGGAAGGCGGCGCTGCCACGGATCCTGACGCCGACACTATTGCCCTGGCTCTGGGCATCGCGGTAGTTGGACACGATCGACAGAATGGGGACGGTCTTTCCATCGACCTGTTTGCTTGGCTTCTCGTCGCCGACCGCGATACCGCTGCCCAGGTCGAATTGGCCACTTGTCACGATCTGCAGGGTACTGCCTTCGCTGATGGTGAAGCTGCCGCCCCCACCGATGTCGGTATCGCCATCGATCACCATGACCATATCCACGGGATTGTCGGGCTCGCCGACGACGAAACGGGCACTGCCTCCCAGAGAAAAGCTGTCGAACCTGACCACGGATACCTCTTGCCCGTCGAGTGTCATGCGTTCGACCGTGACCTCGGGACTTCCATTGGGATCGTGCAAGCCACTGTCGGAAAGCACGATATCCCTGCCGTCCCCCTTCAGCGACAAGGAGCCTGAGGAGACGACATCGGCGAAGGTATCGACTCTCTCATCGACACGCAGCGTCTTGCATCCTCCTGACGTGGGTACCGACGAGACCGGGGATACGCCGGCGCCGCCGGGGAGTTCCCGGTAGCCACCGGTCACAAAGTCGTCCGGGTCGCTATTGTTGGGGAAGTCGATCGTACTGGCGGTGGCACTGCCCTGGATTCTCGAGCCCGGATTGAGCTCGATGCGGCCATTCGACTCTACATTGCCATGCGCGGTGCCATTGGCGATGACATCGCCGACGGCTTGAATATTGCCGAATACCCGGCCACTTTCCTGCCGTTCTTCGTACCACCAGTCTCCACCGCGGATATCGACATTCCCATTGGCCTTGATGTCGCCGATAATCGGTGACGATCCCGTTGCGATGACATCGCCGGGAACCTCGACACGGCCAAAGATCGGCGCATTGCCGTTTAGCGTCACGGGCATGTTTTCCACCTGGCTGGTGACCAGGACCTTGTTGCCATGACGGTTGCCGTTGATGCCATACGAGCCCAGCTGGGAATCGTAGCTATCGATGGTGCCACTACCGGCCAGGGTGACACCTTCGCACGTCATGATGCCCGTGAACGGAAAGGAGGTGGATTCGGGGATGCTGACCAGGACCTTGACGCTACGAACCGCCTCGCGCCCGCTTTGGCCATAACGCCCTTCGCTGACCAGCCAGAAGGTGTGGCTATCGGGATCGACGTTCATCGCGACCTGCTCGGGGTGAAAAGCGGATAGCTTCCAGGTGTATTTTCCTAGCGGGCCGTTCAGCGCGCCGGGTGACCAGGCGTCGTTGGCAGCATCGAACTGGCTGTTGGCTTCCTGGAGAGCGGCTTCCTCATTCTCGTCTTGTGCGCCATCGATGATTTCGGTGGCCAGCGATGCGGTAGCGACCAACGCTTGCAGGGCGTCAGCCGCCTCTTGGTCGGCAAAGACGAAGTTGGTCGCCGCAGGTTGCTGGATGGCCTGATAAAAGGCGGCAACCCCCGCTTCGGCTTCATTCAAGGCCAGCAGCGATTCACGATAATTGCTGGCCATGCGCTCATGAGACAAGGATGACTGATAACCACTGACGCCCAGCAGTGAGGTCACGATCAGCAGCACCAGCGAAACGACCAGTGCGGCTCCACGTTCTCGCTGCCAGGCAGGAGTCTTTGCGTGCCGAGGGTGTGCGGCTCCGCCAGTGCCTGGTGCATGCATTTTCATGAGGCTTGGCCAGTCCTTTACCCGGCTGTCTCCCTTCACCCGGGTAATAGTCTCAGTAGAGCGCCTGCTCCTCGGCGATCACTTCCTTCAAAAGTTCCAGAAACAGCTTGTCGGCCTCGGAGTGTTCGGCCGGGTCCTCGGGTATGTGCACGCTGGTGGTGTCGGAAATTTCGTTGGCGATCTTCGCCATGGCGTCCTTGTCACCGCTGCCGAGGTGCTTTCTGGCCACCTCCAGGGACTGCTCGAGGATCTTCGGATCCTGCAACAACTTCTTGATGAAGCCACGTAGCTCGTTGATGACACGGGTTTTCTGGATTTCGGGGGCGGACATGGCTGGCTCCTGGTTCAGCGCCTATGACAGTTGGCGCAAGTACATGAAACGACGATAGCACAGCTCGTCACGCCAGTGAGAGAGGGCCGGATGGCTGTTGACGGCTTCCCATGGCATATCGAGCACAGCGTGTAAGAAATTGCTTACATGATCTATCGGCAATCACTTAGCCCTGATTGACAAAAACGGCATTGGAAAAACCGGATTTCCAAGTTACTATTAGTTACAAATAGGAACTGAATAAGACAAAAGGTTGTCAGGCGTCACTAGCCTTGCTGATAGGCCATCATCACCCGGCAACCCTGCATATAACGATAAGCCCACCGAGTCGCACGATATTTCCCTTACCCGGGGGTATAGCGCTACTAAGTACGCAAGGGAGAAGACCATCATGCAATTGCCTTATGCCATCCGCCAGCGGAACGGCCTCGGCGGGGCCTCATTACTGGTTTCCGGCTTGATGCTGGCCCCACTGACTCAGGCGCTGGCCCAGGATCCCGCCGCGACCGAGCTGCAGCGGGTCGTGCAGCGAGCGGTAGCCACCAATCCCGAAGTCCGGGCCAGTTGGCATGGTTTCCGCGCCGCGGTGAACGAGGTCGACGTGGCGCGCGGTGGGTATCTGCCGAGTATCGATGTCAGTGCCGGCGCGGGAATCGAAGATCGCGAGAACGATGGCCGGGGCCGTTACGATACCGACTTCGCCGAGCTCTCGCTGACCCAGATGATCTACGATGGCTTCGCGACGCGAAGCGAGGTGGAGCGCCTCGACCGTGCCAAGCTGGTGCGTTACTACGAACTGCTGGGTGCCAGCGAAGAGGTGGCATTGGAAGCCACACGCGCCTATCAGGATGTGCGGCGCTATCGCGAGCTGGTGGAACTGGCCAGGGACAACTATGCCGAGCATCTGGAGGTCTATAACCAGATCGAGGAACGGGTTCGCTCCGGCGCGGGGCGTCGTGTCGACCTGGAGCAGATCGATGGGCGTCTGGCACTGGCCGAATCCAATCTGCTGACCGAAGCCTCGAACCTGCACGATGTCAGTGCGCGCTATCAGCGCCTGATCGGCGAATTGCCGGCGGAAAACTTGCCGCCGGCGCCGCCATTGGATAGCGAATTGCCGCCTTCGGTGGCCGAGGCGGTGAACCTGGCCTATCAGGGCAACCCCAATTTCCATGCCGCCATCGAGAATATCGAATCGGCCCGTGCCGAGCGGACAGGCACGCGCTCGGCTTTCCATCCCCGATTGGAATTCCGTGCCCGCACCGGCCACGACAACCAGAGCGATTCCCTGGGGCGGAGCGATCGGCATGTTGCCGAGGTAGTGGCCAGCATGAACCTCTACCGGGGCGGCAGCGACCTGGCATCGTTCCGGCGTTCCAGCGAATTGCTCGACCAGGCGGTGGACCTGCGCGACAAGGAGTGCGTCGACCTGCGTCAGACTACCCAGATCGCCTACAACGATACGCGGCGCCTGCGCGAGCAGATGCGCTATCTGAACGAGCATCGCCAGTCCATCGATCGGGTGCGCGGTGCCTACCAGCAACAGTTCAATATTGGTCAGCGCACGTTGCTCGATGTGCTGGACAGCGAGAACGAGTACTTCGAGGCCAGCCGTGCCTACGTCAATGCGCAGTATGACGTGACCATTGCCGACGCCCGGACTCTGGCGAGCATGGGACGTCTGATGCCAACGCTGGGCGTGACTCGTGACGACATACCGAGCCTTGCGGAACTGGGAAGTGGCGGCGTCGAGATCGATCCGGAAGCCATCTGCCCGACCCAGGCACCTGCCAGCTTCACGTTGGAGGAGCTCACGGCCGATCTGCGGGCTTCGTCGAGCCTGGGGGCTGCACCTGCCCGCGCCCCGGACGTGACGCTGTCCGCCGATGCCCTGTTCGCCACCGGCAGTGCCGAGCTGAGTGTCGACGCCCAGCGGGCGCTGGATTCGCTGGCGGCGGAGATCCGGGGGCGTGACGATCTGCGTCGCGTATTCATCGCTGGACACGCCGATACGACCGGTACCGATGCCATCAATGACCCGCTCTCCGAGCAGCGCGCCGCCAACGTGGCGGAGTATCTGGCCGGGCAGGGGGTGCGTCGCGACTTGCTCGAATCGCGTGGCTATGGATCGCGCCACCCGGTGGCCAGCAACGATACCGTCGAGGGACGTCGACAGAACCGCCGCGTCGAAGTGACCCTGGAGCGCATCAATGAATGATGCGCTCCGGCCGATAGTACCGGCATGACCATGACTCGGCGGGAAGGGCCCTCCTCGTGACTTCTGATGCCAGATACCTGCACGACCAGGGGGGTGCCTCTGGAGTTGACGACTTGCTGGAATGCCTGCGGGTCGTCGCGCGTGCCCACGATCACGACACCAGCCGAGACGTGCTGATCGCGGGCCTGCCTCTGGAAGAGGGCTACCTGACGCCGGGGGTGTTCGCCCGTGCCGCAGCGCGGGCCGGGCTGACGGCAAGGCATGTGCGCAGTCGCCTGGTACAACTGAACCCGGCGCTGTTCCCCGTGGTGTTGCTGCTCGAGCCTGGGCGCTCCTGTGTGCTGGTGTCGCTGGATGTGAAGGCACGCCGTGCCCAAGTGATCTTCCCCGAGTTGGGTGAGGCCGCCACCGAGGTCGGCCTGGATGAACTGCAGGAGCGTTTCGCTGGTCAGGCGATCTATGCCCGGCCACGTTTTCGCTTCGATACCCGTGGCCCAGAGGTCAAGGAGCAGAAGGCGCGCCACTGGTTCTGGGGCGTGGTCAGCGAGAACCGGCGCCTGTATCGCGATGTGTTGGCCGGCTCGGTGATGATCAACCTGTTCGCCGTGGCCATGCCACTGTTCGTGATGAACGTCTACGATCGGGTCGTGCCCAACCAGGCCACGGAAACGCTGTGGGTGCTGGCAGTCGGCATCTTCGTGGTGCTGTGCTTCGACCTGGTTCTGCGCCTGTTGCGTAACGCCTTCGTCGACCTGGCGGCCAGCCGTGCCGACGTCAAGCTGTCGTCGTCGATCATGTCACGGGTGCTGGGCATGCGAATGGAGGCGCGACCGGCATCCACCGGGTCATTCGCCGCGACCCTCCAGTCGTTCGAGTCGGTGCGCGCTTTCATCGGTTCGGCGACGGTGGTGGCATTGGCCGACCTGCCGTTCGTCTTGCTGTTCGCCGCCATCATCGCGGTGATCGGTGTGCCACTGGTGATTCCCATCGTGGTGGGCATTGTCTGCGTGCTGTTGTATGCCCTGGCGGCGCAGAGCAAGCTGCATGAGCTGTCGGAGACCACCTGGCGAGTCGCTGCACAGCGCAACGCGACTCTCGTCGAGTCGCTTGCGAACCTGGAAACGGTCAAGGCACTACGTGCCGAAGGGCGTCTCCAGGGCGCCTGGGAAAAGGCCACCGCCTTCCTGTCTCGCACCTCGGCACAGTTGCGCCTGGTCGGCTCCTCGGTGTCCAGCGTGGCGATGTGGGCACAACACACGGTAGCGGTATCGGTGATCGTCATCGGTGTCTACCTGATCATCGAGGGCGACCTGACCCAAGGTGGGCTGATCGCCGCCTATCTCCTCTCGTCGCGGGCCATGGCACCGGTCAGCCAGGCCGCGGCATTGCTGGCCCAATATCACCAGTCATCCACGGCGCTGGAATCGCTCAATGGCGTGATGGACAAACCGGTGGAGCGTCCGGAAGGCAGGCAGTGGGTGAGTCGCCCCGTGGTGCGTGGCGAGATCGAATTCAAGCGATTGACGCTGCGCTATCCAGGCGAGGAGCGCGATGCGCTGCACGAAGTGTCGCTGAAGATCAACCCCGGCGAGAAGGTGGCGTTATTGGGCCGCGTGGGGTCAGGCAAGTCGACGCTCAACAAGCTGATGCTGGGGCTCTACCAGCCGACCAGTGGCACGCTGATGGTCGATGGTGTCGACCTCCGCCAGTTCGATCCCATCGAACTGCGTCGGCATATCGGCTATGTACCCCAGGATGTCGGCCTGTTCTTCGGTTCGCTGCGTGACAACGTGGTCGCCGGTGGCGGTAGCGAAGGCGTCGAGGACGAAGCCTTGTTGCAGGCGTTGGAAATCGGCGGCCTGAACGAGTTCGTCAATTCCCATCCGCATGGTGTCGACCTGCCGGTAGGCGAGCGTGGCGAGATGCTTTCCGGAGGACAGCGCCAGAGCGTGGCGATCGCCCGCGCCGTCGTGCACGATCCGCAGATCCTGTTGCTCGATGAGCCTACCAGTGCCATGGACCACGCCAGTGAAGAGGCCTTCAAGGCACGCCTGGCCGAATTCGCCCAGGCCAAGACACTGGTGGTCGTGACGCATCGCACCTCGCTGCTGTCTCTGGTCGATCGCATCGTGGTCATCGATGCGGGCAAGGTGGTCGCCGATGGTCCCAAGGACAAGGTGGTCGCCGCCCTGCGCAGCGGGCAGATCGGGAGGGCTAGCTGATGGGCCAGCAAGCCAATGCCAGGACCGCCGAGCAACAAGGCTTCGAGGCTATCGGGCGGGTTTCGCATACCGGTAGCAAGCCATTTCGCTCGTTGATCGATCGGCTTTTCGCTCGCCGGGTGTCGGCGGTACACCTCAATCGCGACTGGGCCAGCGACGCCGATTGGGCCCGCCTGCAGCAGGATCCCCTCCGTGCGCGGGCCTTGCTGTATACCGTGTTGCTGGCCATCGCCGCATTGCTTGCCTGGGCCTATGTCGCCGAGATCGATGAGGTGACCAAGGGGGTGGGGAGCGTCATCCCTTCCTCGCAGACCAAGATCGTGCAGTCCTACGACGGCGGGGTGGTCGCGGATATCCAGATCACCGAAGGGCAGGTCGTCGAGCCGGGGCAACTGCTGATGCGCATCGATCCGACGCGCTATGCCTCCTCTTATCGCGAAGGGGTGGCACGTTCGCTGGCGCTGCAAGCCAAGGCCGAGCGGTTGCGGGCACTGACCACCGATCAGCCCTTCGTGCCTTCGCGCCAAGTGCTCGACGAGTCGCCGGCACTGGCCGCTCATGAACGTGAGCTCTACGAAACCAGTCAGCAAGAACTCGAGGAGCAGCAAGCGATCGCCCGCGAGCAGTTGACGCAGCGGCGTGAGGAGTTGCGCGAAGCACAGGCACGTCACGCGTCGGCCACGCGAGCCCTCAACCTGGCCTCCCGCGAACTCAACCTGACCCGGCCACTGCTGGATTCCGGGGCAGTGTCCGAGGTGGAGGTGCTGCGACTGGAGCGCGATGTTTCCAACGCGCGAGGCGAACGCAATCAGGCCGAGGCCCAAGTGGCGCGCTTGCAGGCGGGGGTGGAGGAAGCACAGGGCAAGGTGCGTGAGGTCACCCTGGAGATGCAGAATCGTTGGCGCAACGAGCTTTCCGAAACCTTGGGGCAACTGGCGGCTCTCGAAGAAAGCAATATCGGCCTGCAGGACAAGGTCAGCATGGCCGAAATTCGCTCGCCGGTGGCCGGCACGATACAGCGCTTGCACATCAATACCCTGGGGGGCGTCGTCCAGCCGGGCCAGGAAGTCGTGGAAATCGTACCCAGCGACGACCAACTTCTGGTCGAAGCACGCATCGCGCCGCAGGATATTGCCTTCCTGCGCCCGGGACAGCCGGCCACCATCAAACTCACTGCCTACGACTATTCCCTGTACGGTGGATTGGCCGCGGAACTCGATCATATCAGCGCGGATACCATTACCGACGAGGAGGGCAATACCTTCTATCTGGTGAGAGTGCGTACGCAGGATGAAACGTTCGACAACGAACTGGCGATCATTCCTGGCATGACCGCACAGGTCGATATCATGACCGGCAAGCGCACCGTCATGCAGTTCCTGCTCAAGCCCGTGTTGCGGGCCTGGAACAACTCATTGGGGGAGCGTTGATGGCACAACTCTTTGTCAGTCAAGGGCGCGATGATATGCCACGCTGGCGTGAGGCCTTTGACGATGTGCGTTTGTGTAGCCCGCAGCAAGCCCGCGCCCAGGCCGGTCGCGGCGACTGCGTGTGGGTCATGAGCAACCTCGAAGGTTGGACCGCATTGACCACCACCCTCAGTGGCCGTGGAGCGACGCTGGTGGTGCTGTCCTACACGCCGAATTCCAGGGAAGCCTTCCAGGCACTCAACGCCGGTGCGCGTGGCTATGCTCATGCGCTGTCGCCGGTGGCGTTATTGCGGCAGATTGCTGTGGTCACCGACAACCAGGGCATCTGGGTGTGGCCCGAGCTGCTGGCCCAGGTGGTAGGCTCGACCTTCAAGGTCCTGGGTGGAGAGAATGCCGTGCGCGAGGATGCACTTGCCATGCTTACCGAGCGTGAGCGGGCCGTCGCGCTGGCGGTCGCTTCGGGCAAGAGCAACAAGGAAGTGGCCCGGCTAATGGATATCACCGACCGCACCGTCAAGGCGCATCTGGGAGCGGTGTTCCGCAAACTCAAGGTTCGCGATCGCATGCAGTTGGTCCTGATGCTTGCGCACACCGAGTCAGCGGTGGTGGATGTCGAGTAGAAACATTCTGTAACACTGTCCATCGGTACAATATCCTTCGAGGGATTCCCTGCCTAATCTGACTCCTATACGAAGTTATTATGCCGTCGCCATCGGCGAAGATCGCAGGGAGCCAGATCCATGAGCATCGCAACCGTTCTTTCCATTACCGGCCAGGCCTGGGCGCGTGACGCCGACGGCAATCTCCGCGAACTGAGCGCAGGTGACGTTCTGCAGGAAGGCGAGACCCTGGTAACGTCCGACAATGGCAGCGTCCAGCTCGATTTCGGCGATGGCCTGGATCCGGCGCTGGTCGAGGGCGGTCAGGAAGTGGCGATGACCCCTGAGCTGGATGCCGAAGCGCCCATCGAGGTGGCCGAGTCCAGTGTCCTCGACGAAGATCTCGAGGCCCTCCTCGCCGCGATCGACGAAGATGACGGCGATCTGCTCGAGTTGCTCGAAGCAACGGCCGCCGGTGCCGGTGGTGGGGGCGGTGAAGGCGGCGGTCATGATTTCGTGCGCCTGGCACGGATCACCGAAGGAGTGGACCCGTTAGCCTTCGAATTCGGCACTGCCCAGAGCGGCGAGTTCATTACCGCCGCGGGCGAAGACCTGGCGGTAGCGGAGGAAGACGAAGCCGCTCCTGCGGTGGAGACCACCCTGACCCTGAGCACGGACGCCGATAGCGTCGTCGAGGGCCAACCCATCACCCTGACCGTCACTACCAGCACGGCTCCCGTTGGGTCACCATTGGTCGTGACGCTCTCCAATGGCATGCAGATCGTCATTCCCGTAGGTCAGACTTCCGCGAGCATCCAGATCGATAGCCGCGAGGATGATGCCTACCGCCAGGGGAATGAATCCGAAAGCTTCAGCATCGAGTCTGCGAGTGGCGGGGGTTACGACCAGATCACGCTTGGTGAAGACGTTGACGCTACCGTGGTCGATGACAGCGATACCACCACCATCAGCCTGAGCGCGCCGGAGCAGGTCACCGAGGGCGACGAGATCACCGTCACCGCGCGGGTGGACAACGCCCCCGCTACCGACCTGACGATTACCCTCAACAACGGCCAGACGATCACCATCGCCGCCGGGGCCACCAGCGGCAGCGTGACCTTCGACAGCCGCGTTGACGACGCCTACCTGCAGGGAACCGAGACGCTGGCGCTGAGTATCACCGGCACCCGTGGCGGCAACTACGAGGACCTCGATAGCAGCGCCACCACCAGTACCGACGTGGTCGACGACAGCGATACCACCACCATCAGCCTGAGCGCGCCGGCGCAGGTCACCGAGGGCGACGACATCACCGTCACCGCCACGGTCGACAACGCCCCCGCTACCGACCTGACGATTACCCTCAACAACGGCCAGCAGATCACTATCGCCGCCGGGGCCACCGAAGGCAGCGTGACCTTCGATGCGCCGAACGTACCCAATGGCGGCGGGGCTCTTGGACTGAGCATTACCGACACTAGCGGCGGTAATTATGAGGATCTCGATGCGAGTGATGTCGCGGAAGTCGCTCTTACTGGGGATTCCGTTCCAGAGTTCACACTTGAGCCGGGAGCCAGCGAAGTCGACGAAGCCGGCCTGCCGCAAGGTAGTGCCAATGACGGCTCGCACGTCACCAATGGCAGCTTTACCATTGGTACCGGCCACGACAGTTTGCAGACGCTGACCATCAACGGCGTCAACGTCACCAGCGGGGGCACGGTCCAGGGCGAGCACGGCACGCTGGAGGTCACCCAGGGCGCGAACGGCGAGTACAGCTGGACCTATACCCTGGACGGCGCCACCGACGGCGACGCGGTGCAGGAGAGCTTCGCCCTCGAAGCCACCGACAGCGACGGCAGCATCACCGATGATGCCGTGACCATCGACATTGTCGACGACGTGCCACAGGCCGTGGACGACAGCGGTGCCATCGACGAGGATGCCGCCGCGCCGCTGACCGGCACGGTGCTGACCAACGACACCCAGGGCGCCGACGCCCTGGCTAGCGTGGCCTTCGACAGCACCGCCGCGCAGTACGGCACCTTCATCGACCACGGCGACGGCACCTGGAGCTACACGCTCGACAACAGCCTGGCGGCGGTGCAGGCGCTCGATGACGGCGAGACCCTCACCGAAACCTTCGACTACACCCTGACCGACGCCGATGGTGACACCAGCACCGCCACGCTGACCCTCACCATCAACGGCCAGACCGACGGCCCGCCGGTGATCGACATCGACGACGCCGACGGTACGGCCACCGGCGCCGACAACAGCGTGGTCGAAGGCACCGGCGACACCGTCAGCGGCACCATGAGCGTGAGTGCCGAGGCCGGCATCGCCACGGTCACCGTGGGCGGGCAGGACGTCACCCACGCCAGCACCACCCCGGTGGTGATCGTCGCCGCCAACGGCACCCTCACCGTGACCGGCTACGACGCCGCCACGGGCGAGATCCGCTACGAGTACACCGAGAACGGCGATGCCGCCGATCACAGCGGCGGCGATACCAGCGTGGTGGACAGCTTCGCGGTCAGCGTCACCGACGTGGCCGGCGCGACCACCAGCGACGATCTCGACATCCAGATCATCGACACCGCCCCCGAGGCCGTGGACGACAGCGGTGCCATCGACGAGGATGCCGCCGCGCCGCTGACCGGCACGGTGCTGACCAACGACACCCAGGGCGCCGACGCCTTGGCCAGCGTGGCGTTCGACAGCACCGCCGCGCAGTACGGCACCTTCACCGACCACGGCGACGGCACCTGGAGCTACACGCTCGACAACAGCCTGGCGGCGGTGCAGGCGCTCGATGACGGCGAGACCCTCACCGAGACCTTCGACTACACCCTGACCGACGCCGATGGTGACACCAGCACCGCCACGCTGACCCTCACCATCAATGGTGCAGCTGATACGGCTGGTGTCACGGTCAGTGCCTCGGGAGCCGACAGCACTGTCTACGAAGCAGGGTTGATCAATGGCAGTGACGCGGACAGTGACAGCGAGACCGACACCGGTAGCTTCCAGGTGTCGGCCAGTGATGGCGTCGCCAGTGTCACCGTGGGGGGACAGACCTTCACCCTGGCGCAGCTCCAAGCACTGTCAACGTCCTCGCCTTCCATCGTGATCGATACGATAGAAGGGGAACTGCGGCTGACCGGCTATAACAGCCCGGACGGCAACAAGACGGCGACCATCGAATACACCTATACCCTGAAGGCCGCCCAGACTCACGAACAACCAGACGATGACACGAGCCTGGCCGATACGGTCGAAGTGCAGGTCGACGGGGTGGGTGGCAGTAGTGCCACAGGCACCCTGACCATCGACATCATCGATGATGTTCCCCAGATTGCTCCTGTTCGCACGGCATTGATGGCCAACCAGCAAGGACTGTCTCTCACTGACGAGATTCCGTTCTCGTTCGGGGCCGATCAGCAAGGCGCCAGCGTGATCCTGTCGGGTAGCAACGATGGCACTTACTGGCTCAACCCGGAAACCGGGCAGCGCATGAGTTCTGAGGGGAATAACCTCCTTTATCGGGAAAACGATGACGGCTCGCTGGATGCCTATTACCTCGACGATGCGAACAACGAGGTCACCGTGTTCACCGTTGCCTACAACGGTGATGGCTCCTACACGTTGACACAGCTGGGCCACTTGGATGGTTCCCAGTCCTCGTTGCTGGTGGGTTTCTCCAGCGGCTTTGGGGGAGGCAATAGCGGTTCGGCCTATTTCACGAACGCCGGCACGGTAGGTGAGCCTGGCTCCATCTTTATCGAGGCCCAAGCCGTCAATAGCAGTGATACGGTCAACTACAACAACAATGGTTTGGGGGTTTCACAGGGTTCCACGATCGACGATCCCAGCGAGACCCTGGTGCTGACCTTTTACGATGGTGAAGGCTGGTCGACATCGGGGCCCGGCGGCAAGACCGTAAACGAGCCCGCTGGCGGAGCGAATTCTCTGGCGGTTTACAGCATTAACTTCAGCTTCTGGGGGCTCGATGCCGGCGAAGAGCCGACCTTCTGGAAAGACAGTGGCCAGCAGGAGGCATTCGATGCCACTGCTAATGGCGATGGCACCTGGACCATAACGTCCGACGAAGCCTTCGATACGGTCTATATCAGTGCCCTGGACGATACCGGCAATGGCTTCGGCGTGGCTTCGGCCGAAATCGTCACCATCATCGAAGGCACGGACCAGACCCTGCAGCTCTCCGCGACCGTTACCGATGGTGATGGCGATCAGGCGACGACCAGTTGGGACTTTACCTTGGACGCCGACGGTGACGTCCTTCAAGGTACCGACGGCAATGACAACATCCAGGGCAACGGCAGCGACGATGTCCTCGACGGTGGTGCCGGCGATGATCTTCTGGCCGGGGGGGGCGTTAACGACATCATGTACGGTGGCCTGGGTGCCGACACCTTTGCCTGGAATCTTAATGACCAAGGTACGACCGACTCACCCGCCGAGGATGTGGTGAAGGACTTCATGCTCGATCTGGCGAACGGTTATACGGGTGATGGTGAGGCTGACCGGCTGGATCTCTCCGACCTGTTGCAGGATGAGAGCAAGGAGTCGATCGACAGCTACATCCTGGCAGAGGAAGAGGGTGGTAGTACCACGCTTTATGTGAGTTCCAACGGACAGCTAGGTGGTGACAAGGCTAACGCCGACCAGACGATCGTACTTGAAGATGTGAGTATGGGTGGTCAGAGCTCAGCGGATTTCATCCAGTCAATGATCGAGAATAACCAGCTCAATATCGATCAATAGACCATGGTGCAATAGTGTTTGGCCTCGTCCGGAGTAACGGTCGGGGCCTTTTCATTTACACTGTATCTTGGGCTTGGTTTGAGCGGACAAGATAGTTGAGGGCAATGCATGTACGTCAAACGCGATGAGCAGGACAGGATCGAGTTGGTCAGCGGGGGCATGACGCCCGATTGCCGAGAGGGCATAGCGCCGGATTCACCGGAATTGCTGGCGTTCCTGAAGCAGGATCAGAATCGCCAGCTCCAGGAGCTGCGCAGCTCCGACCTGGAGTTCGTGCGCGTCCTGGAGGACGTGATCGAGTTGTTGATGGACAAGGGCATCATCAGCTTCACCGATCTTCCCGATGCTGCCCGCGAGAAACTGATGACCCGCCAGTCATTGCGCCGCCGGGTCAACAGTGTGGATCTGATGGGGGAAAATGATGAGGCGGATAGCGGCCTCATCTAAGGTGTCGGCACGGCATAAATGCTTGATGGCTGCGGGCGGGATACGAGCATTTCGTAGCCCGTAGCCCGAAACTTAATCCTGCCGAATAGCGGGGCCGGTCACGCCGTCCAGGCCGATGTCCAACAGGGTGTCGCGTTCGCGGTCGGTCGTGACCCCTTCGGCAAAGGCAAGGATGCCGATGGCGTGGCATAGGGTGGCCATGCCACGCAGAATGATTTGTTGCTCGCCGTTGTCGTGGACGCCTTCGACAAGGGAGGCATCGATCTTGAGGTAGCTCAGCCCGACATCGTGCAGGTCGGCGATTCGCGTGAATTCCGGCCCCACGTGCTCGAGTCCCAGGTGGCAGCCGAAGTGGCGCAGTTCGCGGCACAAGCCTCGGAATCCTTCCAGGTGATGCACGGCCACCGATTCCGGCAGTTCGAGCCATAGCCGGGTCGCCGCCTTCGGGTGGGCGCTCAGCAGTGGTTTGATGGCGCCGAGGAAGCGACTGTCGCTGGCAGCCTGAAGAGACAGGTTGATCCCCAGTGGCTTGCCCTGCCTGTCGATAGCGGTCAAGGCCGCCTGGACCACGGCCAGATCGAAGTCGACGCTCAGCCCCAGCCGTGAAATCCACGGCATGAAGACCCCGGCGGGTTGCCAGTCTCCCTTGAGGCGCAGGCGCGAAGGGCTTTCGAAGTGGATGATATCCCCCTGCGCATCGAGTACGGGATACCGGGCCAGGTGGATGCCGTCCCGCAGTGCTTGTTCCAGCGCTTCGCGCCAGGTCTCATGGCTGGTATACAGCGACTGCCGGGCACTGCCGCGGGCGATCACCAGGGCGCGATCACCGTCGAATTCGGCCTTGGCCAGGGCGCCATCAAGGGTGCTGAGCAACTCACCGCGCTCGTCGCCTGGAGCATACTCGAGCACCGACATGGGCAGTCCGATCGAGGCATGATGCCTATCGGCGATGGGGTGCAGGCAGGTCTTGAGCTCCTGGGAAAGGGCGTGGAGATCGTCCTCATCGGGTAGCAGCAGCGCGAAGTCGCTACCGTTGAGACGCCCGACCTGGCCGTGTCGTGCGCTGGCGATATGGTTCATGACATGGGCGATTTCCTGGAGCAACGAGTCGGTTTCCTGTCGACCCAGGGTATCGTTGAGCCTTGCCAGTCTCGCCACGCGCAGCATCACTAGCGTGCCACTGCCGGTGAGATCTTCGCCATCCAGCGCTCCCTGCAGCAACTTCATGAAGTGGCTGCGATTGGCCACTCCCGTGACCTCGTCATGTTGCAGCTTACGGCGCAGTCGCTCGAGCTTCTCGCTTTCCTGGGTGAGCATGTTGCGCACTTTGCTGGAGAGCGCGTTCATGGCGATGACGACTTCACGCAGTTCCCGGGTGCGTGGCTCCTTCGAGGTGGTGAAACGCCGATCGCCGATATCACGTGCCTGTTCGACCACGGCGTGCAGGGGGCGGCGGATGCTCTTGACGATCCACCAGCCGAGCAGGGCACTGATCAGGGCGGCGAGACCGAACCAGGCGACCAGCCATTGCGTGTTCTGCCATAGCGAGCGGTAGGCGAAGCTGTGCTGGCTTTCCAATTCCACCGTTCCATATTGGCGCCAACCATCCTGTACCACAGCGTGGCCGGCGGGGACCGAGAAGCGGGTCAGGTCGACGAACCAGGCCGGTACATCCTCGATATGCTCGTTGGCTTCGCGCGCAAGGATCAGCTCGCCTTCGGGATCGCGCAACTCGACACGGCGATAGTGGCCGGTGTCGAACTGGGCGGCCAGCAGTAGTTCGATGGCCACCGGGTCCTTGTCGAACTGGCTCATCGATAGGGCCAGTGCATTGGCGTTGTCGGCATTCTTGATGCGCACTTCCTGCTCGGTGTAGTGCCTGATCGCACTGACCCCGATCACCAGGCTGCCCCCGAAGGCGAGCAATAACAGCACGGCGATGGTCAGCCAGAGTTGCTTGATCAGTGACATATCGGCTCCCCCTGCATAAGGCCTATGTAGTTATTCATACTGATCCAGTTCTTCATTTCTAATCCAACAACACTTCGAGCCGCGGGCAACGAGCCACGAGCCACGAGCCACGAGCCACGAAAAGCCCATAGCCCGCAGCCCGAAGCCCGAAGCCCGTAGCCCATAGCCCGCAGCCCGAAACCCGAAACCCGAAGCCCATGGCTCATAAAAATCCCTGCTCCCGCATGCGGCCCAGCACGTTGCGCCAGCGCGACAGGCGTTGCGTAGGGTCGGCGCGCGACTGGCTCGAGCCGCCGGCCCACAGGCCGTCACTATTGAAGCTGAATACCGGCGTGAGGTCGGTGCGCTGGCTGGCAGGAGTGATCGAGGGGGCCAGGTTGTCGAGTACCAGTGGTTCGACGCTGGGATGGCGGTAGTAGCCCAGCACCATGTGTGCCTGGGACATGTTGCTGCGACCGATGCGCGCCCGAACGTAGATCATTCGCAGGCGTTCACCGGGTACGCCGAGCTGCTTGAGCGTGATGTATTTGGCGATGGTGTAATCCTCGCAGTCCCCCTCACCGCGCCCCAGGGTTTCCAATGGCGTCGCCCAGTAGTCCTCCCGTCCCCAGATATCGATATCGTCCAGCCAGCGCACCCGGCGGTTGAAGAAGTCATTGACTTCGCGAAGCTGTTCGCCGACCTCGCTGCCAGCCAGCCGCTCGAGCAGCGCAAACCATTCATCCAGCACCTGAACGCCGCTGTCACCATACTTGGCTTGCATGGACAGTCGCAGGCGTGACGGGTCGAGGTTGGCGGTGAGGGGCGCCGGGGCAAGCCCCAGGCCCGCTCCCAACAGCAAGCCGCCCAGGCCGGCAAGAAAACGCCGACGCCCGAGGAGCAAGGGGGGGCAGGGTTGGGCTTGAGGCATCGGCAGCAACGTCCTGACTTGCCTCCAGGCGATGTCTGAAAACCGACGGTACTTGCCGACGTTTCAGGCGCGCCCTAGGCAATGTGGATGAGACATTTGCTACTTTACACGAGCGTTACGTTTTCGCCTATCAGGCCTTGCCGGGGCCCTGCCAGACACGCAGTCGGCCTACCCATGACAAGGTAACGGCATGTTCACGGAGCACCTGAGCCGCCTCGGCAAGGCTCTGGCCCTCGGGAAGCTCGCGTACGTAGATCGAGATATCGATCCGATTGCCGAGATAGTGCAGGTCCAGGGCCACGCGGGACTGCCACGCGGGCAGGTGTGACCACACCGCATCGAGCTTGCCTTCGACGTCCTCGCGCAAGGGCATGCCGGGCAGCAGGCTGGGGTCGATCTTGCCCTCGTCGTTTTCGGGGTCGACGTGGAAAGTGACATCAGTCAGGTTGGGGAAGGTATCGCGCAGGCGCCGGCTGACTTCATTGCCGATCTCGTGGGCTTCCGACACCGTGACCCGCGGTGGCACCACGATGTGCAGATCGAGGAGCACATGACCGCCCACGGTCCGGGTGCGCAGGTCGTGGACGTTATGCACGTCGGGTACCTCTTCGGCAACGGCCCGCATATGCCGCTGCTCCTCCTCGGGCAGGGCGGTATCGACCAGCTCCTGGCTGGACTCCCACAGCAGGCTGGCACCGATCTTGCCGACCATCAGTGCCACCACCACGGCAGCCACGGCATCCAGCCAGCCGGCACCGAACTGGGCACCCGTCAGGCCGATCAGCACTACCACCGTGGAAAGGGCATCCGAGCGGGAATGCCAGGCATTGGCCTCCAGCAGCTTGGAACGCACACGCTTGGCGACGCGCATGGTGAAGCGGAAGATCCACTCCTTGGCGAGCAAGGCGACGACGGCCAGACCGATGGCCCAAAAGCCGGGGGCGGCGATCAGGACGCCGGCCAATAGGCGGGTCAGGCTGGCCCAGGCGATCCCGCCGGCGACGAAGATCAGGATACTGCCCAGCCATAAGGTGGCGAGCGTTTCGATGCGCCCATGACCGTAGGGATGATTGGTGTCCGGTGCCTGGCGTCCGAAATGAGTGGCGGCGAGCACGAAGACATCGGTCACCAGATCCGAGAAAGAGTGCACCCCATCGGCAACCAGTGCCGCCGAGCCGACCATGATACCCACGATGACCTTGGCCAGTCCCAGCAGGCAGTCCAGGACCGCGCCGATCACGGTGACGCGGTAGGCGTCGCGAGTCATGGCGCCATGGTCGAGGTTAGGCTGGTGATGGGGGTGAGCCATGGAATAAGTTCCTGAATACAAGCTGTAAGCCATAAGCCATAAGCCATAAGCCATAAGCCATAAGCCATAAGCTATAAACCGAAGCCCGAAGCCCGAAGCCCGAAGCCCGAAGCCCGAAGCCCGAAGCCCATTAGCCTGCATCCAACTGAAAGGTATTGGGTTTTCTTACAGCTTAGAGCTTACAGCTTACAGCTTACAGCTAATCAAATCTTCCCCGCGCGATTAAGCACCGGATTGGCATATTGTGCCAGCCACCAGTCGCGCAAGTGAGTGGGAACTTCAGCCAATCGTGCATGAAAACGCACGCGATCGGCATCGGTCACGTCGTCGAGCTCGAGTAGCTCGGGGGCCAGGCCGCTGGCCTCCAGCGCTAGCTGGTGGCTGGGAAACAGCCGATAGCCTCCCAGTACCTGACGGTTAATCTCTGCGGCAACGGCTTCCGGGCTGTCGAAGTCTTTGGACAACGGTTCGCCGAAGGTCAGCTGGATGCGCCCCTTGGCGCCGGTAATGCCGGCGACGATGGAGCGGATATCTTCGAATTCGACCTTCTGATAGCGCCCTTCGGTATACATGGCATAAAGCTCACGGGCCTTCTGCAGGTCGCAGGGGTCGTACTCGTAGCTGATCGACACCGGCACCATGCGCAGTTCGGCAATGGCATCGCCGAGGCTGGCCTCCTTATCGACTTGGCGGTGGGCCATGGTCAGCATCTTGATGATCGCCGGGTCGGCACGATCGATGCCGTCCTTGGCGCGTCCTTCGCGCTGTGCCATCCAGATCGAGTGGTTGTCCTCGATGATCGAATGACGAATATAGCTCGATAGCGTCTGATAGGCAGCGAGCATGGCACGCTTGCCCTTGGCGCTGCGTGGCACGATGAAACTCTTGTTGAGGCGCATCAGGTCGGAGACATACGGCTTCTGCAGCAAGTTGTCGCCGATCGCGATACGCACGGTATTGCGCCCGGCCTGATAGAGCGCGTAGTTGACGAAGGCCGGATCGAGGGCGATATCGCGATGGTTGCCGATGAACAGATAGGCCGTGTCGGGATCCAGCTTATCGAGCCCCTTCACCTCGAAGGCGTCGGTGGTGGTACGAATCATGCGATTCATGTAGCGGGCGATGCGCATCTGGAAATCGCGCACGCTGGTCACGCCGCGCACCTCCCGGTGCACGGCGAAGCGGGCGATGGCGCGTGCCACCCGCGGTGCGAAACGCGCCAGGCGCGGCAGCTTGAACTGCGTCAGGGCGTCGAGCAGCTCGGCGTCATCGGCCAAGCGCGCCAACACCTCGGCCACTTCATCGTCATGATAGGGGCGGATGTCGGCGAACGGGTCCGGTGCCGGAGAGTTGGAGTCTTGTATTGTGCTAGTCGAGTCGAGAGTCACGATAAAAGAATCACACTAACGGTATCAGGAAGACGGAGTGGTCGCATGAGCCTCGCCACCCAACCAGTCGATCAACTGCTCGATCACCGCAGACAGCGTCTGTGCCATCAGCACGAAGTCGGTCTCCAGGCGCAGCACGGCATCGTCACCGTCATCGGCCTGGGAAGCCTCATCGAGCAAGGCATCGGCGAAGCGCAGCGACTTCAGGGCCAAGTCGTCGTGCAGCACCAACGATAGCTGACCCTCGAGCTCCATGGCGAGTTTGGTCGCCTGGCGACCACCGCTCAGCACGGTCTGAATCTCGTCGCCGTCGAGGTCGACCTGGCGGGCACGCAGCACGCCGTCGTCGCCCTGCGCCTTGAGTTCCACCTGGTCGCCCAGCGCCAGCATGGGAGGGCGGGTCACGGCATCGGTGAGCCAGGTGGTCATGGCACGAATGGGGGTGGTCTTGGTCGCCAGTGGCGTCACCTTGAGACTCCCGAGCGTCTGGCGCAGCAGATCGAGAATCTCTTCGGCACGCTTGCGGCTGGAGGCGTTCACCGCGATCAATGCCCGGCGGGTGTCCCACCACAGCTCGATGCGTTGACTGCGCACGAAGGCGCGCGGCAAGAACTCCTCGTAGACCTGCTCCTTGAGGACCTGCTTTTCCTTGCGCGGTAACGGGCGACCTTCAGCGACTTCGCGGTCGGCGGCTCGTGCTTCGACTTCCTCGCGTACCACCCCGGCCGGCAATAGCCGCTCCTGGCGCAATGCCGCCAGTAAGCGGTGGCCTTGAATTTCATGCACATGCCGATCGCCATGGCGTCCGGCGGGAGTGCACCAGCCCAGACGCCGGGCTTCACTGCCGCCTAGTGGGCGATAGGCCTGTTCGCCTAGCGCGTCCTCCAGTGCATCGAGGGCAATCTCAGGGGCATCGTGCAAGCGGTATAAATGCAGGTTTTTGAACCACATGAAAAAAGCAGTCCTGAACAAAAGGAGGCACATTATGGCCAAAGGGGCTGTCGGGTGCCAGCACCGAGGAAGATCGATAATGCGTTTCAAACTGTCGTTTGTGAAAGCCATGGCATCATGTCTCGAATCGAATGCCCCATTCATCGCCTACAAAGGACGCCTCTCATGGATGCCCGCATCACGCGCAACACCCCAGGTGTCAGGGGGTATCACCTGGACGGTTATGCTCATGTGAACAATGCCCGTTATCTGGAGTTCCTCGAGGAAGGCCGTTGGGCACGCGGCGGTCATGCATGACGATTTGGAAGTCCCCCGAGTCCTGAGGTTTCGGGGGTGAGCTTGCCAGACGGGTCTGGTTTGCCGCTCGCAGCTTACGGCTTGTGTGCCGCTGCCTTTGTGGCACGCTCGGTGGTATAATCCGCGTCTGCTGTTACGAGGCTATTCGACAAGCATCCCGCAGCGCCAATCTGTCGCAGTGCAAAGGATTTGATGACCCATGGGTGACATCGCCAGAGAGATTCTGCCAGTCAACATCGAGGACGAGCTCAAGCAGTCTTACCTCGATTACGCGATGAGCGTGATCATCGGCCGTGCGTTGCCCGACGTGCGCGATGGCTTGAAGCCGGTGCACCGGCGCGTGCTGTTCGCCATGCACGAACTAAGCAACGACTGGAACAAGCCCTACAAGAAGTCCGCCCGTGTGGTCGGTGATGTCATCGGTAAGTATCACCCCCACGGTGATAGTGCCGTGTACGACACCATCGTACGCATGGCGCAGGACTTCTCCATGCGCCATGTGCTGGTCGATGGCCAGGGCAACTTCGGGTCCATCGATGGCGACAACGCCGCCGCCATGCGTTACACCGAGGTGCGCATGGCCAAGCTCGCCCATGAGCTGCTGGCCGACCTCGAAAAGGACACCGTCGACTGGGTCGACAACTACGACGGCACCGAGCGCATTCCCGATGTGCTGCCCACCAAGGTGCCCAACCTGCTGATCAACGGCTCGTCCGGTATCGCCGTGGGCATGGCCACCAATATCCCGCCACACAACATGGTGGAGGTGATCAACGGCTGTCTGGCACTGATCGACGACTATACGCTGAGCGTCGACGACCTGATGGAGTACATCCCGGGGCCGGACTTCCCGACCGCCGGCATCATCAACGGTAGGGCGGGCATACTCGAGGCCTACCGTACCGGACGTGGCCGCATCTACGTGCGGGCGCAACATACCATCGAGCACGATGACAAGACCGGCCGCGATCACATCATCGTTCACGAGTTGCCTTACCAGGTGAACAAGGCGCGGCTGATCGAGAAGATCGCCGAACTGGTCAAGGACAAGAAGATCGACGGCATTGCCGAGCTACGCGACGAGTCCGACAAGGAAGGGCTGCGCGTGGTGATCGAGGTCAAGCGTGGCGAGTCCGGCGAAGTGGTGGTCAACAACCTGTTCGCCCAGACCCAGCTGCAGAACGTCTTCGGCATCAACATGGTGGCGCTGGACGATGGCCAACCGAAGACCCTGAACCTCAAGGAGATGCTCGAGGCGTTCATCCGCCATCGCCGCGAGGTCGTGACCCGGCGTACCTTGTTCGAGCTGAAGAAGGCCCGCGAGCGTGGCCATATCCTCGAAGGTTTGGCGGTGGCGATCTCCAACATCGACGAGGTCATCGAGTTGATCAAGGCTTCGCCGAGCGCCGCCGAGGCCAAGGAAAAGCTGATCGCCAAATCCTGGCATCCGGGGCAGGTCACCGGCATGCTCGAGCGCGCCGGCGCGACGTCCTGCGAACCGGAAGGCCTCGAAGAGGGGCTGGGACTGTCCGATGACCGCCGCGAGTATCGGCTGTCGCCGGCCCAGGCCCAGGCCATTCTCGAATTGCGCCTGCATCGCCTGACTGGCCTCGAGACCGAGAAACTGCTCGACGAGTATCTGGGCCTGCTGGAGAAGATCGCCGAGCTGACGGCGATCCTGGCTTCGGCCGACCGCTTGCTGGAAGTGATCCGCGAGGAGCTGATCGCGGTACGCGACCAGTACGGCGACCCCCGCCGCACCGAAATCCAGGCCAGCCACCTCGATCTGCGTATCGAGGACCTGATCACCGAAGAAGACATGGTGGTCACCATCTCGCGGAGTGGCTACGCCAAGACCCAGCCGCTGTCCGACTATCAGGCCCAGCGCCGCGGTGGCCGTGGCAAGTCGGCCACCGCCATGAAGGACGAGGACGTCATCGAGCATCTGCTGGTGGCCTCGACCCACGACACCGTGCTGCTGTTCTCCAACAAGGGCAAGGTCTACTGGCTCAAGGTCTACGAGATGCCCAACGCCAGCCGCGGCTCGCGCGGCAAGCCGTTGGTCAACCTGCTGCCGCTCGACGAGGGTGAGTCGATCAACGCCATGCTGCCGGTCCGCGAATATCGCCAGGACAGCTACATCTTCTTCGCCACCGCCAAGGGCACCGTCAAGCGCACCAGTCTCGATCAGTTCTCGCGGCCACGCAGTGTGGGCCTGATCGCCATCGACCTGGACGAGGACGACCGCCTGGTGGGGGCGGCCATTACGTCGGGCAACGATCATGTCATGCTGCTGTCGTCCAACGGCAAGGCGATTCGCTTCGAAGAATCCAATGTGCGCGCCATGGGGCGTACCGCTCGTGGCGTGCGTGGCATGAAGCTGCTCGGTGGTGCCGAAGTGATCAGCCTGATCATTCCGCAGTCGCAGCAGATCGATGCCGAAGCGG
Source organism: Litchfieldella rifensis (assembly GCF_042646605.1). NCBI lineage: Bacteria > Pseudomonadati > Pseudomonadota > Gammaproteobacteria > Oceanospirillales > Halomonadaceae > Litchfieldella > Litchfieldella rifensis. The sequence continues at coordinate 7,639 of NZ_JBHRUG010000015.1, read as the reverse complement.
ATGCCGAAGACGATGCCGACGAGGCCGCGGTAATCGAGAACGGCAACGGCGGGAAGATCTACATCCTCACCGCCTCCGAGAACGGCTATGGCAAGCGCACCCGGCTCGAGGAGTTCCCGCTGCGCGGTCGTGGTGGCCAGGGCGTGATCGCCATGCAGACCAGTGAGCGCAATGGTGCCCTGGTGGCGGCGATGCAGGTCTACGGTAGCGACGAGATGATGCTGATCACCGACAAGGGCACCTTGGTGCGTACCCGGGTCGAGGAGGTTTCCGTCACTTCGCGCAACACCCAGGGCGTGATGCTGATTCGCCTCGGCAATGACGAGAAGCTGGTCAAGACGGTGCGCATCGACGAGCCGGAGGAAGCGTCGCCGGATGAGGACGCCGAGACGGAAGAAAGCGAGGCCGGCGTCGCGGGGCCATCGTCCGAAGAGAATGGGGAACACAACGCTGATGACACGTCACTATAATTTCTGCGCCGGCCCCGCGGCGTTGCCGACCAAGGTGCTGGAGCGCGCCCGGGAAGAAATGCTCGACTACCACGGTCGTGGTCTGTCGGTGATGGAGATGAGTCACCGTAGCCCGGAATATACCGCCATCGCCGAACGGGCGGAGCAGGACTTGCGCGAGCTGCTGGCGGTGCCGGACAACTACAAGGTGCTGTTCCCGCAGGGCGGGGCATCGATGCAATTCGCCATGCTGCCCTACAATCTGCTGGGAGCCGGCGGGACGCCCAACTTCCTGTATACCGGGATCTGGAGCAAGAAGGCGATCGCCGAGGCGCGTCACCTGTTCGGAGCGTATGTCGCGGCGTCCAGCGAAGCCAATCGGCTGACCGCAGTGCCGCGACAGGACGAGATCGCACTGACAGGCGACGCGGCCTATCTGCATTACACCGCCAACGAGACCATCGGTGGGCTGGAATTCGATTATATCCCCGAGGTCCGCAAGGCCGATGGCAGTGAGCTTCCCGTCGTCTGCGACATGTCATCGTCGATTCTGTCCGGGCCGCTGGACGTTTCCCGCTTCGGCGTGCTCTATGCCGGCGCGCAGAAAAACATCGGCCCGGCCGGCCTGGTGGTGGTCATCGTGCGCGACGACCTGCTCGATCGTGCTCGTCCCGATACCCCGACCATGTTCAACTACAAGCTGATGGCCGAACAGGGCTCCATGGTCAACACCCCGGCGACCTATTCCTGGTACCTGGCCGGGCTGGTGTTCGACTGGCTGAAGAACGACGTGGGCGGGCTCGAGGCCATGGACGCCATCAACACGCGCAAGGCCGCCAAGCTGTATGCCGCCATCGATGACAGCGAGTTGTATTCCAACCCCATCGCGCCGCTCAATCGTTCGCGCATGAATGTGCCTTTCGTGCTGGCCGACGAGCGTCTGAACCAGCCCTTCCTCGACGAGGCTGATGCGGCGGGCCTGTTGAACCTCAAGGGGCATCGTAGCGTGGGCGGCATGCGCGCCAGCCTGTACAACGCCGTGCCTGAGGAGGGCGTCGATGCGCTGATCGCCTTCATGGCCGATTTCGAGAAAAGACGCGGGTAGGGGGCTAATGTAGGAGCGGCTTCAGCCCGGGCGGCGTTCCGACGATGGCACGCCACCCGGGCGGCGTGCCGACGATCATGACAATAGCTGAGAATCCTGGGGTTAATTCGAGGAACCATCAATGAGTGACACCCCCATCAATCTCGAGGAACTGCGCGAGCGCATCGATCGCCTGGACGGCGATATCCTGCGCCTGATCAGCGAGCGCGCCGAATGTGCCAAGCAGGTGGCGGAGACGAAGACGCAGACCGACCCGGATGCCGTCTTCTACCGCCCCGAACGCGAGGCCCAGGTCCTCAGACGCATCATGGCGCTCAACAAGGGCCCGCTGGACGCCGAAGAGATGGCACGCCTGTTTCGCGAGATCATGTCGGCTTGCCTGGCATTGGAAAAGCCAGTCAAGGTGGCTTACCTGGGGCCCGAGGGTACCTTTACCCAGCAGGCGGCTCTCAAGCATTTCGGCGACAGTGCCGTCAGCCTACCGATGGCCGCCATCGACGAGGTGTTCCGCGAGGTGGAAGCCGGGGCTGCCAATTATGGCGTGGTGCCGGTGGAGAACTCCACTGAAGGGGTGGTCAACCATACCCTCGACTCGTTCATGGATTCTTCCATGCGTATCTGCGGCGAGGTGGTGCTGCGCATTCATCACCACCTGCTAGTCTCGGACATCACACGCAAGGACAAGGTATCGCGGGTTTACTCGCACCCGCAGTCCTTTGCCCAGTGTCGCAAATGGCTGGATGCCCACTATCCGCATGCCGAACGCGTGCCGGTGGCCTCCAACGCCGAAGCCGCCAAGCTGGTCAAGACCGAATGGCACAGTGCCGCCATCGCCGGTGACATGGCCGCCAAGCTTTACGACCTGGAGAAGATCGCCGAAAAGATCGAGGACCGTCCCGACAATTCCACGCGCTTCCTGATCATCGGCAATCAAGACGTGCCCATGTCCGGCGAGGACAAGACCTCCGTCGTGGTGGCCATGCGTAACCAGCCGGGTGCCTTGCACGACCTGCTCGAGCCATTCCATCGCCACCAGATCGACCTCACGCGCCTGGAGACGCGGCCGTCACGCACCGGCGTGTGGAACTACGTGTTCTTCATCGATTTCAAGGGGCATTGCGAAGACCCCGTGGTCGAGGCGGTACTCGAGGAAGTCAGGCTGCGCGCGGCGGAGCTCAAGGTGCTGGGGTCCTACCCCGTGGGTGTGCTCTGATCATGCAGCAAGCGGTTGTCGATGAAGCACGTATCCTGATCGTCGGTCTGGGGCTGATAGGGGGGTCGCTGGCGGCGGCGCTCAAGGCCGCGGGGTTCGCCGGCGAAATCGTGGCCTGCGATCGCGATGCCGACGAGATCGCGCGTGGCATCGAAATGGGCATCATCGATGGCGGCGATACCCGGCTTGCGCCACTGGTCGAGGACAGCACGCTGATCGTGCTGGCGGTCCCGGTGCTGGCCATGGACGGCGTGATGCATGAGTTGGCCGGCTTGCTCGAGCGGGCCGCACCGCAAGTAGTAGTCACCGATGTCGGCAGCACCAAGGCGGCGATTCGCGACTGCGCTCGGCGCGCCTTCGGGAAGCTGCCCACCAACCTGGTGCTTGGCCACCCCATTGCCGGCTCCGAAAAGAGTGGCGTGGCTGCCTCCAACCCCGATCTCTATCGCCATCACAAGGTGATCCTCACTCCCCAGGCCGATACCGATACTCAAGCCCTGGTGCGCGTGCGGGCGCTGTGGGTGGCGTGTGGTGCCGAAGTGTTGGAAATGGACATCGAACGCCATGACCAGGTCCTGGCACGAACCAGCCATCTGCCGCATCTGCTGGCCTTCTCGCTGGTCGATACCCTGGCGCGCCAGGACGAACGGCTGGAGATCTTTCGCTATGCCGCCGGCGGCTTTCGCGACTTCACGCGTATCGCCGGCAGCGACCCGGTGATGTGGCGTGACATCTTCCTCGCCAATCGCGAAGCCGTGCTCACGGCGCTGGATGATTTCGAAGCCGGCGTGGCGCGCTTGCGTGAGGCAGTGGCCACGTCGGACGGTGATAGCATGCTGGCGACCTTCGATCGTGCCAGCCATGCGCGACAATATTTCGATACGTTGTTGAAAAAGACCAGTTATCAGGCGGGATACCAGACCATGGAATCTAACAACCTTCGCTACCGGGTCCGCCCCGGTGGCCGCGTTTCCGGGCGCATTCGCGTCCCTGGCGACAAGTCGGTGTCACATCGTTCGATCATGCTCGGAGCGCTTGCCGAAGGCATCACCGAGGTCAAGGGGTTCCTCGAAGGCGAGGATAGCCTGGCCACGCTGCAGGCCTTTCGCGAGATGGGCGTGGCCATCGAAGGGCCGCACCAGGGGCGCGTCACCATCCATGGTGTCGGCATGCATGGCTTGAAGGCCCCCTCGGGCCCGCTCTATGTGGGCAATGCCGGGACCGCCATGCGCCTGTTTGCCGGGCTGCTGGCCGGACAGGCCTTCGATACCGAGCTGACCGGCGACGCCTCGCTGACCAAGCGTCCCATGGGGCGGGTGGCCGATCCGCTGCGCCAGATGGGGGCGGTGATCGAGACCGCCGAAGGAGGGCGCCCACCGCTGAAGATCAAGGGGGGGCAGACGCTCAAGGGCATCACCTATGACATGCCGATGGCCAGTGCCCAGGTGAAATCCTGCCTGCTGCTGGCCGGCATGTACGCCGAAGGCGAGACGCGGGTGCGCGAGCCGGCACCGACGCGCGATCATACCGAGCGCATGCTCAACGGTTTCGGTTACCGCGTCGAGCGCCGGGGCGATACCGCCTGGCTGCAAGGCGGTGGCAAGCTTGCCGCCGGCCCTATCGATGTGCCTTCGGACATCTCCTCGGCAACCTTCTTCCTGGTTGCCGCCGCAATCACCCCCGGCTCTGACCTGACCCTGGAGCATGTCGGTATCAATCCGACGCGAATCGGCGTGATCAACATCCTCAAGCTGATGGGGGCCGACCTCGAACTGTCCAACGAACACGAAGTGGGTGGCGAACCGGTCGCCGATATCCGAGTGCGCTATGCTCCTTTGCAGGGAATCGAGATTCCTCAGGATCAGGTGCCGCTGGCCATCGACGAATTTCCGGCGTTGTTCATCGCCGCCGCCAATGCGCAGGGAGTGACACGCTTGCGCGGTGCCGAGGAACTGCGGGTCAAGGAATCCGATCGCATCCAGGCCATGGCCGACGGTCTGACGGCATTGGGAGTGGACAATACCGTGGTTGCGGATGGCATCGACATCGTCGGCTGTCGCGACAATCGGGGCGATGGCCCTAACTATGGAGGCGGGCGTATCGACAGCCTGGGCGACCACCGGATTGCCATGGCGTTCACCGTAGCCGGTCTTCGCGCCGGCGGCGAGATCGTCATCGACGACTGCGCCAACGTGGCGACGTCCTTTCCAGGCTTTGTTGAGTTGACCCGCAGTGTCGGCATGCAGGTCGACGAGGATCGACAGGAGGAAGCATGAGCGAGCAAGCTGCGGCACCGGTATTGACCGTCGACGGTCCCGGCGGAGCCGGCAAGGGCACCATCAGCCGCCTGGTCGCCGAGCGCCTGGGGTGGCATCTTCTCGATAGCGGCGCCCTGTACCGGCTGGTAGCGCTGGCGGCGGCTTGGCACAACATCAAGCTCGACAACGAAGACGCCCTGGAGCCGTTGGCGGCCAATCTCGACGTGGTCTTCGTGCCCGGCGACGAGGAAGCTCGGGTATACTTGGATGACGAGGACGTCAGTGCCATCATTCGTACTGAGCAGGCCGGCGATCGTGCTTCCGTGGTGGCGGCGTTGCCGCGGGTGCGCACGGCGCTGTTGCGGCGTCAGCGTGACTTCCAGAAGCCTCCGGGCCTGGTCGCCGATGGGCGTGACATGGGCACCGTCGTCTTTCCCGATGCCGAGCTAAAGATTTTCCTCACCGCCAGCGCCGAGGAACGCGCCAAACGCCGTTACCTCCAGTTGATAGAGGCCGGTGAAGATGCTAGTCTGTCGAGTCTTTTAAAAGAGATTCAAGCGCGCGATGCGCGCGACATGCAGCGCAGCGTGGCCCCGCTCGAACCGGCATCCGATGCCATCGAACTGGATACCACGCAGCTGACGATACCGGAAGTGGTGGATCGGCTGATGGAACTCCTTGTCCAGCGTGGCTTGGTTCCGGACGCTTGACAATCCCTTGCGGAGCCCTCGGCAAGACGTCATGACGTGGCCCGGCACCCAGTTTTTTGGAAGCCGAGAGCCTGGCCAGGTCGAACCAGCGCCAACGTCCCCGAGGATCTTTGTAGTAGGCCCGTACTCGCTGGTGGTACGGAGAAGGCGGTAACCCGCTATCAACGTTGATCACGTAGGAACATCATGAGCGAAAGCTTTGCTGAGTTGTTTGAACAGTCTCTCCAGGACATCAACATGGAACCGGGCGCCATCGTCATGGCGACCGTCGTCGACATTGAAGGTGACTGGATCATCGTCAATGCCGGCCTGAAGTCCGAGGGCCAGATTCCTGCAGCCCAATTCCGTGACGACAGTGGTGAATTGACCATTGGCGTCGGCGACGAAGTCAAAGTCGCCCTGGAAGCCGTCGAAGACGGCTTCGGCGAGACACGTCTGTCTCGCGAAAAGGCCAAGCGCGCCGAGGCTTGGAAAGAGCTGGAAGTGGCCTTCGAGAAGGAAGAGATCGTCAAGGGCGTGATCAACGGCAAGGTCAAGGGCGGCTTCACGGTCGACGTGGCCTCCATCCGTGCTTTCCTGCCGGGTTCTCTGGTGGACGTGCGTCCGGTGCGCGATACCGCCCACCTGGAGCACAAGGAGCTGGACTTCAAGGTCATCAAGCTCGATCCCAAGCGCAACAACGTGGTCGTTTCCCGCCGTGCCGTGCTCGAAGCCGAGAACAGCGCCGAGCGTGAAGCGCTGCTGGCCACCCTGCAGGAAGGCCAGCAGATCAAGGGTATCGTCAAGAACCTCACCGACTACGGTGCCTTCGTGGACCTGGGTGGCGTCGACGGCCTGCTGCACATCACCGACATGGCCTGGAAGCGCATCAAGCATCCGTCCGAGATCGTTGCCGTCGGCGACGAGATCAACGTCAAGGTGCTGAAGTTCGATCGTGAGCGCAACCGCGTGTCGCTGGGCCTCAAGCAGCTGGGCGAAGATCCCTGGGTCAACATCAAGGAGCGTTACCCGGAAGGCATGCGAGTCAACGCCCGCGTCACCAACCTGACCGACTACGGCTGCTTCGCCGAGCTGGAAGAGGGTGTCGAGGGTCTGGTTCACGTCTCCGAAATGGACTGGACCAACAAGAACATCCACCCGTCCAAGGTCGTTCAGGTCGGCGACGAAGTGGAAGTCATGGTGCTGGATATCGACGAAGAGCGTCGTCGTATCTCCCTGGGTATCAAGCAGTGCACCACCAACCCGTGGGAAGACTTCAGCGCGCGCTACAACAAGGGCGACCGCGTTTCCGGCAGCATCAAGTCGATCACCGACTTCGGTATCTTCATCGGCCTGGAAGGCGGCATCGATGGCCTGGTGCACCTGTCCGACATCTCCTGGACCGAAACCGGCGAAGAAGCCGTGCGTCAGTTCAAGAAGGGCGATGAAGTCGAAGCGGTCATCCTGTCCATCGATCCGGAGCGTGAGCGCATCTCGCTGGGCATCAAGCAACTCGAGACCGATCCGGTTTCCGAGTTCCTGGCAGTCAACGACAAGGGCGCCGTGGTCACTGGCCGCGTAGTCGAAGTCGACGCCAAGGAAGCCCACGTCGAGCTGGCAACCGATGTCATCGCCGTGCTCAAGGCCTCCGAGATCAGCGCCGATCGCGTCGAAGACGCCCGCAACGTGCTCAGCGTTGGCGACAGCGTCGAAGCGCGCATCGTCGGGGTGGATCGCAAGAACCGTGCGATCAACCTGTCGATCAAGGCCAAGGACCAGGACGACACTCGCCAGAACCTCAAGAAACTGCGCGAGCAGGATGTCGACTCCGGTGGCCCGACCACCATCGGCGACCTGATCAAGCAGCAGATGGGTCAAGACTGATCGCCGCCAGACTCGCGATCGGCAAGACTGAGAACGGCGCC
>NZ_JBHRUG010000014.1:0-603 GCF_042646605.1 Litchfieldella rifensis | reverse complement strand
CGAAGTCAGACGATGCTGCTTCCAGGAGCGGACGGCCTCCCCGGTAACGGGTGCCTAACTCTAGCAACTCATATGGTGTCAACATACAAGGAGCGGCTTCAGCCCGGGCGGCGTTCCGACGATGCGATGAGTCGGCTGGGCACTAGGCCATGCCGGGGGCCACAGCCGTTGGTGGCGTTCGGAATCATTCTGTTTAGGGGCGTAGGAGACTAAGCCGGCCTGCGGCCGGATCGCCGCCACGGCGGCTCCTACAGGAAGAGGGCGACCGCTTGCCGCGTAGGCGCGCCCGTGGTCGCGACGAGAGATGCCAGCCAAGCCGGCCCCGTGGCACAAACGCCAGGTAGGAGCGACCGTGGTCGCGATGGGAGATGTCAGCCAAGCCGGCCCCATGGCACAAACGCCAGGGTAGGAGCGACCGTGGTCGCGATGGGAGATGTCACCCAAGCCGGCCCGTGGCACAAACGCCAGGGTAGGAGCGCCCGTGGTCGCGACGAGAGATGCCACCCAAGCCGGCCTGCGGCCGGATCGCCGCCACGGCGGCTCCTAGTGCGCCCGCGAAGGCGTGCATTCCGTGTGGTGAAAGTCCACACCGGGGTAAGCCAT
>NZ_JBHRUG010000013.1:23677-154979 GCF_042646605.1 Litchfieldella rifensis | reverse complement strand
TTCACGGCCGATATCGTGTGGATGCACGACACGCCGCTGGCGCCCGGCAAGCTCTACGACTTCAAGCTGGCGACCCGCGACCTGTCCGGTGAGATCCGTGGCATCGACTACCAGATCGACGTCAACACCCTGGCGCGGCATCCCGCGGAGTCGCTGGCGCTGAACGCCATCGCGCATTGCGAGGTCGAGCTGACCGCCGCGATCCCGGTAGACGATTACCGCCAGAGCCCGGGGACCGGCAGCTTCATCGTGGTCGACCGGCTGACCAATGTGACGGTGGGGGCGGGAATGATCCGCGGCGCCGCGGCAGGGCGCACTGGGGCGACCCCGCAAGTGGACTGGCAGGCCTTCGAGGTCGAGCTGAATGCCCTGATCCGCAAGCATTTCCCGCACTGGGAAGCCAGGGATGTGCGCGACTTGCTCAAGCGCTGAACGATAGGGCTCGCGCCTCTTCGACACCGCGGCGATGGTGACATCGTCGCGGTGTCGTTGTCTGGATGGCGGCGATCAGTAGCCACCCACACCCAGCGGTACGAAGCCGAGGTTGTTCTCGATGCGCTTGACGCCGGGAGTGTTCTCGGCGGCGACCTGGGCGGCCATTTTCTCGTCCTGGTTCTGCACCAGCCCCCACAGCTGCACCACGCCGTTATTGACGATCACGTTGACGCGATCGAACATCAGTCCGGTGTGGGCATTGATCTCCTTCAGGATGGCATCGCGGATCTCGCGGTCTTGCTGTGGTGTGGCTTCCATATCGGTGTCGGGCGCGGCTGCCGAGAAGCCCTGCAGCAAGTTGGCGCGACTGACGATGCCGACCAGTCGGCCGTCCCGTACCACGGGTACCCGTTTGATGTGATGCTTCTCGAGCAGGGCGGCGATCCTGTACAACGGCTTGTCCTCGTCGATGGTGATCGGGTCGGGCGTCATGATCTCCTTGGCCTTGCGACCATGGGACTTGACGTAATCGCTGGCGTTGTTGGCCGCGGCGAAGATCGACTTCAGCCACCAGGAGTGGCGTTGATCGGTGGCGTTCTCTACCCGGCGCATCAGGTCGCCTTCGCTGACGATGCCCAGTACCTTCCGGTTGGCATCGACAACCGGCACTGCGCTGATATGGTGCTCGAGCAGCAAGCGAGCGATCTCACGGACTTCGGTATCGGGCGTTACCGTGATGACATCGGGGGTCATGACGTCGGCGGCTTGCATGGTGTTGCCTCCAGACCGTTGGCGGGATGTGCGGCGGGCGTGTGTCGTAGCGCAGGCGGGTACCGGCAAGGACTCACCGGTCACCTTATTTCAAATTAGCACCTGTCAGACCTTGCGCCTTGATCTGGATCAGTCTTGTGACATATGGCTGGCGATAGGCTTCGCTTTCAGGGAGGTTTGCCCCTGTGGTCCGTACCGGAAAGCGGTATCCTGAGTCGAAGTGATGGAAGCGAGACGGGGGGCGGCATCGATGATCGTGCTGTTGGTAGGGTTGCTGCTGGTATTGTTCATCGTGCCGAATGTCTGGGCCAAGTGGGTGCTTCAGCGCTATTCCCGCCCACGCGATGACTATCCTGGCTCCGGAGGTGAGCTGGCCAGACATCTGGTCGAACGCTTGGGTCTGGAAGGCGTGACGGTGGAGGTTACCGAGCACGGTGACCATTACGATCCCGCTTCGCGCAAGGTGCGCCTTTCCGCGGGGAATTTCGAGGGCCGTTCGCTGACTGCGGTGACCGTGGCCGCCCATGAGGTGGGACATGCGATCCAGCACCATCATGGCTACCAGCCGCTGCTGGTGCGCACCCGCCTGGTGGGGGTCGCCCAGCGTGCGGAGAAGCTGGGTGCCGGCTTGATGATGGCTGCACCGTTGCTGTTTCTGCTGACCCGCACACCGGGTGGCACGGCAATGGTGGTGATTGCTGCTGTCCTAAGCTTCGGTACCGCGGCGCTGGTGCACCTGATCACCCTGCCGGTCGAGTTCGATGCCAGCTATCAGCGCGCCTTGCCGCTGCTCAAACAGTACCTCCCGCCCTATGACATGCCGGCAGCCCAGCATCTGCTCACCGCCTGTGCCTTCACTTACGTGGCGGCGTCGCTGGCCAGTATTCTCAATCTGGGTAGGTGGCTGGTGATCCTGCGCCGCTGAGCAGGTGCTCCAATAGCGCAGCTTCGCTGCGCGATGGCGCCGTTGCTGAGTGTCGGCGGTCAGGGTTTGTTGGCCATCAGCACCGCCCGCCGCGGGGCCGGATAACCCTCGAGCGTCTTGCTGCGATCCTCGGGGTCGAGGAAGTCGGCCAGCGACTGGAAAGTCATCCATTCCGTCGCGCGCTGCTCGTCGAGGCCGGTGACCGCTTCATCCACCACTCGCACGTTGTCGAAGCCGCAACGGGTTAGCCACTGGCACAGGGCCGCGGAAGAGGGCAGGAAGTAGACATTGGGCATCGCCGCGTAGCGCTCCCCGGGCAGCAGCACGGTGGTCTCGTCGCCTTCCACCACCAGGGTTTCCAGCACCAGTTCGCCGCCAGGACGCAGGGCGTCCTTGAGCTGCTGGAGGTGTTCCAGCGGCGAGGGGCGGTGGTAGAGCACCCCCATGGAAAAGACGGTGTCGAAGAAGCTAAGCGCCTTGGGCACGTCCTCGATGCCCACCGGTAGGAAGTGTGTGCGTCCCTCATCGGCGTCGCCGACGAAGTGGCGGACGGCTTGGAATTGATAGTAGAAGCGTGGCGAGGGGTCGATGACCAGCGCGAAGGTGGCACCGGCGCCGGCCATGCGCCAGGCGTGATAGCCGCTACCGCCACCCACGTCGAGGACACGACGACCCGCCAGCAAGGACAGGTGCGGGGCGACCCGCCGCCATTTCCAGTCCGAGCGCCACTCGGTGTCAATATGAATTCCACCCAGCGAATAGGGTCCCTTGCGCCATGGGGCGAGCTTGCGCAGCAGGTTCTCGCTTTGGCGTCGCTGGGCGTCGCTCAGGTCCAGCTCCACGGTGACAGTATCGCGGTCGAGCCATACCTGCCGCTCGGTGGGCAGCTCCGGCAACTTGGCCACCGCCTTCTCCCAGGCAGGAAGGTCGCCGTACCGCTGGCGATCGAGGCTGCGCGCCAGTTGCTCGGGCAGCCTGGCCAGCCAGGAGTCGAGCCCTTGGTCGACGAAGGCGTGGTAGAGGTCGCGATGAGGGTGAGACATGCACAATCCTTGACTCAGAAAGTGGACCAGCCGCTGGCTTCCATCCATCGATAACGCCAGTAGCGCCAGCGCGACGGGTCGACATGGGTGTCGAAGGGCGCACTGAAACGCTCCCCAGCCCGGTTGTGCCAGTGGCGCTCGAAGGTGGCCAGGCGTTCACGGATGACGGGATGCTGCTGGTCGGCACACAACAGTATGTCGGCTTCCAGGTTGAAATCATCGAGACTACGGCGGGTAAAGTTGGCCGAGCCGAGCAGCAGTTCGGCCGGACGTTCACCGCCGCTTCTTAGCAGCACCTTGCTGTGGGCCAGGTCGCCGGGGGTATCGTACCAGCGAATGGAAAGGCCTGCCCGGTGCAGCTCCCAGGCCACCTGACAATTGGGTATGCCGGGGCTCGGGCGTCCGAAATGCGCGCGGTTGGGGTCGAGCAATATCCGTATCGAGACGCCACGTCGGTGGGCGTTCTTCAGGGCCTGGATCACGCCGCGATGGGACAGGTAGAGCACAGCGAGATCCAGGCGCTCGTCGTCACGGGCGTCGTCGATGATCGCCAGCAGGGCCTCGCGGATGGCGCCCTCGGTGAGCACTCGCAGCCGTGGCAGGGATGGGAGGGCGGTCGTGACGGCGGGCATGGCGGGTAATTCGGTGTGCCCCAGCCCCGACAGCCCGGCGATGGCCGACTCTGCCGCCAGCAGGTCGAGGGCGGCCGGACCCGCAAAACGCAGGGCGGTATCGAGATAGGCGCTGCTGCCGTCATCGGCGTTGGACGAGCTGACCACCGCCATCCAATCGTTGCCGTGATCCACCACCAGGGTCTTGCGGTGATTGGCGTTGAAGTTGAGTACTGCCAGATAGCTGCGCAGCGTGACCTTGCCGGGGCCTAGCGGGTTGGACAGCCAGCCACCGCGGGGAGTATTGCCCAGCCACCGAAAGAACAGACGCCACAAGGCTGACCAGGAGGGATTGGGATCACGGCTCGGGGCCAGGTTGGTGACAACGACCCGGATACCGGCCTTCTGCAGCGCGTCCAGGTGTGGCGTCGGTCGGCCACCATAGACGCTGTTGATGGAATCGGTGATCAGTATCATCTCGAGTTCAGGCACCGCGGCCTTGCGGTTCAGCAGCACCGTGCACAGTTCCTGTGCCAGGCGGCGATGACAATCGTCGTCGGTATCGTTCGGATCGTTGAACTGAAAGATGTCGATCACCACCAATCGTCGTGCCTGACCGATCAGGCGGAACATTTCGTCGAAGATGGCCTGCCGGCAATGGCGCCGTTGCTGCGCATCGTAGAAGGTTTCGTCGGCCAGCAACCGCAGGGCGTGCGCCTCGCGCCAAGGGGCTGTCACGCCGAGGCCTGCCGGCAGCGGCTTGTGGGCATGCCACCAGGCCATGGCCAGCCAGGCGACCAGTAGCAAGACGAGCAGGGCGCCGAGTGTCATCATGTCGAAAGGCTCGTTCAGTCCTTGAAGGCGATGAGCGAGGCGAAATTGAGATACTGGAACCAGGTCTGGCTGCGAGGGAAGCCGGCCCGGGCCAGGCGAGCATGGTGGGTCTCGAGGGTGTCGGGGACCAGCACGTTTTCCAGCGCGGTGCGCTTCTGGCTGATCTCCAGCTCACTGTAACCGTTGGCGCGCTTGAAATCGTGGTAGCGTTCCACCAGCCAGGCATTCTCCTGTTCGTCGGCGGCGACGATCTTTTCGGACAGCACCAGCACGCCGCCGGGTTCAAGGGCCTCGAACAGCCTCTGGATCACTGCGTCGCGGTCTTGCGGCGCCAGGAATTGCAGGGTGAAATTGAGCACGATCATGCCCGATGATCGATAGTCGAGATGACGGATATCGCCTTCGATCACCTCGATGGCATGGTTGGGACACTCCTCGGCGAAGGTGGCGCGAGCGCGTTCGGTCATGGCCGGTGACAGGTCCACGGCGGTGAGGGTGAAGGCCTCGGGAGGCAGGCGACCGGCCAGCGCCAGACCCACCCCCCCCAGCGAGCAGCCCAGGTCATAGACATGGGCGCCATGGCGCAGATGACGCGCGGCGATCACGCCGAGCATGCCCAGTATCTGGCCGTAGCCGGGAACCGAGCGGCGAATCATGTCGGGAAAACAAGCCACTACCCGCTCGTCGAAGGAAAAGCTCGCCACGCGGTCGAGGGGTGTCGAAAAGATTGCGTCACGGTAAGATGCATCACTCATGGCATTGCATAGGATTCGGGGCCAAGATGGCGTCATTCTACGCCTCGCGCCGAATGACTGCACGAAGCAAGCAAGGGGCTCGGCGATAACGCCGGTGAGTACTGCCGATTTTCGTCAATCGCCTAGTCAAGGAGAGAGACCATGAGCCGAACAGCCACCATCGATCGACAGCCTGCCTGGCGAGCGTTACAGGCCCATGCCGATGAGGTACGGACGACGCATCTGCGCGAGCTGTTCGCCGAACAGCCGGGGCGTTTTGCGTATTTTCATCGGCAGGCGGCCGGCCTCACGCTGGATCTGTCCAAACAGCGCTGGCGCCCCGAGACTCTCGAACTGTTATTGGAGCTGGCCCGTGAGGCCGGGGTGCCGAAAGCCATCGAAGGTTTGCTCAGCGGTGAACGCGTCAACCGCAGCGAGGATCGCCCGGCCTTGCATACCGCTCTGCGCCTGCCGGCGGATGCCTGTCTGGAGGTCGAGGGTGAAGATCTGGTGTCGGCGGTGCACCGCACCCTGACGCGGATGGAGGCGATGGTCGCCAAGTTCCACGCCGGCCAGTGGCGGGGGGCGACTGGCAGGACGATCAGCGATGTCGTCAATCTCGGTGTCGGCGGTTCCGACCTGGGACCCTTGATGGTGACCCATGCCCTGGCCGACTATCGTCCCGCGGGTGTGCACGAGATCCATGTGCACTTCGCCTCGACCATGGATGGCTCCCAACTGGCCGACTACCTGTCGCGGCTCAATCCCGAGACCACGCTGTTCGTACTGTCGTCGAAGTCCTTCACCACCATCGACACCCTGTCCAATGCGCGCACCGCCCGCGACTGGCTGTTCTCGCGTCTGGTGGTTGCCGAGCGTGAGCTGGCCGTCGACGTCGACCGCGACCTGGTGATGCGCCAGCATTTCATCGGCGTCTCGGCCAGCCCCGAGAAGATGAGCGAGTGGGGAATCGCGGAGGTCAACCAGCTCGAGTTCTGGGAGTGGGTCGGGGGGCGCTATTCGCTGTGGGGGGCCATCGGCCTGCCCATCGCCCTGGTGGTGGGTATGGCGAGGTTCCGTGAACTCCTCGCCGGTGCTCATGCCATGGATCGACATTTTCAAGCCGCGGCGTTGGAGGACAACCTGCCGGTGCTGCTGGCGCTGGCCGGTATCTGGAATGTCAACTTCCTCGACATTCGGGCCCACTCGATCCTGCCCTACGACGGTCGGCTGGAGTATTTCGCCAGCTATCTCGAGCAGCTCGAGATGGAGTCCAATGGCAAGTCGGTGACCCACGATGGCCAGGTGACGACGTATTCCACCTGTCCGGTGCTATGGGGGCAGCTCGGCCCCAACGCCCAGCATGCCTTCTATCAGTTGCTGCACCAGGGCACGCAAGCGGTGGAGTGCGATTTCATCGCGCCGCTCAGGCGCTACGACGATGTGATCGACGATGCCACCCGTACTCACCTGAAGAATCAGCACCGCCTGACGCTGGCCAACTGCTTCGCCCAATCGCGAGTGCTGATGCTGGGCGACAATGCCATCGACGAGCCGGGCGAGCGCCCCAACCATAAGCGTTACCGGGGCAACCAGCCGTCGACCACCCTGCTGCTCGACCGCTTGACGCCGCGGACGCTGGGGGCCCTGATCGCACTTTACGAGCACAAGGTGTTCGTCCAGGCCACGATCTGGGATATCAATCCCTTCGATCAGTGGGGCGTGGAACTGGGCAAGCAGATCGCCGGGGAAACCGATCGCATTCTCGCCTCGCGCCAGGGGCTCGATGCCATGGACGATTCCAGTCGTGGCTTGATCGAGGCGCTGTGGCGCGTCGAAGAACAGGGGCGTGAGGGGGAACCGGCGGGGACCGAGGCGTTGCCTTCGGCAGGTGAGAACCCCTGATGCTGGCTATCCATACAGGGATTGCGTTATGCTGAGTGCCGGTCGCGCAGCGGGGCAGGCCCTGGCCAGCGGAGTGCTCTACCTGCATGGGTTCAACAGTGGTAGCGCCTCACCCAAGGCGCGCTTGATGCAGGCGGCTTGCCAGCAGCTCGAGGATGGCCCGTGGCCTTGCGAGGCTCCCCAGTTACCGCATCGCCCCCAGGCCGCCTACCGGCTGGCCGAGCAGTGGCTCGGCCGGCTGGGGCACCGGCCGCTGGTGGTCGGGAGTTCCATGGGCGGGTTCCTGGCGACATGCCTGGCCGAGCGGCATGACCTGGAGGCGGTCGTCATCAATCCGGCGGTGCGCCCGGCCCGGCTGGTCGAGGAGTGGATGGGGGAGGGCTTCGTCAACGAATATACCGGTGAACGGTTCACGGTGGACGCCGTGCACCGCGATGAACTCGCGGTCCTGACCCCCGAGACCATCACCCCCGCACGCTATCTGCTGCTGCTGGGTACCCGTGACGAAACGCTGGATTGCCATGATGCCTTCGCCGCCTATGCCGGCTGTCGGACCATCCTGCATCCCGGCGGCGATCACGGCTTCAGCGCTCTGGCCGACTATCTACCGGCGATTCTGGCGCATGGTGGCCGCTACCTGCCACCCGGTCGGTTAACGCCTATCGGCTTGGACGGCACATGATCCCACCACGTACTACTGGGACATCGAGAAACAAGCCTCCGCAGCGGGACGCATCGAACAATAGCCTAGCCATTACCATGGACGACGCATGACACAATACAGTGCCAGCTCCATAGAAGTACTTTCCGGACTCGAGCCGGTGCGCAAGCGCCCCGGCATGTACACCGACACCAGCCGACCCAATCACCTGGCCCAGGAAGTCATCGACAACAGCGTCGACGAGGCACTGGGCGAATACGCCAGCGAAATCAGCGTGCGACTGTTCGACGACGGCGGCATCGAAGTCACCGACGACGGCCGCGGGATGCCCATCGACGTGCACCCCGAGCACGGCGTGACGGGCATCGAGCTGATCCTTACCAAGCTGCATGCCGGCGGCAAGTTCTCGCAGTCGAGCTATCGCTTCGCCGGCGGCTTGCATGGGGTTGGGGTATCGGTGGTCAATGCCCTGTCGACACGCCTGGAAGTCGAGGTGTGCCGCGACGGCAACCGTTATGCGATGGCCTTCGAACACGGCGACAAGGTCTCGGAGCTGTCGGTGATCGGGGCCTGCGCCAAGCGTGCCACCGGGACGGTGGTCAGGTTCTGGCCGGATGTGAGCTATTTCGATAGTCCCAGGCTGTCGATGCCGCGACTCAAGCATCTGTTGCGGGCCAAGGCGGTGCTGTGTCCCGGCCTCAAGGTGACCCTGATCGAGGCCGATGGCACCGAAAGCGAGTGGCAGTACGAGGATGGCCTGCGCGACTACCTGGCCCAGGCCACCGATGGCTTCGAGGTGCTGCCGGCGTCACCCTTCGTGGGCCATTTTGCCGACGAAGAGCAGGGCGTGGACTGGGCCATCCAGTGGCTGCCGGAGGGCGGGGAGCTGCTCACCGAGAGCTATGTCAACCTGATCCCCACGCCGCTCGGCGGCACCCACGTCAATGGCCTGCGCTCAGGCCTGCTCGAGGCGCTGCGCGAATTCTGCGACTACCGCAGCCTGTTGCCGCGTGGCGTCAAACTGACCGCCGACGACCTTTGGGAGCGGGTCTCGTATGTACTGTCGGTGAAGATGCTCGATCCGCAGTTCGCCGGCCAGACCAAGGAGCGGCTGTCGTCGCGTACCGTGGCCGGCTTCGTCTCCGGCGTGGTCAAGGACGCCTTTTCGCTGTGGCTCAACCACCACGTCGACCAGGCCGAGGTGTTGGCCGAGCTGGTGATCAGTGCCGCCCAGCGTCGTCAGAAGAGCTCGAAGAAGGTGGCGCGCAAGAAAATCACCTCTGGGCCGGCGTTACCCGGCAAGCTGGCCGACTGTTCGGGCCAGGATCCGGTGGCGAGCGAGCTGTTCCTGGTCGAGGGCGACAGCGCCGGCGGCAGCGCCAAGCAGGCCCGCGACCGCGAGACCCAGGCGATTCTGCCGCTGCGCGGCAAGATCCTCAACACCTGGGAGGTCGAGTCGCACGACATCTACGGCTCCCAGGAGGTTCATGACATCGCCGTGGCCATCGGCATCGACCCGGCCAGCGACGACCTCTCCAAGCTGCGTTACCACAAGATCTGCATCCTCGCCGATGCCGACTCGGACGGCCTGCACATCGCGACCCTGCTGTGCGCGCTGTTCGTGCGCCATTTCCCGGCGCTGGTGGACGCCGGCCATGTGTTCGTCGCCATGCCGCCGTTGTATCGCATCGACCTCGGCAAGGAGGTCTTCTACGCCCTCGACGAGAGCGAGAAGGCGGCGATTCTCAAGCGTCTGGAAGGCAAGCGCGGCACCCGGAAGGCCGGCCCCCCCAACGTGCAGCGCTTCAAGGGGCTGGGCGAGATGAGCCCGCTGCAACTGCGCGAGACTACCATGGCCGCGGATACCCGGCGGCTGGTGCAGCTCACTCGCGAGGACGGCGATGGCACCCTGGAGATGATGGACATGCTGCTGGCCAAGAAGCGCGCCTCGGATCGCAAGAGCTGGCTCGAAGATTACGGCAATCTCGCCGATATAGAAGTCTGACCCGGCTTCGCCGGGAGCTGTAAGCTTTAAGCCGTAAGCTGTAAGAAAAGCAAACCTTTCATGGGGTTACTTTCAGCTTATAGCTTAAAGCTTACAGCTCATCACAGAGGTTGAAGGGGGCGCAGCCCTCGACGATTCCACAAGTGTGAACAAGGCTACCGTGCTATGACCATGGATATCCAGGTGGCGGAAGGCGACGTCGAACGTCTGTCGCTGCGCGAATACACCGAAAAGGCGTACCTCGACTACTCGATGTACGTGATCCTCGACCGTGCCCTGCCGCATATCGGCGACGGCATGAAGCCGGTGCAGCGGCGCATCGTCTACGCCATGCGCGAGCTGGCGCTGAATGCGTCCGCCAAGTACAAGAAATCGGCGCGTACCGTCGGCGACGTGCTGGGCAAGTTCCACCCGCACGGCGACAGCGCCTGCTACGAAGCCATGGTGCTGATGGCGCAGTCGTTCAGCTATCGTTACCCGCTGGTCGACGGCCAGGGCAACTGGGGCAGCCCCGACGATCCCAAGTCGTTCGCCGCCATGCGTTACACCGAGGCGCGCCTGTCGAAGTTTGCGGAAGTGCTGCTGTCCGAGCTCGGCCAGGGCACCGTCGACTGGACGCCCAACTTCGACGGCACCATGAACGAGCCGGTGGTACTGCCGGCGCGCCTGCCGCATGTCCTGCTCAATGGCGGCACCGGGATCGCCGTGGGCATGGCCACCGACATCCCGCCGCACAATGTCAGCGAAGTGGTCGAAGCCACCTGTCACCTGTTGCGCCATCCCGAGGCGACGACGACGGACCTGATCGAGTACTTGCCGGCGCCGGATTTCCCCACCGCGGCCGAGATCATCACGCCGCGTGCCGAGCTGCAGAAGGTCTACGAGAGTGGACGCGGTTCGGTCAAGCTGCGCGCCCGCTATACCCTGGAGGACGGCAACGTGGTGATCACCGCCGTGCCCTACCAGGTCAGCGGGGCCAAGGTGCTGGAGCAGATCGCCGCCCAGATGCAGGCCAAGAAGCTGCCCATGGTCGCCGACCTGCGTGACGAATCGACCCACGAGGAGCCGACCCGGCTGGTCATCGAGCCGCGCTCCAACCGCGTCGATGTCGAGGCGTTGATGGCGCACCTGTTCGCCACCACCGACCTCGAGAAGAACATTCGCGTCAACATGAACGTCATCGGCCTCGACGGCCGGCCGCGGGTGCTGTCCCTGCCGGCGATGCTCGGCGAGTGGCTGCGCTTCCGGCGCACCACCGTGCGCCGACGCCTCGAGCATCGTCTGGGCAAGGTCGAGGATCGGCTGCACATCCTCGCGGGCCTGCTGGTCGCCTACCTCAACATCGACGAGGTGATTCGCATCATCCGCGAGGAGGATGAGCCCAAGGCCGCGCTGATGAGTGCCTTCGGCCTGACGGACCGCCAGGCCGAAGCGATCCTCGAACTGCGCCTGCGTCACCTCGCCAAGCTCGAGGAGATGAAGATTCGCGGTGAGCAGGATGCCCTCGAGAATGAGCGCAAACACCTCAAGGAGCTGCTCGGCAACGAGGCCGCACTGACCGATCTGATCGAGAAGGAACTGCGCGAGGCCGGGCGCGAGCATGGCGATCCGCGCCGCTCGCCGCTGGTCGAGCGCGAGGAGGCCAAGGCGCTGTCCGAGGTCGAGCTGCTGGGCGCCGACCCGATTACCGTGGTGCTCTCGGAGAAGGGCTGGATCCGCAGTGCCAAGGGGCACGAGATCGATCCGGCAGGGCTGTCCTACAAATCCGGCGATCGCTTCCATCTGGCGGCGTGCGGCAAGACCAATCAGCCGCTGGTGCTGCTCGACGATGGTGGGCGGGCCTATACCCTGAGCGCCCATAACCTGCCCAGCGCCCGCAGCCAGGGTGAGCCGGTGACCGGGCGTGTCAATACCGCCGCCGGAGCGCACATGACGGGATTGATGCTGGCCCCGCCCGATACCCGCTATCTGCTGGCCTCCGACGGAGGGTATGGCTTCATCGCCGTGCTCGAGGAGCTGACCGGAAAGAACAAGTCGGGCAAGGCGGTGCTGTCGCTGCCCAAGGGCTGCAACGTGTTGCCGCCGCGACGCATCCCTCGCGGCGATGGCATCAGCGTTGCAGCGGTCTCCAACGAAGGGCGGTTGCTGGTCTTCGCCCTGGCGCAATTGCCGGAGATGGCCAAGGGCAAGGGCAACAAGATGATCGATATCCCCGGGGCGCGGGCGGCGCGCCGCGAGGAATTCGTGCGGGACCTGGTGGTGCTGGCCGAAGGCGAGTCGCTGGTGGTGCACGCCGGCAAGCGCAAGTTGACCCTCAAGCCCAGCGATCTGGAGTACTATCGTGGGGAAAGGGGAAGGCGCGGCAGCAAGTTGCCACGCGGCTTCCAGAAGGTCGACCAACTGGAAAGCTTGAAGCCGGAAGCTTGAAGCTTGAAGAAAAATCGGCTCGTGGCTGGTACAAGGGGGTAACTTCCAGCTTACAGCTTCGAGCTTCCAGCTTTTTAGAGGTTGCAATGACAAGACGAGTGTTGATCCGTGCCACCGGCACCGCGCGTCCCGGCCAGCTCGCGGGCCTGGGGCGCGCGCTGGCCAGAAGCGGGGCCAGGCTTCTCGACATCAACCAGAGCGTGACCTTCGGGATTCTTTCCCTCGAGGCCCTGGTGGGGCTGGATCGCGATGCCGACCTCGAAGGCTCCCTCGACGAGGCTGGCGATGCCCTGGGGCTCGATGTCCAGGCCATCCAGGTCAGTGCCGAGGACTACCAGCGCTGGAGCGTCGAAGCCAGCCAGCCGCGGCTGATCCTGACATTGCTGGCACCGCATCTCCCGGCGGGCATTCTTGCCGAGGTGGGAGGCCTCACCGCCGAGCATGGCCTGACGGTGGAATTGATCCATCGCCTGTCTGGCCGCGAGCCGCTGGACGGCGATGTGCCGCCTCATGGCTCCTGTGTCGAGTGCTGGCTACGCGGGGAGGGGGTCGATCTGGAACGGCTGCGCGAAAAGGCACTGGCGCTGGGCGCGATGCACGGCGTAGACATCGCGATTCAGCAGGACTCGATCTGGCGTCGTCATCGTCGCCTGGTGTGCTTCGACATGGACTCGACGCTGATCAAGGCCGAGGTCATCGACGAACTGGCACGTCGCCATGGCGTCTATGACGAGGTGGCGGCGGTCACCGAACGCGCCATGCGCGGTGAACTGGATTTCCAGCAGAGCTTCCGTGAACGCATGGCCAAGCTCAAGGGGCTCGATGAGGCGGTACTCGCCGAGATCGCCGAATCGCTGCCGTTGATGGATGGCGTCGAACGACTGATGGCGCATCTGAAGCGTCTGGGCTATCGCACTGCCATCCTGTCCGGTGGCTTCACCTATTTCGCTCGCCATCTGCAGCGGAAGCTGGGCTTCGACGAGATCCATGCCAATGAACTGGTGATCGAGGACGGCAAGGTCACCGGCGAGGTGCGTGAACCGATTCTGGATGCCGAGCGCAAGGCCGAGCTGCTCGAGGAGATCGCCCGGCGCGAGGGGCTGGCCATGGAGCAGACCATCGCCGTCGGCGATGGGGCCAACGACTTGAAGATGCTGGCCACCGCCGGCCTGGGCATCGCCTTCCGAGCCAAGCCGCTGGTGAGAAGCCAGGCCCGTCATTCGATCTCCACCCTGGGACTGGATGCGGTGCTGTACCTGATCGGCTATCGCCAGGTAGACCTGGAGCGCGAGGAGTCTTGAAGAGAGGGCTGGCCTTGGCGAGTCGCCCGGGCTAGTGTCTGAGAACCACAACGACAAGCGAGAGCACGCCATGCCCCAATCGACCTATACCTCGGAGCTGTTCGAGGAGTTGAAGATTCTTTGCCTGTTCAACCTGGAAACCACCCAGGAAGGGATCAAGGTCCATTCCAGTGCCCTGCCCGAGGCGATCGCCGCGACACGCCGGCTGCATGACAAGGGGCTGATCACCCAGGCCGATGGTGGTTATCTGACCTCGCTCGGCCATGATGCCGCCCAGTATGCCCAGGATCTGTTGACGATACTCGAAACCACCGACGTCACGTCCTGAACTAACCTGACGGCCACTAAAGTCCTGCGTCGATCCGCCGATAACAAAGGGAAACATTTCCCGGGCGCTGCGGGCAGCGGCGATGAGCGCGGATCGTCATTGTGCAGCGCCCGATACCATCACTATTGCCGGCGGGTGGCCAACGACCGCCGCGCATCGCTGAGTAGGGGCCCGATGAAGCAGGCAAGCGAAACCCACAGTCGTGTCGAGCATCCCGGAGAACGGCAAGCATTGCTGGAAACGCTCACCCAGCCGGGGGGGGCCTCCCTATTGTTCGAGGGCCCGGGTAATGAGCCGCTTCCCGCGTTGCTGATGGAGGCCCGGCAGGGGGAGCACTTGCTGGTGGATATCACGGCAGTGGCGGAAATCGCCGCTGCCATGGAGCAGAAGACGGTCTATCTCGTCGGCCAGGCCAGTGGTGCCATGCTGCGGACTCCACCGCTGAAGCTCATCGACTGGGTGGACAGAAGCGACCGGGTGCAGTGCCTGTGCGAGTATCCCGAGTATGTCGATGTCATGCACCGGCGTGGAGCCTTTCGGGCGGAACTGCGGCCGGGCATGGATGTGCGTGTGACCTTGCTGATGGCTCACGCCGAGGGGCCGGTCAGTGGCGCCCTCAAGAATCTCTCGCTGGGCGGCTGTTTGCTCGAACTGCCCTTGGCGGCCGCCATGGGTCTGCATCCCGAGCAGGCCGTTCAGTCCCTGGCGTTGCACTTCCCCAATGGGCAGTGGCTGGAGGTCCCCGCCATGCTCCGCCATGTGCAGGGCGATAGCGAGCACCAACTGGCCAGGGTGGGCTGCGAGTTCAGCGCCGTCGATACCCAGATCGAGCGCCGCCTGTGGTTCTACGTGCGCGAGATCGAGCGCGAGAGCGCGCGCAACGCCATGGCAGGGGAGCGTGCGCTGTCTCCTTCGTCGTTGTTCGAACCCCGCGAGGGGGTACCGGCGGCCTCCAGTCGTCCGCATGGCGCCGATTATGCTACCCCCATGGCACGGCGCCTGGCGCGTGTGACGGCCTATCTCGATAGCCAACTGCTGGCACTGCAGGACGGGGAGCCGGTCGCGGCCCGCGACCTGTCGCGCTATAGCGATCAGGTGCTGGGCCTGCTCGAGGAGGACCGCGAGGCAGTGCTGTTCGCCGCGGTCTGCATGATCGACGATCATCCGTTGGTGCAACATGGCCTGGCGGTGGCGGTGCGTCTGGCCGATCTGGCCGCTTACCAAGGGTTGCCCCGCGATACGCGGAAGGCCATCGTGGCCAGCGCCCTGGTACATGACATGGGCAAGGCCCTGTTACCGGCCGAACTGCGCCGTGCGCCGCACCTGAACGCCGAGCAGCGCTCGCGTTTCGCAGCGCACGTGGCCTTGATCGAGGAGCGCCTTGGCGATTGCCGTTGGCTCTCCGAGGCCGTGCGCACCTCGGTGGTGGCAGCGGTGAACGAGCGCCTCGATGGCGGGGGATATCCGCATGGGCTTTCGGGAGAACGACTCGATACCCTGGCGCGTATGGCGGCGATCGTCGACGTGGTCGATGCCATGGGACGCGATCGTGCCGACCGCCAGGCCCTGACGGCCAGCCATATCTACCGCCACTTGCTGCATCATGGCGAACAGTTCGATCTGACCTGGGTACAACGCTATGTGCGTCATTTCGGGGTGGCGCCGATCGGTTCCCTGGCGCGTTACGCCAACGGCGAACTGGCCTGGATCCAACGCCTGGACCGTCAAGGCAAGCCTCGACAAGTGCAGTTGACGCCCGTCGCGTGCCTGCCGGGCAATGAGTTGGGCGAGGTGCTGCGTGACGACGACCTGGCGCGACTCGGCAAGCTCGAGGCGCTGGTGGTGCCCTCGGTAAGGGCGCGCGGGCTTCCGGCATAGTCACGCGGTGGCTTGCGTGCCGCTGTGGATAGCGGATAATCCCGCTCCAGCCGGCCGCGGTTGTCCCTTTGCCGTGGCGCCTTGCGTCGACGAGAAGCATCCCATGAGTGAAGCCTTCAACACCTGGCAAGCCCGCTTCGAGCGGCTGCGCGCGAACAAGCTGTTCGAGACATGCGTCATCGCCATCATCGTCCTCTCGGCGTTGCTGATCGGCGCCAAGACCTATGAGGAAACCAGCCGCTTCGAGCAGGTGCTCAGGGGCTTCGATCTGGCGGTGACGGCTTTCTTCCTGATTGAGATCCTGATCCGCATGGCTGCCGAGCGGCGGCTATGGGATTTCTTCAAGAAGGGTTGGAACGTCTTCGATTTCCTGATCGTCGCCGCCAGTCTGGTGCCACTGGACGACTCGGAAATGGTGCTGCTGGCACGGCTGTTGCGCATCTTTCGCGTGCTGCGCCTGGTGTCGATGATTCCCGAACTGCGGATGCTGGTGACGGCGCTCTTCAAGTCGATCCCGCGAATGGGCTACGTGGCCCTGCTGATGTTCATCATCTTCTACATCTATGGCGCCATCGGCAGCTTCCTGTTTCATGGGGTCGATGAAAAGCTGTGGGGCAATATTTCGTTGGCGATGCTGACGCTGTTCCAGGTGGCGACCTTCGAGAGCTGGGCCACCGCCGTGCTGTACCCGACCATGGAACACTACCCGTATGCCTGGATCTATTTCCTCAGCTTCATCTTTCTCAATGCCTTCGTGTTCCTGAACATGATGATCGGCATCGTGCTCGATGTGATGCAGAAGGAAAGCGTGCTGATGGAGATCGAGAGCGGCGAAGGCGAGGCAGCGGAGCTGCACGGCTTGCGTGACGACGTCAAGGAACTGCGCGAGCAACTCTCGCGCATGGAGGCGATGTTGGAGAGGAACCAGCGATAGGGAACCTTCAGGGCCGACTTGAGCCAAACTGGAACCAGGAGGTCAGTACGACATTGGCATGAACGCTGGATGTCGTCCCAGGAGGGGAGAATAACCATGACAACGCATCACCATGTCCCGCGGCGCTTCCTGCCACCGTACGTTCTGGAGCGTATCGCGACCCAGGGCAATGACAGACTGCGCGACTGCGCGCGGCATACCCTGGTCGACGACCGGCATTTTCGGGCTCGCGCCGGCAGTACCGGCCTGCCCCCGGGTAGCCTTCAGCCCGGCCAACCGACACGCTATATCCACTCTGCCGAGCAACAGCGGACCCTGCCCGGCCAGTTGGTGCGTCGCGAGGGAGACGGCGCCAGTGGCGACCCGGCCATCGATGAAGCATACCGCTGGCTGGGGGCGACCTACCGGTTCTTCTGGGACGTCCTGCAGCGCCACTCCATCGACGGCCAGGGCATGGCACTGGTGGGGACGGTGCACTACGGGCAGGATTACGAGAACGCCTTCTGGGATGGCACCCAGATGGTTTTCGGCGATGGTGACGGCGAGCTGTTCAACCGCTTTACGATTGCCCTCGAGGTGGTGGCCCACGAAATGACCCATGGCGTGATCGAGCGCGAGGCGAAGCTGGTGTATGCCCAGCAGCCCGGGGCGCTCAACGAGTCGATCGCGGATGTCTTCGGTAGCCTGGTCAAACAGTACCAGCGTGGCGAAACCGCCGAACAGGCCGACTGGTTGATCGGCGAGGGGCTGTTCACCGAGCGGGTCGACGGGCGCGCCTTGCGTTCCATGGCGGAACCGGGCAGTGCCTATGATGACCCCGTGCTGGGACGCGATCCACAACCACGCCACATGGAGGACTATGTCGAGACCGAAGCCGACAATGGCGGCGTGCATATCAATTCGGGCATTCCCAACCATGCCTTCTACCTGGCGGCGATGACGCTGGGCGGCCACGCTTGGGAGCACCTGGGGCCGCTATGGTACGACACCCTGCTCGATCGGCGCCTGGCGCAGGAGAGTGATTTCACCACCTTTGCCGGGTTGACCCTCGACAATGCCCGACGACGCTTTGGTGCCACGAGTCGCGAGCCTCAGGCGGTGGCCGATGCCTGGCATGCCGTCGGGGTATTATTGCCATGACTCTCGAGCCACCAGTCCTGACCGCGTCCAGCGTGGTGATCATCACGCGCGAGGGGGGGCTGGCCCATTTCCCGGGGCTGGGCAGGCCCCGGCGAATCGCCTGCGCCGACTGCAGCGAAGTCCAGCGCCAGGCGCTGCAGCGCCTGCTGGTGGATATGGCACATCGTTGTGGCGGGGACAGACGGTCGGGCGGTGCCGACCGGCGCGTCTTCCGGATATGTCTCGACGAAGGACGGCAGGCGAGGCAATGGACGCTCGAAATTGCCGAAGAGCAGGCGCCCGATGCCTTGATCGCCTTGTGGAAGCGAGGCGAGGTAGGCACATCGAGCTGAACTCTCGCCCCCTTCGGCTTGACATCGAGGTGCTAGCCTGATTTTCTAAGGGCATGACCATGACATTTCATCACCTGAGCCTAGACCTACGACTACTAGCTGGCCGCTGATCGAGCCAGGCGATGTGGTGCGCATCGCATTTTCCAGTCAAGGGTAGCTGAGGTGTAAAATGTCCAAGTCCATATCGAGAGTCCAGTCGGGTCATCCCGTCAGCGCCAAACGTATCCGTCATTTTCCCGTCGACGCCCCGGCATGCCTCGTGCTGTCGGGGCGTCGCCGTATCCAACACTTGCCCCGCGTCCCGTCCAAGGAGTCCACGCCATGATGCTCAGCGATCCGTCCGTCAAATACCGCCCCTTCGTCGCCATCGATCTGCCGGATCGACGGTGGCCCGATGCGCGCATTAGCCGGCCGCCGCTGTGGTGCAGCGTGGACATGCGCGATGGCAACCAGGCGTTGATCGATCCCATGGACATGGAGCGCAAGCGGCGTTTCTTCGAGATGCTGGTCGAGATCGGCTTCAAGCAGATCGAGGTGGGATTCCCTTCGGCGTCACAGATCGACTTCGACTACGTACGTGAACTGATCGATAACGACCTGGTGCCCGACGACGTCACCATCCAGGTGCTGACCCAGGCGCGTCCGCACCTGATCGAGCGCACCTTCGAGGCCCTCAAGGGCGCCAAGCGCGCTATCGTTCACGTCTACAACGCCACCGATCCGCTGTTCCGCCGGGTGGTGTTCAACGTCGACAAGTCCGAGTGTGTGAAGATCGCCTGCGATGCCACGGCGCAGATCAAGCAACTGATGGCCGATAACCCGGAAACCGACTGGACCTTCCAGTATTCGCCGGAGCTGTTCACCTCGACCGAGATGGATTTCGCGGTGGAGATCGTCGAAGCGGTGATGGACACCTACGGCCCCAGTGCCGACAAGCCGATGATCGTCAACCTGCCGGCCACGGTGGAGGTCGCCACGCCCAACAACTACGCCGACCAGATCGAATGGTTCTGCCGCCGGGTCAAGAATCGCGACACCCTGATCGTCAGTGTGCATCCGCACAACGACCGTGGCACCGGGGTCGCCGCGGCGGAACTCGCGGTGATGGCGGGGGCCGATCGTGTCGAGGGCACCCTGTTCGGCAACGGCGAGCGTACCGGCAACGTGGATATCGTGACCCTGGCCATGAACCTTTATACCCAGGGCGTGCATCCCGAGCTCGATTTCTCCAACATCACGCCGATCATGCGCGAGGTGGAGCACTGCAACCAGTTGCCGGTACACCCGCGCCATCCCTATGTCGGCGACCTGGTCTTCACCGCCTTCTCCGGCTCTCACCAGGATGCCATCAAGAAGGGTATGGCCGAACGGCGTCAGCACCCCGACGCCATGTGGGACGTTCCCTATCTGCCCATCGATCCGCTGGACGTGGGTCGCAGCTACGAAGCGGTGATCCGCGTCAACAGCCAGTCCGGCAAGGGCGGCGTGTCCTACCTGCTGGAAAGCGAGCATGGCATCGAGCTGCCGCGGCGCCTGTCGATCGAGTTCAGCCAGGTGGTCCAGGAAGTGGCCGAGCGCACCGGCAAGGAGATCACCTCGCAGATGATCTTCCAGGCCTTCGCCGACGAGTACCTCGAGGCGGTCTCGCCCTATGCGCTGATCAATCATCGCCTGACGTCGGAGCCCGACAGCGCCCGCATCCATCTCGAGGCAACGATCGAGGAGGAAGGCAACCGCAAGACCATCAGCGGTGAGGCCAACGGTCCGCTGGCGGCCTTCATCAAGGCGCTGGCCGCCAATGGCGTGACGGCGGAGATCATCGACTATCACGAGCATGCCCGTGGCCAGGGGGCCGATGCCGAGGCCATCGCCTACGTGGAAGTGCGTATCGACGGCAAGGCAGTATTCGGCGTCGGCCTCGACGAGAGCATCACCAGCGCGTCGATGAAGGCGGTGATGAGCGCACTGAACCGTCATCTGGCGGCCAACCAACCGGTGGCGCCCAATGTCACGGCCAAGACGTTAGCCTGAAGTCATTAGCTATAAGCTGTAAGCTGTAAGCTGTAAGTAAACCCCATAGGTTGCGGCCTATGGGGTTTACTGTTTTCTGGCTTACGGCTTACGGCTTACGGCTTACGGCTTACGGCTTACGGCTTACAGCTCTAGAGCGGTGTCTTACTGGCTTCGCCGGGCACTTCGCGCACCAGGCGCGGCATCAGGAAGCCCGGCAGGCGCTGGCGCAGTTCCTCGACCAGGGTGCGCGCCTCGTGGTCGGGAACGTCGAAATGCGCGGCGCCGTTGACCGGGTCGAGCACGTGCAGGTAGTAGGGCAGGATGCCGGCCGCGAACAGGCGCTCGGAGAGCGCATGTAGCGCTGCCACGCTGTCGTTGATGCCGCGCAGCAGCACGCTCTGATTGAGCAGCGTCACGCCGATGCCCTGTAGCCGGCGGCAAGCGGCCACCACGGCGTCGTCGATCTCGTTGGCGTGATTGATATGCAGTACCACCACCTTCTGCAGGCGGGTGGCGGAGAGCCAGGCGAGCAGGGCGTCATCGATGCGATCGGGTATCACCACCGGCAGCCGGGTATGAATGCGTAGCCGCACGAGGTGATCGATCGCCTCCAGGCGGTCGAGGAGCCAGCCGAGTTGCCGGTCGCTGGCTGCCAGCGGGTCGCCGCCCGAGAGGATGACCTCAGTGATCGAGTCGTCGCCACGGATATAGTCCAGCGTGTCGTCCCACTGGACCCGCGATGGGGCATTCTCGTGGTAAGGGAAGTGGCGGCGGAAGCAGTAACGGCAATTGATGGCGCAGGTCGGGCTGGCGATCAGCAGCACGCGGCCGCGATACTTGTGGATAAGGCCGCGACGCGGCGTATGCCCGGTCTCTGCCAGCGGATCCTGGACGAAGCCTTCCACGGCATCGCCCTCCGCCGTCAGTGGCAGCACCTGCCTGAGCAGCGGATCGCGCGGATCGCCGCGACGGATGCGCGCCAGATAGGCTTCCGGGACACGCACCTCGAACAGGGCGTGTCCCCGTTCGGCACCGGGCAGCCAGGCGGGGTCGAGTGCCAGGCGTCGGCACAGTTCGCGCGGGTCGCGAAGGGCGCTGGCCAGCTGCGCTTGCCAGCCGCCTCGAGGCGTGGTCGGCAATATCGCCAGGGGCTCCTCACGGGGACTGAGTAAGGAGCCGGTCTGCACATTGGCGGGGCTTCGGGTTATCATGCGTGACACCAATCCAAGAGGCGAAGGGGGTTGTCCCTTCGTCGATGTATTCACGTGCGCGGCGTCCGTTCGAGTGGCCGCGCCCGGATATCAGTGAGGAATCATGGCGAGCTATTCTACCAATGAATTCAAGGCCGGTCTGAAGGTCATGCTCGATGGCGACCCGTGCGCCATAGTGGAAAACGAATTCGTCAAGCCGGGCAAGGGCCAGGCCTTCAACCGCGTCAAGCTGCGTAACCTGATGACCGGTCGTGTCTGGGAGCGCACCTTCAAGTCGGGTGAATCGCTGGAAGCCGCCGATGTAATGGACCTCGAGATGGAATATCTCTACAACGACGGCGAGATGTGGCACTTCATGAAGACCGACGGCTCCTTCGAGCAGTATGCCGTGGACAAGAAGGCCTTGGGCGACACCGAGAAGTGGCTTAAGGAGCAGGTGCCCTATACCGTGACGCTGTGGAACGATAACGCGATCAGCGTTTCACCGCCCAACTTTATCGAACTCGAGGTGGTCGAGACCGATCCTGGCCTCAAGGGCGACACCGCCCAGGGCGGCTCCAAGCCGGCAACCCTGTCGTCCGGCGCCGTGGTCCGGGTGCCGCTGTTCATCAACCGGGGCGAGGTGCTGAAGATCGATACTCGTTCCGGCGAGTACGTCTCCCGAGCCTAATGGTGGCAAGGCGAGCGGTAAGCTTGAAGTTATAAGCGGTAAGTCACCCCCTTAAAGCTGTTCCGGAGGTAAGTTGTAGCGGCTTACGGCTTACCGCTCCGAAGGCCACGCTTACCCGGCGTGGCCTTCGTCGTTCTGGAGGATCATGTCATGACCATCGATTGGCAGCCCACGGCCTCGATCGAGACCCTGCGCGAACGGGCGCGCCTGCTAGCCGAGGTGCGGCGTTTCTTCGCAGAGCGCGACGTGCTCGAGGTGGAGACACCGGTGTTGGGGCACGGCGGCAGTACCGACGTGCATCTCGACTCGCTGTCGCTGACGGCGACGACGCCCGCCGGGCGTGAGCGGCTATGGCTGCAGACGTCGCCGGAATTCCACATGAAGCGCTTGCTGGCCGCCGGAAGTGGACCGATCTTCCAGTTAGCCAGAAGCTTTCGCGATAGCGAAGTGGGGCGTCGCCACAATCTCGAATTCACCATGCTCGAATGGTACCGGCCGGGGTTCACGCTCGTCGAGCTGATCGACGAGACCGAAGCGCTGATCCGCCGCTTGTTGCCCGATCTCGGCCCGCGGCGGCTGCATCGCTATCGCGAGCTGTTTCGCCGGCACCTGGCCATCGACCCCTTTACGGCACCACTGGCGAGCCTGCGCCGCCTGGCAGGCGAACACGGGGGGCTGGACATGACCGGCGCCCTGCGCGACGACTGCCTGGATTTGCTGATGAGCCTGGCGATCGAGCCGGACCTGGGCGACGACGGGCTCGACGTGGTGATCGACTATCCGGCCAGCCAGGCGGCATTGGCCCGCCGGCACCGCGATGCCGAGGATGGTGCCTGGGTGGCGTCGCGCTTCGAGGCCTATGGGCGGGGGCTGGAACTCGCCAACGGTTACGACGAATTGATCGATGCCGATGAGCAGGCGGCGCGCTTCGTCGAGGACAATGCCCAGCGCCGTTGGCTGGGCAAGCCCGAGGTGGATGTCGACCAACGCTTGCTGGCGGCGCTCGACGCGGGCATGCCCGCCGGCTGTGGCGTGGCGCTGGGGATCGACCGCCTGATCCAGCTCGCCCTGGGCAAGGCGAGCGTCGCCGAAGTGATGGCCTTCGCTACCCCGCGCTGCTAGCGGCGTTGCCGTCTTGGTAGCGGATGCGCTGGATGGGCCCGACCCCGCCCAGCCGTTCGCCCATGCTGACCATGGAATCGATGCTGAGGTCGTCGAAGTCGACTTCGCGGCCAAAGCACATCACCACGGTGGAGCCCAGCTTGAAGCGTCCCATTTCGGCGCCCTTTTCCAATGTGATGGGCTCATCGAAGCGAATGCGCTGTATCTCGCCGGACAACGGCGTGATCTGCCCGGCCCATACGGTCTCGATGGCGGCGACGATCATCGCGCCCACCAGGACCATGGCCAGGGGGCCTTGCTCGGTATCGAAGATGCAGACCAGGCGCTCGTTGCGCGCGAACAATGCCGGCACGTGGTTGGCGGTGGCCCGGTTGACCGAGAAGATCCGGCCCGGCACATAGACCATTTCCCGGAGTGTACCGGCCAGCGGCATGTGCACCCGGTGGTAGTCGCGAGGCGAGAGGTAGACCGTGGCGAAGCTGCCCTGGCGGAAGGGGGCCGCACGGTGCACGTCGCCCCCCAACAGGGTGGTGAGCGAGTAGGCCTGGCCCTTGGCCTGGACCAGGGTGCCGTGGTAGGTACGCCCGTACTGCGATAGTGTGCCGTCGGCGGGCGATACCAAGCCGTCGCCGATGGGGCGCGCCTCGGCCTTCATGGCACGCGTGAAGAAGTCGTTGAAGCAGGCATAGGCCGTGGGGTCTGGTTCCAGGGCCTGGCTCATGTCGACCTCGAAGTGGCGGATGAAGGCCTGGATGAACAGATGCTTCAGCCAGGGGATGCGGCATTCGGCAAACTTGCCCACCAGGCGCGAGATCAGGTGATGGGGCAGGGGATACTGTATCAGGGCAAAGAGCTTGTCGCGGGTCACGTTCGGGGATCCATTCTATTTCTCTATCGGGGTATCGTCGCGGTTGCCCCATTCCTGCCATGAGCCGGCATAGGCGCGCATCTTCTCGAAGCCCAGCGCCTTGCCGACCAGCCAGGTGAGGCCGCTGCGGTGATGGCTCTGGCAGTGGGTGACGACTTCCATATCGGGAGTCAGGCCCAGCGCTTCGAGTTCCGTGACCAGTTCGGCATAGTCGCGGATGCGCAGGGCGCGCTCGCGGTCCATGGCATCGGTCCATTCCATGTTCACTGCGCCGGGGATATGCCCCAAGTGCTTGTTCCGGCCCTTCTTCCCGTCGTATTCCTCCTTCGAGCGGGCATCCCAGATGGCGAAGCCCTTTTCGCCCAGGCGCTCCTTGAGCTCGGTGCGGTCGATGAGGGCCTCGGGGTGCAGGTACTCGGCCTCGTAGTCGCTAGGCCGAGGGGCATGTTCAGTGGTGGATGTCTCGAGCCCCGCCGTACGCCAGGCATGGATGCCGCCATTGAGATAGGAGTAACGCTGGTGGCCGATCAATTCCAGGGTCCACAGCAGGCGCCCGGCCCAGCCTCCGCCTTCATCGTCATAGGCCACGACATGCGTATCGCGGGTCAGGCCCAGTGACGAGAACAATGCCGATAACGCGGCTTCGTCGGGCACGTCGTTGGGTACATCGCCGCTACCACACAGCAAGCGACGGTGGTCGAGGTAGATGGCCCCGGGCACATGGCCCTCGGCATAACTCTCGGCCTTGAGGGGCACGTCGATGATCAAGAGTTGCGGCTCGTCGAGATAGCCGGCCAATTGCTCGGGCTCGACGATCAAGGGCAGTAGGTTGTCTTCAGAGCTCATGGGACACTCCTCGCGAGTCATGCGGTAATGTCAGGGATAATGGCACAGCCGATGGCCAGCCTGCGAGCCACCGAGTCAACGTGATTCGTCGTCCAGGCTATCGAGGATCCGGCGGTAGCTGGCGAAGCGCTGCGGGTGGATGTCACCGCGCTCGACGGCGGCCAGCAGGGCACAGCCGGGCTCGGCACGATGGCGGCAGTCGCGAAAGCGGCAGTGGCCGAGATACTCGCGAAACTCGATGAACCCCTCGGTGACCTGTTGAGCGTCGAGATGGGTCAGGCCGAACTCGCGAATACCGGGGGAGTCGATCAGTTCGCCTCCGGCGGGCAGCGGGTAGAGGCGCGCAGTGGTGGTGGTATGGGTCCCCTTGCGTGAATCAGCGGAAAGGTCGCCGATCCTGAGAACCTGATCGGGCAGCAGTCGGTCGATGAGTGAGGACTTGCCAACCCCGCTCTGGCCGACGAATACCGAGGTGCGGCCGGTCAGTTGCCGGTGCAGAGGTGCGAGCCCGTCGACATGCTGGGTGGTGGTGGTGACCACCGGATAACCGAGTGCCTCGTAGCGCCCCAACAGCTCACGCAGTTCGCCGCCGCTGGCGGGCAGTAGGTCGACCTTGTTGAGCACCAGCACGGGCTGGATACCGGTGGCCTCGGCAGCCACCAGGTAACGGTCGATCAGGTTGGCGTAGGGAGAAGGCTCCACAGCGAAAACGATCAGGATCTGATCGATATTGGCCGCAACCGGCTTGAGCTGGCCACGCGCGTCGGGGCGTTCCAGCACGTTGTCGCGCGTGCCGCGTGCCACCACCACGCCGCCGCCATTGCCGCCTGCACGCCAGATCACGTGATCGCCGGTCACCAGGGCATCGAGATTGGCCCGCAGATGACAACGGGAGACCTGGTGGTCGGTGTCGTCCTGCACATCGAGCGTGCGGCCGAAGTGGGCGATCACTCGACCGGGGCGTTCCGGGCCGTATTCGCCGGCATCGAGCTTGTCCTGGTCATGCACATCGCGCCGGGCGGCGCGTTCGGCGCGCTCGGCCTGGATCTTCTCGATACGCCAGCGCTGTTGGCGGGATAGCTTGCGTTTGCTCATGCGGCCCCAAGGGTCTGTACAATGGTGGATATTGTAACTATCCCGGGCATGGCTGTCGCGATAGCGGCGGCGGATGGTCCGGCTTATTCACTCGAGGAGTCTTGCTCATGTCGGATGACCGCGCTGCCGTCCCCCGCCAGGATCTGCTGGTATGGATCGACTTGGAGATGACCGGCTTGGATCCCGCTTGCGAACGTATCATCGAGGTGGCCACGCTGATCACCGACAACCAACTGAATCTGATCGCCGAAGGCCCGGTGATCGCCGTGCATCAGCCCGATAGCCTGCTCGAGGCCATGGATGCCTGGAACCGGAAGACGCATGGGGAATCGGGGCTGGTCGAGCGAGTCAGGAACAGCCGCGTCGATACGGCGGCGGCTGAGCGTCAGACCCTCGAGTTCCTCAAGGCGCATGTGGCACCGGGAACCTCGCCGATGTGCGGCAACAGCGTGCATCAGGATCGCCGCTTCCTGGAGCGCGAGATGCCGGAGCTGCTGGCCTTCTTCCACTACCGCAATCTGGATGTCTCGACCCTCAAGGAGCTGGCCAAGCGCTGGAATCCTGCGGCTCTGAAGGGCTTCGAAAAGCGCAATACCCATCAGGCGCTGGACGATATCCGTGAGTCGCTGGCCGAGCTCGCCCATTACCGCCAGACGTTCCTGCGGCTGGAACCGCCGGAGGAGGACGAGGAGGAGCAATAGCCCCTACGGGGAGCGGTAAGCCTTAAGCTATAAGCTGTAAGAAAAATCTGGTTTATCAGGATGTTGTGGAAAGTTCTGGCTTACGGCTTACGGCTTACGGCTTACGGCTTATAGCTCACGGCTCACGGCGATCACTCGTTGGCGCTTGTCGCGCTGCCTGGCGAGCGCCCAGCGCACATGCTCGCGCACCAGGTCGGAGGGGTAGGCCAGGCGCGCCCGCAGGGCGGCCTCGACGCTTTCGCTCCAAGGGGCGTTGCCCAGCCCCACCGCCAGGTTGCGCAGCCAGCACTCATAGCCGATACGGCGGATGGCGCTGCCCGCGGTCTTGGCAAGGAATTCTTCCTCGCTCCAGGCGAACAGCGTCACCAGGTCGATACGGTCGAGGTCGTGGCGCGGCGCGAAGTCGTCCTCATCGCTCACTCGGGTAAAGCGGGTGAAGGGGCAGACCAGTTGGCAGTCGTCGCAGCCATAGACGCGATTGCCTATGGCCGCGCGGAACTCCTCGGGGATGGTGCCCGGCAGTTCGATGGTCAGGTAGGAAATGCAGCGCCGGGAATCGACGACCTTGTCGTCGACGATGGCCCCGGTGGGGCAGGCCGTGCGGCAAGCCGAGCAACTGCCGCAGTGTTCGGACTCGAAGGGTTCGTCCACCGGCAGCGGCAGGTCGGTGTAGAGTTCGCCGAGGAAGAACAGCGAGCCGGCCTGAGGGTTGAGCAGCATCGAATTCTTGCCGAACCAGCCAAGCCCGGCCTTCTGCGCCAGGGCGCGTTCCATCACCGGGGCCGAGTCGACGAAGGCCCGATAGCCGAAGGGGCCGACCTCGGCCTCGATGCGTTGGGCGAGTTGCGCCAGACGCTTGCGGATCAGCTTGTGGTAATCGCGGCCCAGCGCGTAGCGCGATACATAGGCCTTGTCGGGACGCCCCAGCACCTTGGTGGTTTCCACCTCGGGAGGCAGGTAGTCCATGCGCACGCTGATGATACGCAGCGTACCGGGAATCAGCTCGGCGGGACGGGTGCGCTTGCGGCCGTGCTTGGCCATGAATCCCATCTCGCCATGCCGGCCGGCCGCCAGCCAGCGCTCGAGATAGCGCTCGTGCACCTCGAGATCGGTGTCGGTGATGCCGACCTGCTGGAAACCCAGTTCACGTCCCCAGGTCTTGATGGTGTCGGCGAGTGCGTCCAGGTCGGTGGTATCGAGTGCGGTAGTGGGTGACGACATGGAAATGGAGTCGAAGGGCTCGCGCGTAAAAACCGTGAAAATGTAACGCAAGGCGTTTGGCGGCCGGGAAGAACACCCTACACTAGAAGGCATGTCGACGTCATATGCGGAGAAGCCGATGTTGGAGCCTTCGGGACGCCCCTTGTATCTGGCCGAGCAGGTGCGTGAGCTCGATCGACGCGTCATCGCGGGCGGTATCGAAGGATTCGCGTTGATGCAGCGAGCCGCCACGGCGGCCTATGATGCACTACGAGAACGCTGGCCCCGGGTGCGGCACCTGAGCGTGTTCTGTGGCAGCGGCAACAATGCCGGCGATGGTTATGTGATGGCGGCCCTGGCGGTATGCGATGGTCTGAGCGTGCAATTGATCGCGGTACGTGACCCACAGAGCCTCTCGGGCGATGCCGCACGCGCCCTGGAGATGGCGGAAAAGGCCGGGCTGCGTGTCCAGATCTGGCACCCGGAGCTCGACCTGGCCGGCGATGTGGTGGTCGATGCCCTGTTGGGTACCGGGCTGTCCGGTGAGGTGCGTGAGCCCTACCGGGGAGTCATCGAGGCGATCAATGCCAGTGGCAAACCGGTATTCGCCGTGGACATCCCCTCGGGACTCTCGGCGAACAGCGGAGCGGTCCTGGGGACTGCCATCGAAGCGACCCTGACGGTGACCTTCATTGGCGACAAGCCGGGCCTGCATACCGGGGCCGCCGTGGCGCATGTCGGCGAGCACCGGCTCGCCTCGTTGGGTGTCGATGTTCACCAGCATGCCGACGTCCCTCCGGTGGCCACACTGCTCGATGCCGGATTGGTCGACGCCTTGCTGCCGCCACGCCGTCGCGACAGCCACAAGGGCGACCAGGGACATGTGCTGGTGCTTGGCGGCGCGCCGGGGTTCGGCGGCGCGGCGTTGCTGGCGAGCGAGTGCGCGGCACGCCTGGGAGCCGGCAAGGTGAGCCTGGCCACGGCCCCCGAGCACGTGGCCGCGAGCCTGGTGCGCTGCCCGGAAGTCATGGTCCATGGCGTGCGTTCCGCCACCGAGGTCACGTCGTTGCTGAACGCTGCCGAGGTTCTGGTCGTGGGGCCCGGGCTCGGTCAGGGGGCCTGGGGGCAGGCAATGTTGCAGGTGGCGCTGGCGACGGACAAACCCTTGGTGGTGGATGCCGATGCCCTCAACCTGCTGGCCTCGTGGTGGTCGAGCCGGCGTCGTGACAACTGGATTCTAACGCCGCATCCGGGCGAGGCGGCTCGCCTGCTGGGATCCTCCGGGGCCCGGGTGCAGGCCGATCGCCTCGGCGCCGCCCAGGAATTGCAACGTCTTCGCGGTGGCATCGTCATCCTCAAGGGCGCCGGCACCGTGGTTGCTGGCCCCTCGGACGTCGGGATCTGTCCCTATGGCAATCCCGGCATGGCCAGCGGCGGCATGGGCGATGTGCTGTCCGGCATGCTGGGGGCTCTGCTGGCACAGCGCCTGCCCCTTGAACCGGCAGCTCGCCTGGGCACGATACTGCATGCGCGAGCCGCCGATATCGCCGCCGAAGCCGGTGGTGAGCGTGGTCTGCTGGCCAGCGATCTGGCATGCTATGCGCGACGATTGGCCAACCCGCGGAACGATGATGCAGGTGAAACTCGATGACGAGCAGGCGCATGTCGCCTTCGGTGAAGCGCTGGGAACGGCGTTGCAGGGGCGGGGCCAGGTCCACCTCGAGGGCGAGCTGGGCGCCGGCAAGACGACACTGACCCGTGGCGTGCTACGGGCCTATGGGCATCGCGGTGCGGTCAAGAGCCCCACCTACACGTTGGTGGAGCCTTATGAGCTGGGGGCGGTCCGGGTCCATCACTTCGACCTCTATCGGCTGGGCGACCCCGAAGAGTTGGAGTTCATGGGCGCGCGCGATCTGCTCGACAGCGACACTCTGTGCTTGATCGAGTGGCCGGAGCGCGGCGAGGGATGGTTGAGCGAGCCCGATCTGCACATTCATCTGCTGGTCAGCGATCGCGGGCGCGTGGCCAAGGTGCGCGCCATCAGCGAATATGGCACACAAGTATTGGCACGGCTGGCACCGCTCTGGCAGCACGCCGGCCAGGCTGTCGACAAGGAAGATCCAACAAGGCAATGAGTGGCATGTTCGAAACTGCGATATCCGCCGTTGCGCGGCGCAAGTCGTCGCCGCGCCTCGCCAGGCAAGGGGGGCTGCTGTCGCTATGGCTGATGGTACAGATGGCCTTGTCGAGTCTGGCGTCGGCGGCCGAGATCGATAATATTCGCCTGTGGGCGGCGCCGGATCATTCACGCCTGGTGTTCGACCTTTCGGCGCCAGCGCAGGCCGATGTCTTCACGCTCGACAATCCCGATCGCCTGGTGATCGATCTCGATGACAGCCGCTTGCAGGCCGACCCGGGGCGCTTGAATCTCGATGGCAGTGCCATCAATGCGGTACGTACGGGGATCCGCAATGGCAATGGCCTGCGGGTGGTGCTGGATCTCGATCGGCAGGTCGAACCGCGTCACTTCACCCTGGACCCCAACGATCAGTATGGCCATCGCCTGGTGGTGGATCTTGAATATCCCGGCGAGAGCGCCGTGGAGGATCCCATCGATCCCATCGAAGCAATGATCCGCGAGCAGGAAATCGCCGCCGAACGGGCGCATGTCGAGGCCCAAGCCAGCGGGCAGGCGGCGGATACCGTTACCGCCATGGTGCAGCAGCAGGCACAGCCTCATCCCAAGCGTGACATCATCATCGCCGTCGATGCGGGGCATGGCGGGGAGGATCCCGGTGCCATCGGGCCGTCGGGAACCCGTGAGAAAGACGTGGTCATGGATATCAGTCGACACCTGCAGCGGCTGATCAATGACACCGAAGGTTTTCGGGCGGTGATGATTCGCGACGGCGACTACTACGTGGGGCTGCGTCAGCGTACGCGGATCGCCCGAGAGCAGAAAGCCGATTTCTTCGTCTCCATCCATGCCGATGCCTTCTCCAGCGCCAGGCCCAATGGCAGTTCGGTCTATGCCCTGTCACAGCGCGGGGCGACCTCCGAGACGGCGCAGTGGTTGGCCAATAGCGAGAACCGTGCCGACCTGATCGGTGGCGTGGACGGGAGTCTCTCGCTCAAGGACAAGGACGAGGTGTTGCGCGGGGTGTTGCTGGACCTGACCATGACCGCCACGCTCAATGACTCCCTGGCCATCGGCGGTCAGGTGCTGGATAAACTGGGGCGCATCAATCGCCTCCACAAGTCGCGTGTCGAGCAGGCCGGGTTCATGGTGCTGAAGTCGCCGGACATTCCCTCCTTGTTGATCGAGACCGGCTTCATCTCCAACCCCGACGAGGAGCGTCGCCTGCGCGATCCTGCTCATCAGGCACAGTTGGCGGCGGCTATCCATGGTGGTCTGCTGGCGCATTTCGAGCGTAACCCGCCACCGGCGAGTCTGCTGGCCTGGCAGCGTGATCGAGGGCGCGGCAGTGCTCGCGACGAATACCGCATCCAACCCGGCGACACGCTCTCCGAGATTGCCGCGCGACACCAGATACCGTTGGCGCAGTTGAAGCAGGCCAACGAGATCAACGGCGACGTGATTCGTGTCGGGCAGGTGCTGCGGATACCGAGTTCATGAAGAGCAAGCGATTAGCTGTAAGCTATAAGCTGTAAGAAAAACCTGGTTTATCAGGGTTTTGTGGGAAATTCTAGCTTACGGCTTACGGCTTACGGCTTACGGCTTACGGCTTACGGCTTACGGCTTACGGCTTACGGCCTTGAGCTTTTTGGAGTGTTATGACAGACGGACGACGCATCCATATCCTCAATCCGCGTCTGGCCAACCAGATCGCTGCCGGTGAGGTGGTCGAACGGCCAGCATCGGTGGTCAAGGAACTGGCGGAAAATGCCATCGACGCGGGGAGCCGGCGCATCGAGGTCGAGCTCGAAAGCGGCGGCGCCCGTCTGATTCGCGTGCGTGACGATGGCTCGGGGATCGCCGAGGACGACTTGCCGTTGGCGTTGTCGCGACATGCCACCAGCAAGATCGAGTCGCTCGAGGACCTGGAAGGGGTCGCTAGCCTGGGGTTCCGCGGCGAGGCGCTGGCATCGATCAGTTCGGTATCGCGCCTGGAGCTGACCTCCAATGTCGAAGAGGATCCCCGCGGCGGCTGGCGGGTGGTGGCAGAGGGCCGTCAGATGGAGCCGCGGGTCAGTCCGGCGCCACACCCGCGAGGCACCTCGGTGAGCGTGCGCGACCTGTTCTTCAATACGCCGGCACGCCGCAAGTTCCTGCGTACCGAGAAGACCGAGTTCGGTCATGTGGAGGAGGCCTTCCGTCGCCTGGCGTTGTCGCGTTATGACATCGGCTGGACGCTGCGGCATAATCAGAAGACCCTGCATCAGTTGCGCGGGGCCGAGGATGCCGCTTCGCGGGAACGTCGTATCGGCGCCTTGCTGGGCAGCAAGTTTCTCGACAACGCCTTGCACCTCGACCTCGAGACCGGCGGATTGCGCTTATGGGGCTGGGTAGGGCTTCCCACGCATTCCCGGGCCCAGGCCGACCAGCAGTACTTCTTCGTCAATGGCCGGGTGGTACGCGACCGGCTCGTTGCGCATGCGATTCGCCAGGCCTACCGCGACGTACTCTTCCATGGTCGCCATCCGGTCTTCGTGCTCTATCTGGAGGTGGAGCCGAGCGTGGTCGACGTCAATGTGCACCCGACCAAGCACGAGGTGCGCTTTCGCGACGGTCGCCTGGTGCATGACTTCCTGTTTTCCAGCCTGCACCGGGCACTGGGTGAGGTGCGCCCCAATGCCGCGACGGCAGACGCATCGCCCGCGCCTTCGTTGGCGGTGGCGGGGCACGAGGAGACGCCGAGCGAGGAGGTTCAGCCGCGTTGGCAACAGCAGCCGATGGCACTGCGCCACGGCGAGCAGGAGGCTCGCCCAGGTGCCGACCGTGTCAGGCAGTTCATGGCGGGTTATCATGCCCTGCATCCCGATCACGAGGAGAGCCTGCTGACGCCGCAGCCAGCGGTACCGGGCGGCGGTGCCGCCGAGACGGCCTGGCGTGAGCGGCGACAGCATGCCGAGGCACCGCCGTCGTCATCTCCTGCACTGCCCGAGGACGATGCCACTCAAGCACCGCCGCTCGGCTATGCCGTCGCCCAGTTGCATGGCGTCTACATTCTCTCGCAGACAGCGCGCGGTCTGGTGGTCGTCGACATGCATGCCGCCCACGAACGCATCACCTACGAGCGCATGAAAGCCCAGGTTCACGGCGGTGCGCTGGAGGCCCAGCCGTTGCTGGTGCCGGTATCGCTGGCGGCGAGTCACTCGGAGGTTGCCACCGCCGAGGCCGAGCATGACGCCTTCGCTCGTTTGGGCGTGGAGCTGGATGTGGCCGGGCCGGAAACCTTGCTTGTTCGCCAGGTGCCGGCCTTGCTGGCCGATGCCGATGTCGAGCCGTTGATTCGCGACATGCTCGGGGACCTGGAGCGTTACGGACGTTCCGATCGCCTGGAGGTGCGCATCAACGAATTGCTTTCGACCATGGCTTGCCATGGTAGCGTACGCGCCAACCGTCGGCTGTCCCTCGCCGAGATGAATGCCTTGTTGCGCGATATGGAGCGTACCGAACGCAGTGGTCAGTGCAATCACGGTCGCCCGACCTGGACCGAGATGACCATGAACGAACTCGACAAGCTGTTCCTGCGTGGCCAGTGACCTTGAAATGACCCGCGAGGATGGTAATGGCTGACGCTCGACCACTGGCGATCCTGCTGATGGGCCCCACCGCGGCTGGCAAGACCGATCTGGCCATCGAGTTACACGAGCGGCTGGGATGCGAACTGATCAGTGTCGACTCGGCGTTGATCTATCGCGGCATGGATATCGGCACCGCCAAGCCCGTGGCCGAGGAACTCGCCCGTGCGCCTCATCGCCTGATCGATATTCGGGACCCGACCGAGATTTACTCGGCAGCGGACTTTCGCCAGGATGCGCTGCGCGAGATGCGGCAAATTACCGCAGGAGGCGGCATTCCGCTGCTGGTCGGCGGCACCATGATGTATTACAAGTGTCTGGTCGAAGGGGTGGCCGATCTACCTGCAGCGGACGCCGTAGTACGCGCCGAGCTCGAGACCATGGCCGAGGTCCGGGGGCTGGGAGCGCTGCACGACGAGTTGGCCCGGGTCGACCCTGTGTCGGCGGCTCGGATCCACCGCAATGATCCGCAGCGCCTGATGCGTGCCCTGGAGGTCTACCGCGTGAGCGGGCAGCCGATGAGCAAGCTATGGCAGGCGCAGCGCCCGGAAACCTTCCCTTGGCGCACGCTGTCGATAGGAGTGGCGCCCGCTGATCGAGGCTGGTTGCACGAACGCATCGCTCGGCGCTTCGGGCTGATGCTCGAACAGGGCTTCATCGAGGAGGTGGAGGCGCTTAGGCAGCGCGGTGATCTGCATCTGGGGCTGCCGTCGATGAAGTGCGTGGGTTATCGTCAGGTGTGGGAATACCTCGATGGCCATTACGATGCTGCCATGCTGAACCACAGAGGGATCGTGGCGACACGGCAGTTGGCCAAGCGCCAGCTCACGTGGCTGCGCAGTTGGCGAGAGATGGCGTGGGTGGACGCCCAGCGTGCCGACGCACTCGACGAGATCCTGAAAATCGTGCGCCAATGTGGCACTTAGCGTAAGATAGTCCTTTCGCTTGACGGGAATGTCGAGTCGTTGACGAAACATGCGCCACCCGGGTGGCAGAACAGAAAACATCTATCAAAGAGACAGTTAGGGAGAGCAAAATGTCCAAAGGGCAGTCCCTTCAAGACCCGTACCTGAATATCCTGCGCAAGGAGCGCATTCCGGTATCCATATTTCTGGTCAACGGCATCAAGTTGCAGGGGCAGATCGAGTCCTTCGATCAGTTCGTCATTCTGCTGCGTAATACCGTTAGCCAGATGGTTTACAAGCACGCTATCTCGACGGTGGTGCCGTCGCGTAACGTGCGTCTACCGGCCCAGGATCCTGCGGCAGTGCAGGAAAGTTGATCGTGAGGTAGTGATTGTTTTTTGAACGACCCGACGCCGGAGAGACGGCGGTCCTCGTCCATGTTGATTTTCAGGACGAACAAGAACGTGAAGATTCGGGAGAATTCCTGGAACTGGTGCGTTCTGCGGGCGCCGAGCCGGCCACCCTGTTGCAGGGTAGCCGGCATCGACCCGATCCTCGCACCTTCATCGGCAGTGGCAAGCTCGAAGAGTTGCAAGAGCTGTTGGCCATTCATCATGCCGAACTGGTGATCTTCAACCATGCCCTGAGTCCGTCTCAGGAGCGCAATCTCGAACGTGCGCTCAAGTGCCGGGTGCTGGATCGCACCGGCTTGATTCTGGATATCTTCGCCCAGCGCGCGCGTACTCATGAAGGCAAGCTACAGGTCGAGCTGGCGCAGCTTGAATACATGTCCACTCGCCTGGTGCGTGGCTGGACTCACCTCGAGCGCCAGAAGGGTGGCATTGGTCTGCGCGGTCCTGGGGAAACGCAGCTCGAAACCGACCGTCGCTTGCTGCGTGGGCGTATCAAGTCGATCCACAAGCGCCTCGACAAGGTGCGCAGTCAACGTAGTCAGAATCGTCGCGCCCGCGCA
This sequence comes from Litchfieldella rifensis, assembly GCF_042646605.1. Taxonomy (NCBI): domain Bacteria; kingdom Pseudomonadati; phylum Pseudomonadota; class Gammaproteobacteria; order Oceanospirillales; family Halomonadaceae; genus Litchfieldella; species Litchfieldella rifensis. Next base: position 119,345 of record NZ_JBHRUG010000013.1, on the reverse strand, counting down.
CGAGCGGAGATCCCCAGCGTGTCGCTGGTAGGCTATACCAATGCCGGCAAGTCGACCCTGTTCAATGCCCTGACCGAAGCGAGGGTATATGCGGCCGACCAGCTTTTCGCTACCCTCGACCCCACGCTGCGACGTCTGGAGGTCAGGGATGTGGGGCCGGTAGTGCTGGCGGATACGGTCGGCTTCATTCGTCACCTGCCGCATAAGCTGGTGGAGGCCTTTCGCGCTACCCTGCAGGAGGCCGCCGAGGCCAGCCTGCTGGTGCACGTGATCGATGCCGCCGATCCCGATCGCGACCTCAACGTGACGCAAGTGCAGGCGGTGCTCGAGGAAATCGGCGCCAGCGAGGTGCCCACCCTGCTGGTCATGAACAAGATCGATCTGCTCGACAGTGCCCCTCGCATCGAGCGGGACGGCGATGGTCGTCCCGAGGTGGTGTGGGTATCCGCGCAACGGGAGCAGGGGCTCGAGCTTCTGGCTCAGGCCCTGTCGGAATGTCTGGCCGGCGATGTGCTCGATACGTGCGTGGCGCTCGCCCCGACACAGGGTCGGCTACGCGCCGGTCTGCACGAACTGGGGGCGGTGCGTGACGAAACCTTCGACGAGCGTGGTCGGACCCTGCTGGATATCCGCCTCCCCAGGCGCGATTTCCTGCAGCTCATGGCGCGGCTGGGCGAGAACGCCAATGATTATCTCCCCGCGGAGCATCGAGAGCGCCCCGTGTGGGAGTGACGGACGAAACATCGCAATCGATACTGTGATGCTCGATGACGTGCGTAGCCCGCGTCATTGATGCCTACGTATGAAACGCAGAGTGGAGAGGACGTATGGCTTGGAATGAGCCTGGTGGTGGCAATCAGCACGACCCCTGGAGTGGTGGTGGCCGGCGTGGCGGTGGTAGCGGGGGCGGTGGCGGCAATAACTCGGGGCCGCCCGACCTCGACGAGGCGCTGAAGAAATTTCAGGACAAGCTCAACAGGATGCTCGGCGGTGGCCGTGGCAAGCGTGGCGGTGGTGGCAAAGGCGGTGGAGGCCGTCGCAATGTCTTTGCCTTGCCAGGTTTGCTGCTCATCGTGGCGCTGGCGATCTGGGCGGCCTCCGGCTTCTACCTGGTCGACCAGGCCGAGCGTGGTGTCGTGCTACGCTTCGGCAAGTTCCAGCAGATCGTCACTCCGGGGCTGCACTGGAATCCTCCGCTGATCGACGATGTGCGCATGGTCAACGTGACTCGTGTGCGCTCGCTCAGCCAGACCCAGTCGATGCTGACCCGCGACGAGAATATCGTCGAAGTCGAGATCTCGGCTCAGTACCAGGTGGCGAATCCGCGCGACTTCGTGCTCAACGTGCGTAATCCGCAGTTGAGTATCGAGAACGCCCTCGACTCCGCCCTGCGCCATGTCGTCGGTGGCACCGACATGATCGAGATCCTCACCTCCGGTCGTGAGATCCTAGGCAGTACCGTGGCCAGCCGCCTGCAGTCCTATCTGGACAGCTATGGCACCGGCTTGAGTCTGCAAACCATCAACATCGAGTCCACGGCACCACCGAATCCCGTTCAAGATGCGTTCGATGACGTGATTCGCGCCCGTGAGGATCGCCAGCGGACCATCAACGAAGCAATCGCCTATGCCAATGCCATCATTCCGCAGGCCCAGGGCCAGGCACAACGCTTGATCGAGCAGGGCCAGGGCTATCGCGAGTCGGTGGTCGCCGAGGCCCAGGGCCAGGCCAACCGCTTCAATTCGTTGCTCTCCGAGTACCGCAATGCACCCAAGATCATGCGCGAACGCCTGTATCTGGATGCCATCAGCGAGGTGCTGGGCCAGACCAACAAGGTGCTGGTGGATGTCAGTGAGAACAGCCCACTGATGTACCTGCCACTGGATCAGTTGCGTTCCGGTAGCGCTGGGCGCAATGACCAGGCCACTGACAGTACGTCCGAAGAGAGTTCCGTCGACCCTCGTGCGCTCGAGCGCACGCGTAGTCAGCAGCAAAGCAGCAGCAGTGGCATCCGCAGGGAGGGCCGTCAATGATCAACAATCGTTCCTTGCTCATCGTTGGGGGCCTGGCCGCGGCTGCCTGGTTGGCTAGCAGCAGTCTCTACATCGTCGACGAGACCGAGCGTGCGGTGAAACTGCGCTTTGGCGAGGTCATCGAGGAAAATATCCAGGCGGGGCTGCATTTCAAGATCCCGATTACCCAGACGATACGCAAGTTCGACATTCGCGTGCTGACCCTGGATACCGATCCCAGCCGCTACCTGACCTTGGAACAGAAAGCGGTGATCGTCGACTCCTTCGTGCAGTGGCAGGTGGTCAATCCCACTCGATACTACGAAGCGACTGCCGGCGACGAGATGATGGCAGTGCGACTGATCCAGCCGCGGGTCGACGAGAGTCTGCGTAACGAGTTTGGCCGTTTGAACTTGCAGCAGATCATTTCCGAGCGTCGCGACGAACTGATGACGGGGCCGACGCAGGAGCTTGATAGGTTGCTGCGCGATGAGCTGGGGGTCTCGATCATCGACATTCGTGTCAAGCAGATCGATCTGCCGGAAGATGTCTCGACGGCGGTCTATGACCGTATGCGCTCCGAGCGTGAGCGGGAAGCCCGCGAATGGCGCGCCCAAGGGCAGGAAGAGGCCGAGCGGCTTCGTGCCAATGCCGATCGTCGCCATCAGGTGCTACTGGCCCAAGCCCGAGAACGTGCCGAGACACTGCGCGGTGAAGGCGATGCCGAGGCTGCTGCCATTTTTTCTCAGGCTTACCAGCAGGATGAGGAATTCTACTCGTTCTGGCGCAGTCTGAATGCCTATCGAACCAGCTTCGACGGTGATGGCAATATGCTGGTGCTGGAACCGTCCAGTGACTTCTTCCGCTACCTCAACAGCCCCGCGGCCCCGTCGACCAGCGGCGGTGAATGAGGTGATCGCCAAGTTGGGTCCCGGGGTTCATCCCGGGACCAAACATGATAGAATCCATCGACCGGGCGTGGCCCGGTTTTTTTGTGGCCATCGCTTTTGTGAACAGGGCTTTTGTGCAAGGGTCCTGGCAGGGCATTCATTTCAGGCAGGATAGGAAACATGACCATCGCTGACCGCTGGCTGCTTCCCGACGGCATGGACGAAGTGCTACCGCCCCAGGCGGCGCGCATGGAGGAGCTACGCCGGGCGCTGCTCGATCATTATCACCGCTGGGGCTACGATCAGGTCATGCCGCCACCGGTGGAGTTTCTCGACTCGCTGTTGACCGGCACCGGTACCGACCTCGACCTGCAGACCTTCAAGCTCACCGACCAGTTGACCGGGCGCATGATGGGCGTCAGTGCCGATGTGACGCCTCAGGTGGCGCGTATGGACGCCCATTCCCTGAAACGCCAGGGCCCGGTCCGGTTGTGCTACTGCACGACGGTGTTGCGTGCCAAGGCCGACCAGTATCAGGGGGGGCGCAGTCCGGTGCAGGTCGGCGTCGAGCTGTTCGGTCACGCCGGTCAGGAGGCCGACTTGGAGATCCTGCATTTGGCGCTGTCAAGCCTGATGGTGGCCGGGGCCCAGGAGATTCACCTGGCGCTGGGGCAGATTGGCATCTACCGTAGCCTGGTGCAGGCTGCGGATCTCGACGCCGAGCAGGAGCGGGCCATCTTCGACGCCCTGGAGCTGAAGTCACCCGCCGAGATGGCGGCTCGGGTCGCCGAGGGCGTTCGGGATCCGGCACTCGCCGAGATGTTTCTCGCCCTGATCGAGCTGCACGGCGGTCCGGACGTGTTGGTCAAGGCGCGTGAAGCCTTCGCCGAGGCTCCGCCCGCCGTAGGCGCAGCCCTGGATCAGTTGGAGGCGTTGAGCGCTGGGGTGAGGGCGGCCTATCCTGAGGTCGAACTGTATTACGATCTGGCCGAGCTGCGTGGTTATCAATATCACACCGGCATGATGTTCGCCGCTTATGTGCCGGGTTATGGACAGGCACTGGCCAAAGGCGGGCGCTATGATGATACCGGGCGAGCCTTCGGGCGTGCCCGGCCCGCCACCGGCTTTTCCATGGACCTCAAACAGCTCGCCTCGTTATCGGTGCAGGAGCCGCCCTGTGACGGCATCTGGGCACCTAGTGACGCGACGCCGGAGCTGGTCGAGGCAGTGGCCTCGCTACGCCATGCCGGCGAGCGGGTGGTGCAGGCCTTGCCGGGGCAACGCACCGGCCCGGAACAACACCGCTGCAATCGCCGCCTCGTTCACCAGGGGGGGCAGTGGCGCGTGGTGGCCTTGGAGTAGTGACGATAGAGCCTCTCGGGGATGACGTTCGTGACAAGGGCCGCGAACAACGATCAATGATTTGCAGCGCTGACGCAAGAGACGAGACCAATGGGCAAGAACGTAGTCGTACTGGGCACCCAATGGGGTGATGAAGGCAAGGGCAAGGTCGTCGACCTGCTCACCGAATCCGCCTCCGCCGTGGTGCGTTTTCAAGGCGGGCACAATGCTGGCCACACGCTGGTCATCGACGGCGAAAAGACCGTCCTGCACCTGATTCCCTCCGGCATTTTGCGTGCCGACAAGACATGCGTGATCGGCAACGGCGTGGTGCTGTCGCCGGAAGCCCTGATCAAGGAGATACGTGAGCTGGAAGCCAAGGGCGTGCCGGTGCGCGAGCGTTTGCGTTTGTCGCCGGCTTGTCCGTTGATCCTGTCTTATCACGTGCGTCTCGATCAGGCACGCGAGAAGGCTCGCGGTGTGGCCAAGATCGGCACCACCGGTCGTGGCATTGGTCCGGCCTACGAGGACAAGGTCGCACGTCGCGGCCTGCGCCTGGGTGACCTGCTGCATCGCGAGCGGTTTGCTTCCAAGCTCGGCGAGGTGCTCGACTACCACAATTTCGTGCTGACTCAGTACCACGGCGAGTCCGCGGTGGATTTCCAGCAGGTGCTCGATGAAGCCATGGAAATGGCCGAGGAACTGCGTCCCATGGTCTGCGATACCGTCAGCCTGGTACATGACCTGCGCAAGGCCGGCGAGAACATTCTCTTCGAAGGCGCTCAGGGATCGCTGCTGGACATCGATCACGGGACCTACCCGTTCGTGACTAGCTCCAATACCACGGCCGGCGGTACTGCCACCGGTTCCGGGGTCGGGCCGCTGTATCTGGACTATGTGCTGGGCATCACCAAGGCCTACACCACTCGCGTCGGCTCCGGGCCGTTTCCCACCGAGCTGTTCGACGAGTTCGGACGCCACCTGGCCGAGCGGGGGCATGAGTTCGGTGCCACGACTGGTCGTCCGCGTCGCTGTGGGTGGTTCGATGCCGTGGCTCTGCGCCATGCGGTGCAGATCAATTCGGTGTCCGGTCTATGTCTGACCAAACTCGACGTGCTCGATGGCCTGGAGACCATCCGCGTCTGTGTCGGCTATCGCAGCAAGGATGGGGAGGTACTCGATACCCCCGTGGATTCCGAGGGCTACGAGGCTATCGAGCCGCTCTATCAGGACCTGCCGGGCTGGAGCGAGTCGACCCTGGGCGTCAAACGCGTCGCGGACCTGCCGGCCAATGCCCGGGCCTATATCAGCTTCCTCGAGGAGCAGGTGGGTACCTCCATCGACATCATCTCCACCGGCCCGGATCGTATCGAGACCATCGTGTTGCGCAATCCGTTCGACACCGACTGACGGAGCAGCAATGGGCAGACAAACGAGCCGGCAGAGTGCCGGCTCGTTTGTCGTGGGCAGGCGGCCTACGAATTGGGGGAGGCCACGCCCACCTCACTGGCGGCTTTCACCGCGCTGTCATCCGTGAGCAACTGGCGCAGGGTCTCGAGGGCCAGATGGCTATCCCCCGCGATCACCTTGTCCAGCCATAGCAACGCCTGTTCGCGGTTGGCGCTTTCCAGCCCATTGGCCGACAGGTAGGCTTCGGCGAGCGCCAGGCGTGCGCTGGGGTGTCCCTGCGTCGCCGCCTGGAACAGGTAGTCGGTTCCCTGCTGGGGATCCTGTTCCAGGATCTCACCACGCAGGTACTCACGTCCCAGGGTTGCTTGTGCACTGGCATCACCCTGTTCGGCGGCATCGAGCAGCAACTGGTGACCGCGCTCGACGTCCTGGGCAAGGGCCTCTTCGCCACGCAGTAGCGCTCGTCCGAGACTGGACTGCGACGATAGGTTGCCGGCCTCGGCGGCTTGGCTCAGCCATCGCTCGGCCTGTTCCGCGTCGGGCTCGACACCGTTTCCTTCCAAATAAGCCTGACCAAGCAAGTGGGCGGCATGAGGGTTGCCCGCCTCGGCGGCGCCGGTCAGATACTCGAGCCCTTTCTCCACATCCTGTTCGACACGCTCACCCGCCAGGTAGGCTTCCCCCATTGTCAGCCTGGCACCACGATGACCGTTGGCGATGGCTTGCTGCAACAGGGCCAGGCCGCGTTCGGGGTCGGCCGGGACCAGTTCGCCCTTGAGCAACAGTTCCCCCAGGTCGGCGCTAGCTCCCGTGTGCCCACGTGCCGCGGCAGCTTCCAGATAATCGACGGCCTGGGCGGGATTGGAACCGTTGAGATACAGACGTCCGAGACTGGCCGAGGCGCCGGCGTGTCCGTCGCGATGGGCACGTTCAAGCCAGATTCTGGCCTGTTCGGGGTCGGCCCCGACGCCGTTGCCTTCCAGGAAGGCGCGGCCGAGGTCGGCCATGGCAGCGGGATCGCCAGCTTCGGCGGCCTCGATCAGCGCATGGATATCGCCACGCTCCCCCTGCTCTCGCTGGGTCTGTGTCAGGGCCTCGTAGGCAGACGGATGGCCGGCCCGATCGGCCATTTCCAGCCAGTATTGCGACTCGTCCAGGTCCTGGGGAACGCCCCTGCCTTCGCGAAAGGCGCGCCCCAGTACGACCATGGCGTAGGCGTCGCCCTGGCGAGCGGCCTCTTCCAACAGGGCACGCCCCTGGGATGGGCGCTGCTCGCGCAGCGGACCATTGAGATAGGCCTCGCCGAGCACGGTCATGGCGGTGGTATCGCCGGCCTCCGCAGCGTCTTGAAGCAGTTTTTCGGCCTGCGTCGGTTCGAAGGCCAGGACTTTGCCCTCGAGATAGGCTTCGCCCAGTTCGCGCATTGCGGTGGTCTGCCCCTGGTCGGCGGCCTCCTGGAGGAGATCCACGGCGCGCAGCGGGTCTTGCGCAACACTGCGACCCTCGAGGTAGACGCTACCCAGTTGTGCCGTGGCGTAAGGGTGGCCGAGTTCATGACCGCGTTGCAGGTAGTCGATGGCCAGCGGTGGCTGGGTCGGTACGACCTCGCCGCTGAGATAGACCTCGCCGAGTACCGCCAATGCCAGGCCATCATCCTGTTGTGCCGCTTGCTCGAGCAGGTTGATCCCACGCTGAGGGTTGGGCAGTAGCATTTCGCCACCCAGGTAGGCGCGTCCCAGGGTGACGCTTGCGTCGACGGAGCCCTTGGAAGCAGCCTCATTCAACCAGTGTTCGGCCCGGACCGGATCGGGCTGAACATTGCCTTCGCCCAGGAAAGCCTTACCCAAGAGGGCCATGGCCTCGACATCACCGCTTTCGGCGGCCTGCTCGAGCAGTGACAGACCGCGCTGTGGGTTGTTGGAGGCCAGCAGATTACGGCCGGCGTCGCGCAGTGCCGATGTATCGCCGGCCTCGGCAGCCTGCATCAGCCAGTGCAATTGACGTTCCGGCTGGGGGCCCAGCAGGCCATCCTGCCCATAGAGTTGTGCCAGCTCCTTCATTGCTGCCATGTCACCGTTGGTGGCTTGCCGCTCCTTGATGGCGGCGTAACGTTGTGCATAGGTTTTGGCCCGTGCGGGGTCTTCCACCAGCCAACCACCTGGTTGGTAACCTTCGGCCAGAGCACGCAAGGCGCTTGCATGGCCCTGCTTCGCCGCCTGCTGATAGAGATTGGCGGCCTTTTTCGGGTCGGCTTTGACATTGTTACCCCCGGTTGCCAGCAGCTCGGCGAGCATCAGCTTGGCATCGCGCCCCACCTCCGCATCGACCGCCTGGCGCAGGAGGTGGTAGGCCAGAACGTCGTTGCGTTGCACGCCGTCGCCTTCACGATACAGCTGGGCCAGGTTGAGGGAAGCATGGCCGCGAATCGATGAGGGTTGGCTGATGGCTTCGCCATAGAGTCGTGCCGCTTCGCGGGTGTTACGTTCGACACCGAGGCCCTGTTCATAGAGTTTGGCCATTTCATAATAGGCCGGCGGATAGCCCCAGCTGTTCATCATCGATTTCAGGCTCTCGATGGCTTCTGCATACTGGCCGGCTTCGATGGCTTGCTGGGCTCTGCCGATACTATCCCAGTCGATATCGGGTGTTGGACCACGGGAAAACCAGGCATGGTACTGCTCCGGAACCGGTGCGGTGGCGTGTGGGCCGCTGGGCGGTCCACCGGCGGTCGCACAGCCTCCGAGCCAGACCAGCAAGGCAGCGGTTGCCAGCCAACGGCCGGGGGGAGTGATGCCAGGGGAAGGGGAGTCGACTATCGGTGTCTTCATGGGGTTGCCTTCAGTGATGTTCGGTAGCCAGTGTCGTCTCCCTCATTACTGGGAGGAGAGGCCCTCGAATGCCGCCGCCTCGCGCTGTTCCTCGTCCAGGACGATATTCTGCTGTGCCTTGGGATCCATGAAGTACAGGGTCATATAGCCCCCGGCACTGCGGTTGTAAATCGGGCGCATGGTCTTGAGAAAGTTGGCGACTCTCGGGTCATGGAAGCGCGACTGATAGATCTCCATCCAGGAGAAGTACTGGTCGTCCTTGAGAAACCCCAGGTACTGTTCGCGGGGTGCCACCTCGCCGAGGACAGTGGGGTCCTCGAAGAGGTCCATGGCGAAGTCGACGGCATCATGGATCGTGCGTCCCTCGATACTCAGGTCGAAGATGTCGTAGCCCTGGCGAGCAATGACCTCCATGTTGGTGATCAGGTACAGCAGTGCGTAGTTCTGATAATGCGTAGCGCGACGCCCACGTGTTACCTCTCGCGGGAAGGCGCCTTCTTCGGTCATTTCGTGCAAGGCGGCATAGATGGCGCTGACGCCAAAGCGGAACAGTTCGTTGTCCTCGGTGAGCACGCCCACCATGCTGGCGTACAGGGCGCGTCGATAGAAGTGGTTGTTGCAGCAACTGTTCTCTTGGGCGCCGGGAATGGCCACGTGGCGGTGTGCCAGACGGCTGAGCCAGTCCTCGATACGCTCGCGCTCCTCGTGCATGCCGGTCAGGTCGGGGCGGACCGTCGAGTAGGCCATGGCCGCCGCGAAGATCATCGACTCCGTGGAGAACCAGGCCTGGGGATCCTTCGAGTCATAGTAGAAGTTCATCAGCGCATCGTTCGAGGCCCAGTGGTCGAGGAAACGGACCAGGCATTCGGCATAGTAGGGGTCGTTGCTCACGAGATAGGCGCCTGCCAGCTCGGAGACGCTGTCCTCGAACCGGAACAGGGGCTCCGAGGCCAGCTTCCACTGGTCCGGATTGGGGTAATAGCTCGGCACGCGCAGGCGGCTGGTGATAGGGGGAATCGCCAGTAACTGCTGACAGCTGGGGCCCAGCCGCAGTTGATCGATCCTCGTCAGCAACAGAGAGTTGTCGGTGCCCTGTAGCAGTGCCCGGCGCGCCTCGATGTCGAAGTAGGAGGCATCCGGGGCCGTGACGGTGTATTCGGAGAGATCCAGTGCCTCCCGTTCCTCCAGGGACATTTCCTTCTCGGCCAGCTCTTTCTGAGTCATCGCCGATGCCGATGAGGAGGCAGCGAGCAGCATTACCAGGCCTGCCACCAGGCTCAGACGAGAGAGAACCGACAATTCAACACTGCGTAGCAAGAACATGGGAGCCAGTGATTCCTGTGGTGATGCCGACGGTGGACGGAGCGGATCCGATTCAGGGGCCCGGCGCATAGAAGCGGAAGGCGGCGAAGTCGATGATCTGATCTCGAGGGGTTCGCCATTCCTCGCCATCGCCACCGAAGAAACTGGAAAACATCAGGCCGTCGATGGTGACGCTATCCGTGGTCCGGTAAACGATGCCGTTTTGTTCCAGCATCGGTGCGCCGTCGATCCACACGCGGGCCACGCCATTCTCCTGATCGGGGTCATTGAGGATGATCTCCTGCTCGATGGTGACCCAGCGTCCGGTGGGGAAGTGCCATAGGCCGCGTCCTACCGAGGCGCCGTAATCTTCTTCCTCGTCCTGGTTGACCACGTATTCGTAGAGCTCGCCCTGGCCATCCTCGCGCCACATGAAGCGCATCGAGAAGCCGTTCTCGCCATCGGCGGCGGTTCCGCCGCTGGGGCCTTCACCGCCGTACAGGCCCGGCAATTTGCCGCCCTTGACGAAATCGAAACCGGGTTCGAAGCGCACCCGGTATTGCAGGCAGCCCCGGTCGCTGGCCTGGAAGGCGGCTTCCTCGGTATAGAAGCCGGCGCCCCCCTCTTCGGTATCGCCGGGTGACGATGTGCCCTCGGGGTAATGCACCCGCAGACCCGGCTCGCCTAGCCCGGTAGCATCGGGTGGAAGAATCTCCACATTCTGTTCGGTGCCCCAGTCGCGATCGGTGCCGAAGCCCTGACGAATTGCCTCCTTGGCCGTTCCGTTCCCCGTTGCCGGACGTGGACTGGCGACCAATGGATAACGTTGGGAGCAGGCGGCCACTTGCGGTACGGCCAAGGCATCGTCCTCTTGGCTGTCGGCTTGTGCCGGGAGGCCCGTCGTTGCCGCGAGGAGGACAGAGGCGATGGCGAGACGACGGCTGGTGAAACAATGTGGTGCAGTCGTGGATGGCTGTCTGGGCATGGTTGTCTCCTTGGGTCGCGGCAACGATTGCCTGTTGCCGACGAGAGGGTGCTCGATACGGCGTCTATGCTCAGCCGGTTTCTTCATGGCCGCCCGTGGCCACGTGGAAGACCTGGCCGACGAACTGGGCCACGGCACGTCCGCCCTGCCAGATCCACTCTGCCGTGGCCCCCAGCAGCGGCGCCTCGGTAAAGCGAACGTCGACCGGCTGGCCAACGGCTTCGGCGGGCAAGGTGGTTTCCGGGACCAGCAACACGCTCGCCACGTTCTGCTGCTGTCGCACCCACCTGGGAAAACCGGCGCGGGGCTGGCGCTCGACATCGAGTGCCACGCTGCGTACCTTGGCGCGGATCGGCTCGGAGGCATGGGGCAGGGCGATATAGGCCATCTGATCGGGTTCGATGCGGGCGATGTCACGCATGTGCACCAGCGCCTCGACCAGGACGTCGTCCTCGTGGGTGCGGATCAGCGTCATGATGCGCTCGCTTTCGTTGATATAGGTGCCGTCGGCGCTACTCAATGCCCAGGCCACCAGGCAGTCGCAGGGACTGGTGATGTCGTTCATCGCCATGCGAGACTCGAGTGCGCTGATGCGTGAGTTTTCGTAGTCACGCGCGGTCTCGAACTGTTCGATACGCGCACGCGCGATCTCTGGCGAGGCGGTTTCGAAGCTCACCGTGTCACCACTCTGAGGTTGGGTCGAATTGACCAGGCTGACCTGCTCGGTACCGCCGGAGTCCAGGCTCTCCTGCAGGTTCTTGATCAACTGGTCGTTGAAGCGATGCGAGGCCTTCGCCAGGATCAGTTCGGATTCCAGGTCGCTGTTCTTCACTGAGGTCAGGTACTGGTCGCGTTCGACACTATCGCCGGCTTGCAGATCGTGCTCCTCCAGAATCCCCGAGCCGGGTGCGCGGATATCGATGCGCGGCGCCGTGACGGCGGCGAAGCTGGGCTCGATCAGCATGAAGTTGCGATAGGCCGTGGCGGCGGCCACCAAGGCCAGGATCCCGGCGGCCATGAACAGTGCCACATAGCGTCCCAAGGGCTTGGGTGGTCGCGTGTTCGAGGGCGGGGCGCCGTTTCGTGGACGACGCTTGCGGGGCGTCTGAGGGTCTTCGATGTCGACCAGGGTGTCGATAGTGGCGTAACGACCGCTGAGGTAGGCACGAATCACGCGCTGCAGCAGTTCCCGCTGTGGCGGTTCGATGGTGGTGATCTCGAAGGCCACCTTGTAGGTGCGCTTGCCCTCCTCCACCGGGGTGCAGCGCACGCAGCGGGCGTCGAGCGGCACATTGAGCTCCGCGGCCCCGGCTTCCAGCAATAGCGAGGCCGATACCACGCTGCCCGGCTGCATCGGGGCATCGCTATAGAGAGCAAAGCCGCCGAGCGATACGTCGGCGCCAGTCAGCACACGTCCATCGGCGAGCTTGACGTGGAAGGGTGGGGTCACACGCACATGCCGACGCTCGTCACGGCGTTCATGGACCAGCTTGTCGTCGGCCGGACGCGAGGCTGGATGCTGCCCGCCTGGGGAGCTAGGCGCTGGCCGGCGACGATAGTCGGGCTCGTGGCCATGCTCGGGTCCGCCCCTCAGGCCATGCTCGGGAGTGGGACGATGTGCGTGGTCCCCCACGCCTCTCTCGGCTTCGTGGGGCGAGGCGTGATGAGGGGTTGCCAGGGTGCGTCGCCCTCGCCCAAGGGTGGGCTCGGTACGGTTGACGCCGTCGGTGTTGGAATAGTGATCAGACATGAGTCTGCTTCTCCTAGTGCTAGCTCGTCTTCTGGGTGCCATGGGCGTCAATCAGGGAACGATCCCCCAGTCCTGCAGAATGGTCAGCGAGACAAGGTCGGGAGGCATCAGGACCCCCGTGGTGATGATCAGTACGAACAACATGCAGCTGACATAGACACCATGTATGAAGTGGCCCATGAGCCGTTGTCGACGAGCGGCCACGGGGTCACTGGGCTCCCCGGTGGAAATGCCCTGGCGCGACCATTTCTGACGGTTGAAGCGAAAGCTGACATACGTCTTGAGCAATGCCCCGCCGATCTGGTTGTAATAGAGCAAGGGAATCCACAGCAGGCTGAAACGTCCTCGTTGCCAGGCCAGGACCAGGGTGGCGAGGGTGCGCGTGAACAGGATCCACAGCAGGTAGGCGAAGATGAACGAGGGGCGCACGAACAGCGTTACCAGCAGGGCCACCATGGGACCGACCAGCGTGGTCCACATCGACAGCCGCTGGTCGACCAGGCTCCACCAGGTGAACATTCCCATCGGTCGCGGTCCCAATTGGATGGCCCGGTTGCTGGTGCGTAGCATGTTGCCGTACCAGCGGCGCATCAGCTCGATGGTCGAGGCGAAGAAGCGCTTGCGGTTGGGCAGTTCCTCGAATCCCGAGACATACACGTCGGGCAGGTAGATCATCTTCCACCCGCGTTTGAGCAGCCAGTACCAGGTCGACTTGTCGTCACCGGAGAGAAACTTGAAGTTGCCGAAGCGCCAGTGCTCGACATGGTCGCTCTCGACCAGTTCGATGAAACTCGGATCGGTCGCCAGTTCGGCGCGGAAGACACTGTAGCGTCCGGTCAGTACCAGCAGACGATTGGACAGCGACATCGAACTCATCACCAGATGGCGCTGGGCATAGCGCAGGTCATACCACTCCTTGGTGGCATCGCCGCCGGTGACGAGGGCGTTGTTGTTGGTGGTCAGGGCACCCAACGCCTCCTGGCACAGGAAGAATGGCAGCGATCGTTCCAGTGTGCCGGGCTCGAGGCGGATATCACCGTCCATCGACACCAGCAGCGAGCCTTCCGGGGGCATGCATCGAGAGATCGCGCGTAGTACCTCGGCCATGGCGGAGCGTTTGCCATCGCCTTTCTGGAACATGTAGCGGACCTCGACGTTGTCCGGCCAGCCGTTCTCGTCGAGCACATGGCTGATGACATCGACATCGGTGCGGTCGGCGATGGCAGCGAAGATGGTGGTCGGTACCCCATAGTCCCGGGCCTCTCGCACCAGCGCGTCATACACGGCGAAGGTGACCTCCGGCTCGATGCGGTAGGACGTACAGAGGACGTAGAGCGCGGGCGGCTGCTCTACCGCACCGATGGCGTCGGCCTCGGCTCGTAGCTGGGGAAAGACCCGGCGGTTGTACCACACCGAACGCAGTGCCAGGACGAACCACCAGGAATAGCGCCAGATGCCGATGGCCCCGATAACGAAGAAGAAGCTCTGCGACTCGGGCGAGAAGATATTGCGGGGCAGTTCCGCGATCAGCACGGTCAGCAGAGCGAGCCCCAGCAACAGAACCGTGAATTCCGTCACCCAACTGGCGGCGGAGGGTCTTAGCGATGAATGCGCCATCGGAATTCCCCTATATCACCGTGGCGGCGTGCAGGGAGTCTCCCCGGCCGATAGCGTAATAACGCAGGCCGGCCGCTTTGACGGTATCGGGATCGAAGAGATTGCGTCCATCGACCAGCACCGGGTGGTACAGTGTCTGGCGCAATGCCTCGAAATCCACTGCACGAAACTCTTTCCATTCAGTACAGATGACCAGGGCGTCGGCCCCCTCCAGTGCCTCGTCACGACGCCGGCTGAGCGTCAGGTCATCGCGTTGCCCATAGAGACGCCGGCACTCTTCGCTGGCCTCGGGGTCGTAGGCCTGGACTCTGGCGCCGGCAGCCCATAGCGCTTCCATCAGCGTGCGACTGGGGGCCTCTCGCATGTCATCGGTATTGGGCTTGAAGGCCAGCCCCCAGAGGGCGATATTCTTACCCCGCAGATCATGGTCGAAAGCCTGCGACAGCTTGTGGAAGAGTTGGCCTTTCTGACGCTGGTTGATCGTTTCCACGGCTTTCAGCAAATGCGACTCGTGACCGAGATCCCGCGACGTACGCGTCAAGGCCTGGACATCCTTGGGAAAGCACGAGCCTCCATAGCCGCAGCCTGGATAGATGAAGTGGTAGCCGATGCGCGGATCGCTGCCGATGCCATGACGGATCTGCTCGATATCGGCCCCCAGGCGTTCGGCCAGGTGTGCGATTTCATTGATGAAGCTGATCTTGGTCGCCAGCATGGCATTGGCGGCATACTTGGTAAGTTCGGCACTGCGTATGTCCATGAATATCAGCTTGTTCTGAAGCCGGCTATAAGGCGCATAGCACTCTTGCATGGCTTGCCTGGCGCGTTCGGAATCCGTGCCGACCACGATCCGTGCCCCTTTCGAGAAATCGTCGATAGCCGCGCCTTCCTTGAGAAATTCCGGGTTGGAGCAGACATCGAAGTCCTGTTCCACGCCGCGGGCCGAAAGGGTTTCGGCGATGGCGTACTGGACTTTCTCCGCCGTGCCCACGGGAACCGTCGATTTGTTGACCACGATCTTGTAGTCCTGCATGTGCATGCCGATCGTGCGTGCCACTTCCAGGACATGATGCAGGTCTGCGCTGCCATCCTCGTCGGGAGGGGTGCCGACGGCAATGAACTGGAGGAGCCCGAAGTTCACGGCTCTGGCCGCGTCGGTGGTGAAGCGCAGGCGTCCGGTCTTGAGGTTGTGATGAATCAGCGTTTCCAGACCCGGTTCATGGATCGGAACCTTGCCGTTATTCAGACGCGTGATCTTGTCGGCGTCGACATCGACACAGATGACGTCATGACCGACATCTGCCAGGCATGCCCCGGTAACCAGGCCAACATAGCCTGAACCAAAAATCGCGATCCGCATGTTGTGGCTCCTTGCTCGATAGCCGCTCGCAGCTTTGCGGGGCGCCAAGTGCAAGGCGTCCCCGGCTGATCAGGCAGCGAGACGGGCGAGTCCATTTGGATTCGAAGAACACTAAGATCTTAGCCAATATCATGCCGAACAGTGTTTCTAATGTCGTAAATCAACGAGTTAGCATATTTGTTTCGGTGTCGATGGCAAGGTGTTGGACGCTCAAAAGGGGGGATTGTGTCTCTATAAAGAGACACTATTGCTGAGGGGAGCTATAAGGCCGCTATAACAAGGCACTAGGCTGTCGCCATTTGGCAACAATGCCTCTTGGCATGTGAGATAATGCCTTGATTTCATTTGACTACTGACTTTGCTGCGATGCCGCGAGAAGATTTTTCAAGGATTTTTCCTAGCGTTTCCAGAGGTTATACCGTTCTGGCGATAATGTTTGCAAATAAGAATGATTGTCGTTTTTGATGCGAACGGCATCGATTGTGCTGCCATTCTCACCTGATCCGGCAGGAACGGGGTTGCCCTCTTCACATCATCTTCATACAGGACTAAAATGGTCCCCAATCGAAATGCGCGGCAAGGGAATGCCGAAGGTGAAGGAAGTGCTGGCATGTTGAAACTGTCCCGGTTAACCGATTATGCCGCTGTGGTGATGGCGCAGATTGCCCGTCACCCGGAGCAGCCGCATGCCGCCACGGAACTGGCCGAGGCCGTCCAACTGCCGCATCCCACCGTCAGCAAGACGCTCAAGATGCTGGTGCGTGCCGGCCTGCTGGAGTCCCAGCGCGGCGCGCAGGGCGGCTATCGCTTAGCGCGTTCGGCATCACAAATCACCGCCAGCGACATCATCAGTGCGATCGAGGGGCCAGTGGCGATGACCGAATGCAGCCATGCCGATGGCGATTGCGACCTCGTCGCCACCTGTGGCGTGGCCGACAACTGGCAGCGGGTCTCGCTGGCCGTGCGCACTTTGCTTGATAGCGTAACCCTGGCGCATCTGGCTCGGGACACGCCGATCAAACTGCCGGTGCAATTGCCCATACAAACCGTGACGCTGGCCGCCTCCAGCGATCTGTAAACGATATCACCCGAGCAAGGCTCGACCGTAACCGCCCGGGAGGGGAGAGACACCATGGCAAGTCAGGAAATGGAGCAGCTTGTCCGTCGCGAATATACCCAAGGCTTCGTGACCGACATCGAAAGCGATACCGTGCCGCCCGGCCTGGATGAGAATACCATCGCCTTCATCTCGCAGAAGAAGGGCGAGCCGGAATGGATGCTCGAGTGGCGTCTGGATGCCTATCGCCAGTGGCTGAAGATGACGTCGCCGTCTTGGGCGCATCTCGACTATCCGCCCATCGACTATCAGGCGATCTCCTATTACAGCGCGCCCAAGAAGCCGGAAGATCGGCCGCAGAGTCTCGATGAAGTCGATCCCAAGCTGCTCGAGACCTACGAGAAGCTGGGCATCCCGTTGCACGAGCGTGCGGCCCTGGCCGGTGTGGCGGTGGATGCGGTATTCGACTCGGTGTCGGTGACCACCACCTTCAAGGAGAAGCTGGGAGAGGCGGGCGTCATCTTCTGCTCGATCTCCGAGGCGATCCGCGATTACCCGGAACTGATCAAGCAGTACCTGGGCAGCGTGGTCCCCAAGGGTGACAACTATTTTGCGGCGCTCAACTCGGCGGTGTTCACGGACGGTTCCTTCGTCTTCGTGCCCGAAGGTGTGACCTGCCCCATGGAACTGTCCACCTACTTCCGCATCAATGCCGCCAACACCGGCCAGTTCGAGCGTACCCTGATCATCTGCGAGAGTCGCGCCCAGGTGTCCTATCTGGAGGGCTGTACTGCGCCGATGCGCGACGAGAACCAGCTCCACGCCGCGGTGGTCGAGCTGGTCGCGCTGGAAGACGCCTACATCAAGTACTCCACGGTACAGAACTGGTACCCCGGGGACGCGGACGGCAAGGGCGGCATCTACAACTTCGTCACCAAGCGTGGCGACTGCCGCGGCGATCGCTCCCGCATCAGTTGGACCCAGGTCGAGACCGGTTCGGCGATCACCTGGAAGTACCCGTCGTGCATGCTGCGCGGCAAGGACAGCGTCGGCGAGTTCTATTCCGTGGCGGTGACCAATGGCCGTCAGCAGGCCGATACCGGCACCAAGATGATTCATATCGGCGAGAACACCCGCTCCTACATCGTCTCCAAGGGCATCTCGGCCGGTCGCGCCAACCAGTCCTATCGCGGCCTGGTCAAGATCGGCCCGCGGGCGAAGAACGCGCGCAACTTCACACAGTGCGATTCGCTGCTGATCGGCGATACCTGTGGTGCGCATACCTTCCCGTACCAGGAAATCGGCAATAGTTCGGCGACTGTCGAACACGAGGCCACCACCTCGAAGATCGGCGAGGACCAGCTGTTCTATTGCCAGGCACGAGGGATCTCGGAAGAGGACGCCGTGAGCATGATCGTCAACGGCTTCTGCAAGGACGTCTTCCAGGAGCTGCCGATGGAGTTCGCCGTCGAGGCGGAAGCGCTGCTTAACGTCACCCTTGAGGGCGCCGTGGGCTGAGGCGTTATTGTGCTCGGTCACTCTGGGTTGGGTAGAAGTTCAATTTTGTGAGGGCGCCCCGGCGGCCCGTTGGAATCAAAGGTATCAAACATGCTCGAAGTTAAGGATCTGCACGTCACGGTGGAAGGCAGCGAAATCCTCAAGGGGCTCTCGCTGACCGTCAATGTCGGCGAGGTTCACGCCATCATGGGCCCCAACGGGGCCGGCAAGTCGACCCTGTCGGCGGTGATCGCCGGCAAGGACGGCTACGAGGTGACCCAGGGGTCGATCACCTTCGAAGGCCGCGATGTGCTGGAG
The DNA here is from genome assembly GCF_042646605.1 of Litchfieldella rifensis. Classification (NCBI taxonomy): domain Bacteria; kingdom Pseudomonadati; phylum Pseudomonadota; class Gammaproteobacteria; order Oceanospirillales; family Halomonadaceae; genus Litchfieldella; species Litchfieldella rifensis. Next base: position 100,978 of record NZ_JBHRUG010000013.1, on the reverse strand, counting down.
ATGGCGATCGAGGAACGTGCCCAGGCCGGCATGCTGATGGGCTTCCAGTATCCGGTGGAGATCCCGGGAGTCAAGAACGTCTACCTGCTCAAGGCGGCGCTCAATGCCCAGCGTGCCGCACGGGGGGAGGGCGAGATCCCGGCGCCGGAGTTCATGAAGCTGGTCAAGGAGAAGATCGCGCAGATGAAGATGGACGCCAGCTTCCTGCAGCGTGCCGTCAACGAGGGCTTCTCCGGTGGCGAGAAGAAGCGCAACGAAATCCTGCAGATGCTGGTGTTGCAGCCAAAGCTCGCCATGCTCGACGAGATCGACTCCGGCCTCGATATCGATGCCATGAGAATCGTTGCCGACGGGGTCAACTCGCTGCGAGACCCCGAGCGCGCCATCCTGCTGGTCACCCACTACCAGCGTCTGCTCGACTATGTCGAGCCGGATGTGGTGCATGTGCTGGTCGACGGTCGCATCGTCAAGAGCGGCGACAAGAACCTGGCACTGGAGCTGGAATCACGGGGTTACGACTGGGTAGTGGAGGACTCCGCCGCATGAGCGAAGAACAGACCTTTCTCGAGGCCCTGAAGGCACGCGAGGCGGCACGCGATGCCGCCGAGCCGACCTGGATCGCCGCACGGCGACAGGCAGCGAGTGCGCGCTTCGAGGCGGTGGGATTTCCCACCAAGCGCCATGAGGCCTGGAAGTACACCGATGTGCGCGCCATCTCGCGGGGCGAATTCGCTCTCGCCAGCGACGCCGAGTTTTCCAAGGCCACCGCCGCGGCGCTTACGCTGCCCATCGAGGCCTTGCGACTGACATTCGTCGATGGCGTGTTCTCCGCGGCGTTGTCGGATCTGACCGAACTGCCTCAGGGCGTGACCATCGAGCCGCTGTCGCAGGCGCTGGCGACCAATCATGAGGCAGTGGGGGCGGTGCTGGGACGTCTCACCGGCGTGGACTTTTCCCCCTTCGCTGCCCTCAATACCGCTTTCGCCGAGGAAGGGGCTGTGATTCGCCTGGCACCGGGAACGGTGGTCGAAAAGCCGATCATCGTGCAATTCCTGTCACGGGCGCATGAACAGCCGGTGATGAGCCACCCGCGAGTGCTGATCCAGGCGGGTGCCCGCAGCGAGGCCACTGTGCTTGAACACCATGTGGGCGAAGAGGGCGCTGCCAACTTCACCAACCTGGTGTCGGAGGCGTTGCTCGAGCGTGGTGCCATCCTGACCCATTACAAACTGCAAGAGGCCCCCGTGGGCGACCTGCACATCGCCAGCCTGCATGTCGACCAGGGCCGCGACAGTCGCTTCACCTCGTTCAATCTCAACCTGGGTGGCGCGCTGGTGCGCAACGATATCGTCGCCGACCTCAATGCCCAAGGGGCCGAGGCCATCTACTACGGGCTGTTTTACGCCCAAGGGCGCCAGCACGTCGACAACCACACGCTGGTCAATCACAATGCGCCGCATACCCTCTCCAACGAGAGCTACAAGGGCATCCTCGATGACCGCGCACGTGGCGTGTTCAATGGCAAGGTGATCGTCAAGCGCGATAGCCAGAAGATCGAGGCGCACCAGAGCAACGCCAACCTGCTGCTTTCCGACCGTGCCGAGATCGATACCAAACCCGAGTTGGAGATCTATGCCGACGACGTCAAGTGCTCGCACGGCGCCACGACCGGTCAGCTCGACGAGGAAGCCGTCTATGCCCTGAGGACTCGCGGCATCGACAAGCAGACCGCGAGGGGGCTTTTGACCCTGGCCTTCGCCGGCGAGGTGATGGAGCAGGTAGCACTCGATGCCGTGGCCGAGCGGGTCGAATTGGCGGTGGCCGGCAAGTTGCCCGAGCGTTTCAACCTGGCCGGGCTGGTAGAAGCCGCAGTGGCTCTCGGGGAGGAGAGTGAATCATGAATGCCCTCAAGGAGTGGACCCTGGATGTGGCCAAGTTGCGTGCCGACTTTCCGATTCTCGCGCGGGAAGTCCATGGCAAGCCGTTGGTCTATCTGGACAACGCCGCCACCAGCCAGACGCCACGCCAGGTGATTGCCACCTTCGACGATTACTATCGCCGCTACAATGCCAACATCCACCGGGGCTTGCACACCCTGGCGGACGAGGCCACGGCGGCTTACGAGGGCACTCGCGAGACGGTGCGGGTCTTCCTCAATGCCCGCGAGCGCCGCGAGATCGTCTTCACCCGCGGCACCACCGAGGCCATCAACCTGGTGGCCAACGCCTGGGGACGTGCCAATCTCAAGGCCGGCGATGAGGTGCTGGTGTCGCTCATGGAACACCACTCCAATATCGTGCCCTGGCAATTGCTTGCCGAGCAATTGGGTATTGTGGTCAAGGTGATTCCGGTGGACGAGCGCGGCGTGCTGGATCTGACCGCCTACCGCGACCTGTTCACCGAGCGTACGCGCCTGGTGGCGGTGAATCATGTCTCGAATGCCTTCGGGACCATCAACCCGATCCAGCAACTGGCCGCCATCGCCCACGAGCATGATGCCCTGATCCTGGTCGATGGCGCTCAGGCCGCTCCGCACGAGCCGATCGATGTCCAGACCCTCGATGCCGACTTCTATGCCTTCTCCGGCCACAAGGTCTACGGCCCCACCGGCGCGGGGGCGCTGTACGGCAAGGCAGCACTGCTCGAGGCCATGCCACCTTGGCAGGGTGGGGGGGAGATGATCAAGACGGTGTCCTTCGACGCTGGCACCTCGTTTGCCGACATTCCGCACCGCTTCGAAGCCGGTACGCCAGCGATCGCCGAAGTGATCGCGCTCGGCACGGCACTGAAGTGGGTGTCCGGGATCGGGCTGGAACTGATCGGCCGTTGGGAGCAGCAGTTGCTCGCGCATGCCACCGAGCGCTTGTCGACCATCGACGGTCTGCGCATCCTGGGCACGGCACCGCACAAGGCCGCCGTGGTGTCCTTCGTGGTCGACGGCGCCCACTCCCAGGATATCGGCTTGCTGATCGATCAGCTGGGGGTGGCGATTCGTACCGGCCACCATTGCGCACAGCCGCTGCTGACACATTTCGGTGTCGATGCCACCTGCCGGGCGTCCTTTGCCGCCTACAACACCCCCGAGGAAATCGATATCTTCGTCGAGGCGCTCGAGCGGGTGATCGGCATGGTTCGTTGAGCGGATCGGGAAGGAGAGTCATGACAGCCATGGTGCAAGTCGATAGCCTTTACAAGGGGCAGGAGATGCCACTGCAGCGGGACGTGGAGGTGATCTCCATCCCCTTCGGCAAGACCGTGACGCTGACCGAGGACAGTCTCGTTTCGGTCATGCAGGCCAAGGGCAGTTCGGTGAGCGTTGCCCATGAAGGGCGGCTGTTTCTGATCGAGGGTTCCAACCTCGATGCCTTGGGACTCGAACCCTTGCCGAAACCGACCTTGCCGGAGGATGCCAGTGAAGACGAGATCGAGCAGTTCGTCTGGGATCAATTGCGCACCTGTTACGACCCTGAGATCCCGGTCAACATCGTCGAGCTGGGACTGGTCTATGGTTGTCGTATCGAGCGTCTGTTGTCCGGCGAGCGTATCGTCACCATCCGCATGACGCTGACCGCTCCGGGGTGTGGCATGGGTGAGGTGATCGCCGCCGATGCGCGCAACAAGATTCTCGGTGCGCCGCAGATCACCAAGGTGCATGTGGAAACCGTCTTCGATCCGCCCTGGAGCCGGGAGATGATGAGTGAAGAGGCGCGGCTCGAACTAGGGATGTTCTAGGCTCGGCCGAAAAGTGGCGCGAGCCGGGCTGTGACGAGGAAGGTGAATGCGGCGAGTGCTGCAGAAAGTGCTGGTGAGGCTGTTGATGTCGCTGGGAGTGGTTGCGCTTCTGGCGACATTGCTGTCCGTGGGGGCCAACCTGTGGGTGCTGAGCCAGACCCAATCACGCATCGAACGCAACCTGCTGGAGTGCACCACCGCGCCGGTGGGCATCGTCTTCGGCACCTCGTACTGGAGCCGTGACGGCGGCCGTAACCCGCATTTCGAGGCACGCATGAGTGCCGCCTCGCGGTTGATCGGTGCGCGCCGCGTCGAGCACCTGCTGCTTTCCGGCGATAACCGCACACGCTTCTATAATGAGCCGGTGACCATGTGGCGAGATCTGCGCGGCCGGAACGTGCGCGACGAGGACATGACCCTCGACTATGCCGGCTTCAGTACCTTCGACACCCTGGCGCGCTCACGCAAGATCTTCGGTGTCCAGCGAGCGATGCTGATCACGCAGTCGTGGCACCTGCCGCGAGCAATGTTCATCGCCGATGCGCTGGGGCTGGAAGTCACCGGGTGTGCCGTACCGTCGAATCATGTGACAGGGGTATGGCGGCTGCGGGTCAGGGAATGGCTCGCGCGCATGGCGACCGTGGGCGACCTGTACCTTTGGCGGCGTCAGCCCCATTTCCTGGGCCCCGAGGAACCGCTGCAGATCGCCCCCTACCCGGCGCCACGGCCGCCACGTTACGAGACCCTCGACATGCTCGACTGACGTCAGGCGAAAGTGGATCAGCGCCGCTGTTTCTGCAGTCGGTAGAGTTCACGAATCAATGCCCGGCAGCCTTTCCAGCAACGCTCGAGAACCGGTTCGATGGGGTCGGGCAGGGGGTGGGTATATAGCGTGGCCATGGCCTGCATCAGCACGCGTTCCTGTTCGAGCAGTTCGCCGATCAGCACCTGACTGTCGTTACCGACGAAGCTCTTCAGGCGGCTCCACAGCCACAGGTAGTCGTCGCGCTCGACATCGGCGTCACGCGGTAACATGCGGAGGTGTTTCTTGGCCAGTTCCTGGAGCTCATGCATCGCTTCGCTGCGCGCCTCGTAATGCGGCTTCAATGTCTCGCGCAACGACGGGCGCAGGCGCTCGAGATTGTCCTGGAAATAGTCGAGACTGTCGGCCAGCGCTTCCAAGACGCTGTCCATCGCCACTTGGCGATTATCGAGAAACATGAGCGGTCACCTCCTCCGGTGACGCTGATTGTGCGGGGGAGAACACTGTTTTGCTACCCCTCGTGATCAATAAATTTGCTTTTTTGCAAGTTTGGTCGCTTTTGCGGCGATCACCCCTTGGGCTTTTTGGGAGGGGTCTTGCGCTGCGTGGCGGTATTCTTCTCGATATGTTCGATGATCAGTCCAGCGATATCCTTGCCCGTTGCCGTTTCAATGCCCTGCAATCCCGGCGAGGAGTTGACCTCCATGATTACCGGCCCGTGGTTGGAACGCAATAGATCGACCCCAGCGACTCGCAGGCCCATGGCCTTGGCGGCACGAATCGCCGTGGAGCGCTCCTCGGGAGTGATGCGAATGACACTGGCACTGCCACCGCGGTGCAGGTTGGAACGGAACTCACCGTCGGCGGCCTGGCGCTTCATGGACGCCACCACCTTGTCACCGATCACCAAGCAGCGGATGTCGGCGCCCTTGGCCTCCTTGATGTACTCCTGAACCATGATGTTGGCCTTCATGCCCATGAAGGCCTGGATCACGCTTTCGGCCGCCTGGTTGGTTTCGGCGAGCACCACGCCGATGCCTTGGGTGCCTTCCAGCAGTTTGATGACCAAAGGCGCGCCCTTGGCCATGGTGATCAGATCCGGGATGTCATCCGGAGAGTGGGCGAAGCCGGTGATCGGCAACCCCAGCCCCTTGCGCGACAGCAATTGCAACGAGCGCAGTTTGTCGCGCGAGCGGGTGATGCCCACCGAGTCGTTGAGGACATAGGTCCCCATCATCTCGAACTGACGCAAGACCGCACAGCCATAAAAGGTAACCGAGGCACCGATGCGCGGGATCACCGCGTCGAAAGGCTCGATTTCCTGCCCCTTGTAGTGAATCGAGGGACGATGCGACGCGATATTCATGTAGCAGCGCAGGGTATCCACCACCCGGGCGCTATGCCCGCGACTTTCCGCCGCTTCGATCAGCCGGCGGGTGGAATATAGGTTGCGGTTGCGCGATAGCAGGGCGATATGCATGTCTTTCTTCGTCCTCGGGGCAGTGGAGAGTGGGGATCAAGGTTCGCCATGCAGGAAAGCGGCACCCGGAGCGATCAGCAGGCGGCGCATGGCGCGCCGACCGAGCAGCATGGGGTGTCGCATATCGCGCCGGTCGGCCAGCGTCAGTTCCACGGGAAAGACCAGTTCGCCGAGCTCCATTTGGGTACGGATCACGTAACGCCACTCGTTCTGGCCATTGGAACTGGTGACGCGCCGGCGGTCATGCAGGTGCATCTTGAATGGGTGAGCAGGGCTCCCCAAACCGCCACCCCGTGTCACGAAGCTGACCCACACATGGCCGTCTTCCTCGAAGGACTCGATATCCTCGGCATGGAGTGCCGAAGTACGTGCCCCGGTATCGGCCTTGCAGCACAATGTCAGGCCGAGTTCGGGCAGGGTGACCATTTCACGACGACCGATCACGGCCTTGGCCTGATAAGGTAATGCTTTCATGGGATTGACTCGTCACTGACGGTGGAGTGAGGTGAGACGCCGGCCGATGGCCGAGTCCGCCGTGGCGTCGCGCAGACACATCAGCACCGGCAGACGCAGCCGGGGGATCAGTGCCAGGTCGCGGGCCAGGGCGAAGAAGTCCGCCTTGGGATGCTCGGCTGCGCGCTGCAGGAGCAGGGGTAAGCGGCGGTCGTCCTCGAGATGCTCCCAGCCCCGTGCCGCGATGGCGGCCAACAAATCGGGGCCACAGGCATGTGGATCGTCGAGCAGGTCATCGAACCAGGCGCCAACCTCGTCGGTGGGGCCGGCCCCTACGGCACGTACGCAGGCACACAGGGTTTCGAGGTCTCCCTGCTGGGCCGCTCGCTCACCGCGGCCGCGTAGCGCGCGTGTCAGAGACGACTCGACGGCCACATGCTCCAGGCAGTGGCAGAGGGCGTGCACGACCTCTACAGGCAGCTCGGGAAGCCGTGTCGCCAGCGCTGCGGCCTGGTGGGAGTCGTGACGCACGGCGAAGTCGGCGAGTCCCTGCAGGCCGAGCGCCGGCCATTGTGAGGCGTCCTGCTCGCCGGCGAGATACGCTTCGACCAGCTCCAGGTGCTGGCTGGCCGGGTGATCGAGATCGAAACTCGCCCGCGCATGCATCATGGCCTGATAAGGCAAGGGCGGCGTGAAAGCCAGCGGGTTGTCCTTCATCAGGTTGTCGACGTGACCGTCGTCCCGACCCAGATGCTCCACACTACGCCCCAGGGTTTCCAGCAGGCGCTGCAGAAAAGCGTCGCGAGGGCCTGGGTCGAGTTGCCCCTGTTCGTCCAGCGGTAGCGCCAGAAACCAGATCATGGGCTCGGGGGCGTCGCCGAGAGTGAATACGCAGGCCAGACGCGCCTGGCCCTGCCAAGGACAAGGCCAGGACTGCTCTCCTGTTTCGAAAGCGGCCAGGGTCGCAGGCGAGCAGGGCGTGACGCGCCTCCCCATATGGTAAAGAAGCACCTGGGCACCGCTGCGGATGAAGAAATCGTGGAGTGTGCGAATCGGCTGCATATCGTCTTCCCGGTCTTGAACCGCGCACTGTACCCCGGTGGCGGGCGGCTTGTCAGTAGCCTCGGCAAGCGTTCGCGCGATTGGCGCTCGAAAATGCTGGTCAAAAACTGAACGATAGTCGCCATGCCCCAGCAGTCCTCGACAAGAGACGCTTGTCCAGTGGTTATCCACAAGCTCTTTCAAGGTTTCTGTGAATCATGGCGGCCGTCGACAACAATGTCAGGCATAGCCAACGGCTATTAGCCAGCCTCAGTGTCAATCTCTAGGATATGTAACCAACTGGAATAAGTTTTATAATGCTTTATTCCTCGATAATCTTTGTTCACAGGAGAATGGCCATGTTGCGTTCCTTGTCTCTCGTGTTATTGGCGACAGGTGCCCTGGCATTGGGTGGAACCGCCCAAGGCGATGACGCGCCCCTCAAGGTGGGGATGTCCGGCAGCTATTTTCCTTTCACGTTTGTCAGGCAAGACGAACTGCAAGGCTTCGAAGTGGACGTGATGGAGGCGGTCACCGACAAGCTGGGCGTCGAGGTGGAGTTCATCACTGCCAACTTCTCGGGTCTGTTCGGCATGCTGGAGTCGGGCCGCATCGACACCATCGCCAACCAGATCACCATCACCGAGGAACGCCAGGCCAAGTATCTGTTCACCGAGCCCTACGTTTACGATGGCGCCCAGGTGGTGGTCAAGCGTGGCAATGACGATATCCACGGCGTCGAGGACCTGCGCGGCAAGTCGGTGGCCGTCAACCTGGGTTCCAACTACGAACAGCTGCTGCGTGAGTTGCCCTATGCCGATGAGATCGATATCCGCACCTATGAGCGCAATATCGAGCAAGACACGGCCCTCGGGCGCGTCGACGCCTTCGTCATGGACCGGGTCAGCGCCAGCCAGGTGATCAAGGAAACGCCGTTACCGCTGGAACTCGCCGGGCAGCCGTTTTCCGAGATCCGCAATGCCTTGCCGTTCCGCGATACTGAACAGGGCCGGGAGTTACGTGATCGGATCAATGCCGCGCTGGATGAGCTACGCGAGGACGGCACTCTGACATCGATTTCCGAGCGCTGGTTCGGTACCGACATCACGCGCCCCTGATGACAAGGAGCGCCTGATTCATGAGAGTGCTCGATATCGACTACATGCTGGGCCTATTGCCGGTGTTGTTGCGCTATCTGCCGCTGACACTGGAAATGGCGGCGGCGGGCATGGTCCTGGCCTTGGTGCTGGCCTGCCTGCTGGCGGTGGTGCGGGTGCTGGCGATACCCGGGCTGAACGCCGCGACGCTGCTGTTCATTTCCTTCTTCCGCGGCACGCCACTGCTGGTTCAACTCTTCCTCTTCTATTATGGGTTGCCGCAGTTACTGGCCTTCCTGACCCAGATCAACGGCGTCACCGCCACCATCATGGGGCTGACAATGCATTTTTCCGCCTACATGGCGGAGTCGATTCGCGCCGCCATCGTCGGGGTCGACCGCAGCCAGACCGAGGCGGCGCTGTCGATCGGCATGACCAATGGCCAGTTGATGCGACGTATCGTGCTGCCTCAGGCGACGCGTGTGGCGGTGCCGACCCTGATGAACTATTTCATCGACATGATCAAGGCGACCTCGCTGGCCTTTACCTTGGGTGTCACCGAGTTGATGGGGGCGACCCAGAAGGAGGCCGCCGGCAGCTTCCTCTATTTCGAAGCCTTCATCACCGTGGCGTTGCTGTATTGGGGAATCGTTGAACTGCTGGCCTGGGTGCAGCGGCGTCTGGAAGTACGACTGGGCGAGGCGTATCGGCGATGATCAAGGTACAAGGACTGATCAAGCGCTTTCAGGGTGTCAGCGTGCTCGATGGCATCGATCTGGAGATCCAGCAGGGCGAGATCATTGTGGTGATCGGCCCCTCGGGGACCGGCAAGTCGACCCTGCTGCGTTGCCTGAACTTTCTCGAACGTCCGGATGCCGGCTGGTTGCAGGTCGGCGATTTGAGCCTCGATGTCACGCGAGCGAAGAAGGCCGAGATTTTGGCCCTGCGACGGCGTACCGCCTTCGTGTTCCAGAACTATGCGTTGTTCGCCAACAAGACGGCGCTGGAGAACATCGCCGAGGGATTGATCGTGGTCAACCGCTGGACCAAGAGCAAGGCCCATGCCCGAGCGCGGGAGATCCTCGAGCGCATCGGGCTGGCCGACAAGGCAGACGCCTATCCGGCGTCGCTGTCCGGCGGGCAGCAGCAGCGGGTGGGGATTGGTCGCGCCATGGCTGCCCAAGCCGAGGTGATTCTGTTCGACGAGCCGACCTCGTCGTTGGACCCGGAATGGGTGGAAGAAGTGCTGGCCTTGATGAAGCAACTGGCTCGCGAGCGCCAGACCATGCTGGTAGTGACCCACGAGATGAGCTTTGCCCGGGATGTGGCCGATCGGGTGATCTTCATGGAAGGAGGGCGCATCGTCGAGCAGGGGCCGCCATCGCAGCTGTTCTACGCGCCTCATGACGCGCGTACGCGCGACTTCCTGCGCAAGATACTGGCTACCCAGGTGCCGCTGGTACCTTGAGCCTTGCCAGAACGTGGTGTCGGGGTGGTCAAGGTGGTGTCTAGCTAGGATAATGACACCATAGCCTATCCCCGGAGTCGTCATGAGTGTGTATCAGCAACTCGATGAGGCGCTGCGGCGCCTGGAAGCGACCATGAAGGCAGCCGACATGTGGCGGATGCCTCAGCCGACACCGGAGGCCTTCGACAGTGAGCAGCCATTCTGCGTCGATACCATGGAGTTGCCCCAGTGGCTGCGCTTCGTGTTCATCGCTCGCCTCGATGCCCTGATCGAAGCCGAAGCACCGTTGCCGGAAAACTGCCAAGTGGCGCCTGCTGCCGAGGTCTACCTCAAGCAATCGCAAGCCAGGCCCAGCACTCTATTGCTGGTGGTGAAGGCCATCGAGGAAGTCGATCGCGTCATCACCGAAAATTGATCGACCAGAAAACCGACCGTCACCGAGACGCAGTCAGCGACGACCTATGCCTTATTATTTCGCTTACGGCAGCAATATGAACCCGGCACGTGTCGAAGCACGAATCGGGGCCACGCGGCGTGCCATGGCCGGCGTCCTGGAAGACCACGAGCTGCGCTTCGACAAGGCGTCACGGATTCCCGGTATCGCCCATGCCAATGTGGCGAGCCGCCAGGGCGCGCGAGTGGAGGGCGCCTTGTTCCGGTTGAGCGAGCCGGCACAGATCGAGCTGATGGATCCTTACGAGGGCTATCCCCACGATTATCAACGCCAGCGTCGCACCATCGTGACTGCCGAAGGGGCGATCGAGGCCTGGGTCTATATCGCCGTCCCCGAACGGACGCGTCCCGCACTCAAGCCGGCGCGAGAATATCTCGCGCACTTGCTGGCCGGCGAGCCCTTTCTCAGCGCAGACTATCATGCCCGGCTGCGGGCGGTGGAAGCGGTCGATGGCCTGGACGATTCCATCCTGGCCATGCTCGGGTTGTCGCGCCATAGTCCCAGGTGACTGGTGGTATGACGACACGACAACGCCGGGCATAGGGCCCGGCGTTATCGTTCACGCGTGCGTCGACTCGACATCCTGTCGTTAGAAGCGGAAGGTGACACCACCACCGATGGTCATCGGATCAATCTTGGCGGTACCGATCTGGTCGCCATTCCTCCGCAGATCGGAATCCACATCGGCATAGTTGGCGAAGCCATTGAGCATGACGTTCTCGGTGACGGCCAAATCCAGGCCAACCTGACCCACGGCACCGAACGAGCGACGGGCGTCGATATCTGCTGGCTCACCGGAGATGTTGGTGTAATTGAGGCCGGCGCCCACGTAGGGCTGCACACGGGCGTCCAGGCCGCCCAGCGGGTAGTAGTTGACCATCAGGTTGACCGGAATGCGGTCAACGGTACCGAGATCCGCGCCACCAAGGCTCACGTCATGTTGGAACGATTCCGAACCGTTGAGCTCGACACCGAACTTGTCGTGAAACAGATAACCCAAGCCATAGGTAAAGCCGTTTTCGTCACTGATATCCAGATCCTGGCCCAGCGCCTCACCGTTGTCAGACTCGGGATTGACCTTGGCGATGCCACCGCGGACGAAGAAATCCCCGGCGCTGTAGCCATAGGCCATGGCGGCCTGAGTGGCGAAGACGCAGCTACCCGCGATGACCGCTGCAGAAATCCACTTGATCTTGCTCATCTGTCACTCCTTGATACGTCAGACGTACACATCAGGCCGGATGACCGGCTTTTGATTCGACAAGGCCAGTATAAAAAACAGTGTTTCCTAAGTCTCGTTAAAAATTGTTATCAACTCGATACGCATGTTGACCCCAAGATACCGGGATGCGATACAAAAGCTTTTGACTAAAGTCTGATATTGGATCATGTTGCCTTGTCTAAGAAATGTATAATTTTTATTGGGCAGAGTATGGATTCGCAGCGGGTTGGAAAATCTTCTTAACTGCAGGTGTAAGGGCGTGGTGGCACGGAAGGAGAGAAGGATGATGCGCTATGAATGGATACGTCGCTTGCCTTGGGCACCGCTGTTGTCGATGGTGATTTCGGCCACGCTGGCGCTCTGGTTGCTGTGGCGGCCCGATCTGCTCAGTACCTTGCCATTGCCGCTACGGTTGCCGCTGGTCGTGTTGGGAGCCTGGGCGCTGGGGGCGGGGTTCATGCACGGGCTAGGTCTGCAGGTCCGGCCGGGCTGGCCGCGTCGGTTGCTGGGTGAGCCGACGTGTTGGTGGCTGTTGGGCGTGTTTGCCTTGATCGTGTTATGGCGGGCTTTCTGACTATGCACCGTATCGATCGAACCCTCTCTTCTTGTGACATCGGCCAGCGCTTTCTACCCATGAAAGCGGGGCCACCCTCAGGTGGCCCCGCGATCCTCACATACCTGGTTGGCTCAAGAATGGCTCAGCGCATCGAACTCGGCAGTGATTTCGCTGCTGACGTCGCTGGTGGCCAGGCTCACCGCGACGATAGCGATATAGGCGAAGACGACGCCGGGCACGATCTCGTAGAGATCGAAAATGCCGCCGGATATTTGCGCCCAGAGCACCACGGTCACGCCGCCGACCACGATGCCGGCCAGGGCGCCCCAGGTATTCATGCGCCGCCAGAACAGTGCCATGATCAGTGCCGGGCCGAAGGCGGCACCGAAACCCGCCCAGGCGTAGGAGACCAGGCCCAGTACCGTGGAGTCCGGGTTCAGCGCCAGCACGTAGGCGATGATGGCGATGGCGATGACCGCGAAACGCCCCACCCAGACGAGTTCGTTCTGCGACGCATTCTTGCGCAGCATGGCCTTGTAGAAGTCATCGGTCAGCGCAGATGAGGACACCAGCAGTTGGGAGTCGGCGGTGGACATCACGGCGGCGAGGATCGCGGCCAGCAGCACCCCGGCGATGGCCGGGTGGAAGATGGCATTCACCATGACCATGAAGATGGTTTCGCCATCTCCCAGGTCGCGGGCCATGTAGACGCTGCCGAGCAGGCCGACGGCCATGGCGCAGACCAGGCACAGGGCCGACCAGGACACGGCGATGCGACGCGCAGTGGGGATATCGTCTTCGCTGCGGATGGCGGCGAAGCGCGCCAGGATGTGCGGCTGACCGAAGTAGCCCAGGCCCCAGGCCAGGGAGCTGACGATGCCCACGACGGTGAGGGCTTCACCGGTGGAGGCATCGGTGAACCACTTCAGCATATCCGGGTTCTCGGCAAGGATTTGCGCGCCGCTGCCGCCGAAGCCGCCGAGTTCGGTCAGGGCGATCACCGGCACGATCAGCAGGGCAACCGCCATCATCAGGCCTTGGATCAGGTCGGTCCAGGACACCGCCAGGAAGCCACCGAAGAAGGTGTAGGAGATGATCGCGAGCGTCCCGATTGTCACCGCAACGGTGTAGTCGAAGCCGAAGACGGTCTCGAACAGCTTGCCACCCGCCACCAGGCCAGAGCTGGTGTAGAACATGAAGAACATCAGGATGAAGACCGCCGACACCACGCGCAGCAGCTGAGTGTTGTCACGGAAGCGGTTGGCGAAGAACTCCGGCAGGGTCAGGGAATCACCGGACTTGAAACTGTAGACGCGCAGACGGCGAGCGACGACCAGCCAGTTCAGCCAGGTGCCCGCCAGCAAACCCACGGCGATCCAGCCCGCGGACAGGCCGCTGACATAGGCGGCGCCGGGCAAACCCAGCAACAGCCAGCCCGACATGTCGGATGCGCCGGCGGAAATCGCCGAGGTCCAAGGCCCCAGCGACCGCCCGCCGAGAATGTAATCGGAAAGGTTGGTGGTGCGTCGGTAGGCGATAACGCCGATGCCGAGCATGACCAACAGGTATATGGCAAAGGTAAAGCCAATGGTGAAGTCGTTTTGAACCATGGTCGTCTTCCTATCCTTCAGGGTTATTGTTGTCGAACGTCGAAATGACCCTGCCGCACTACAAGGAGCTTTCGCACGCTCCCGTCCAGACGAGATGCCATAGGCGGCATCCCGTCCAGACGGCCTGCCGTCCTGGGGTCAGTCATCTCCCAGGGCCAGTAGTGACGCGTTGCCGCCGAGGGCTGCGGTATTGATAGTCAGGGTCTTTTCGGTGGCGAAACGCAGCAGGTAGTGCGGGCCGCCGGCCTTGGGACCAGTCCCGGACAGGCCCTGACCGCCGAAGGGCTGTACCCCGACAACGGCGCCGATGATATTGCGATTGACGTAAACGTTGCCGACCCGGATCTTCTGCGCAATGGCATTGGCGAAGGATTCGTTGCGGCTGTGCACGCCGAAGGTCAGGCCATAGCGGCGATCATTGATCGAGTCGATGACCGCATCGATGTCCTCGGCCTTGTAGCGCACGATGTGCAGAATGGGGCCGAACTGCTCGCGCTCCAGGGTGTCGATGCCATCGATCTCAAAGGCCACCGGGGCGACGAAGGTGCCATGGCTGGTGTGCGCCGGGTCGAGACGGGTCTCCGCCACCAGGCGACCTTCCCCCTTGAGCGTCTCGATGTGCGCCATCAGGCCCTTGCGCGCGTCCTCGTCGATGACTGGCCCCACGTCGGTGCCCAGGTCGCGGGGATCGCCGACGTGCAACTCGTCCATGGCGCCCTTGAGAATCTCGATCACGCGGTCGGCCACGTCGTCCTGCACATAGAGTACGCGCAACGCCGAGCAGCGCTGGCCGGCACTCTGGAAGGCCGATTGGATGACGTCGGTAACCACTTGCTCGGGCAGGGCGGTAGAGTCGACGATCATGGCGTTCATGCCACCGGTTTCGGCGATGAGGGTCGGCAGGGCAGCGCCTTCACGGGCGGCCAGGGCGCGGTTGATGATCTGGGCGGTATCGGTGCCGCCGGTGAACACCACACCGGTGATGCGCGGGTCGGACGACAGCACGCTGCCGACGGTAGGGCCGTCACCGGGCAGTAACTGGACGACATCGCGCGGCATCCCGGCCTCGTACAGCAGCTCGATGACGCGATTGGCGACCAGCGAGGTCTGCTCGGCGGGCTTGGCCAGCACGGTGTTGCCGGCTACCGCCGCGGCGACCACCTGGCCGCAGAAGATCGCCACCGGGAAATTCCAGGGGCTGATGGCGGCGAAGACTCCCTTGCCACCGAGCATCAGCTCGTTGGACTCGCCGGTCGGGCCGGGCAGGGTGGTG
Source organism: Litchfieldella rifensis (assembly GCF_042646605.1). Taxonomy (NCBI): domain Bacteria; kingdom Pseudomonadati; phylum Pseudomonadota; class Gammaproteobacteria; order Oceanospirillales; family Halomonadaceae; genus Litchfieldella; species Litchfieldella rifensis. The sequence continues at coordinate 85,829 of NZ_JBHRUG010000013.1, read as the reverse complement.
GCGCCACCGAACAGCTCCTCGGCACGCATGGCGTAGTAGCGACAGAAGTCCACCGCCTCGCGGATCTCGTCGACGCCATCGGTGAGTAGCTTGCCGCCTTCGCGTGAACACAGCGTCATCAGTTCGGCCAGATGGCTCTCCATCAACCCGGCGAGACGACGGATGATGGCGGCACGTTCAGCGACCGGAGTGGCATCCCAGCGCGGGAATGCCGACCAGGCGGCGTCGACGGCCTTGGCGGCCTGCTCCCGGGAGGTCCATTGCACGCTGCCGACCTTGACCTTGCGGTCGAAGGGACAAAGCACGTCATGGCGCGCATTGGCGTCATCGGCGACGTCAAAGGCCAGCAGCGGTTTGGCGTGATACTCCTTGTCCATGAATGTCGCCATCTCGTCCATCAGGGGCTGGTACTGGCTATTGATGTTCAAGTTCACTCCCTTGGAATTCAGGCGGTTGGGCCCGTAGATATCCTTTGGCAAAGGAATCCTGTTGTTAGCATAGGTCTTGTACTGCTTGAGCGTTTCCACCGGGTGCACGCATAGCGACTCCACCGGGACGCGTGGATCCACCAGCTGGTGGACGAAAGAGGAGTTGGCGCCGTTTTCTAGCAGGCGACGCACCAGGTACGGCAGCAGGTCCTTGTGGGCTCCCACCGGCGCATAGATGCGGCAATAGGTGCCCTTCGGCGCACGCTTGAGGGCCACATCGTAGAGCGCTTCGCCCATGCCGTGCAGACGCTGGAACTCGAAGGGGCGGCCGGCCTCGTTGGCCAGCTCCAGAATGGTGCTGATGGTATGGGCATTGTGTGTCGCGAACTGCGGGAAGATGCGCCCACGGGTGTTTTCCGACAGCAGGAAGCGTGCACAGGCCAGGTAGGCGACATCGGTGCTGGCCTTGCGTGTGTATACCGGATAGCCATCGATCCCCAGCTGCTGGGATTCCTTGATCTCGGTGTCCCAGTAAGCGCCCTTGACCAGGCGCATGGGGATCTCGTCACCCTGCTGGTCAGCCAGGCGGTTGAGGTAATGCAGTACCGGTAGGGCGCGCGTGGCATAGGCTTGCACGACCAGGCCGAAATGGCCCCAGCCGCGGCAGGCATCACTCTCGTAGACCGCTCGGAAGACTTCCAGCGACAGCTCCAGACGGTCGACTTCCTCGGCATCGATGGTCATCGCCACGTCGAGCTCGCGAGCCATGGTGGCGAGCTGCTTGACACTGTCGACCAACTCGACGAGCACTTGCTCGCGGCGACCGAATTCATAGCGTGGGTGCAGGGCCGAGAGCTTGATGGAGATCGACGGTGCCGGTGTCTTGTCGGTAAGCGACTGGCTGGTCTTGCCGACGCTATGGATGGCGTTGGCATAGGAGTCGAAGTAGCGCCTGGCATCGGCACGCGTGCGTGCCGCTTCGCCGAGCATGTCGTAGGAGTAGGTGTAGCCCTTGTCGAACAGCGGCTTGGAGCGCTTCAACGCTTCATCGATGTCACGGCCCAGCACGAACTGCTTGCCCATGATCTTCATCGCTTCGTACATGGCGCGGCGAATCACCGGCTCGCCCATGCGGTTGACCAGCTTGTTGATGAAGCTGGCGGGTTTGCCGTCCTTCGGCTGGTCCATCTTGATGACACGCCCGGTCATCAGCAGGCCCCAGGTCGACGCGTTGACGAACCAGGACTCGCTCTGTCCGAGGTGAGATTTCCAGTCGGCGGGCCCCAGCTTGTCTTCGATCAGGGCGTCGGCGGTGGCCTTGTCGGGGATGCGCAGCATGGCCTCCGCCAGACACATCAACATCAAGCCTTCATGCGTGTCCAAGCTGTATTGTTGTAGCAATTCGTCGATGGAGTCCACCGCCGTGTCCATCTCGCGCACTTCGCGCACCAGCTCGGCCGCCTGGGCGGCGGTGCGCTTGAAGTCGGCCTCATCGGCGGACAGCAAGTCGACCAATTCGCCGACAAAGGTCTCTTCGTCGACCACATAGTGATCGCTGATACGGGCAAACAGCGTATCGAGGTCCTGCTGCCAAGTGGCATTGTCCAGCATATTGTTAGCATTGAGCATGTGACTACCCCATAGCGATTGGTGAGCGGGCCCCGATCGTTCACGTGGCCCACCCCCCAGTAATGATGACCTGAATGTAGGACGGGAGAGGGATGAGCGTCTTGCCGATTTCCCGGGAGGATTTGTCGAAAGGGCGGAAAGTTGGCCCACTGATTGAAATTTATAGACTTTAGTCTAGTAGTCTGGTGGGTTTGTGGATGGTCGACCAGTACTGGTCCGAAAGGCGCCTAGGAAATGGCCGGCAGGAAAGCGCCCTGGTGGTCGCTGTCGCGGCGCAGTTGACTGGGAGGATGACCGTAGGTGCGCCGGAAGGCATGCGACAAGGCACTCTGGTTGGCAAAACCGGTATGCGCGGCGATTTCTGACAGAGGAAGGCGCGTCGAGGTGAGCAGGCGACGCACGGCACCGAGACGCTGGCGAAGCAGGTATTGATAAGGCGTCAGGCCGGTCTGGGCGCGGAAACATTCGCTGAAATGCGCTTCGCTCAGGCAAGCCTGGCGAGCCAGGTCGGCGACCGTCAGGCGCTGGGCAAGGTGGCGCTGGATGAAGCGGTCGAGGGCCGGCAGGTTCAGCCGACTGTGGCCGCTGACCAGACGATCGGGGTGTAGACGGGCATACAGGCAGCCCAGAAAGGTAGCCGCCAGCAGGTCGCCTTGTCCCTGGCGTTGCTGCGGCTCCTGTTGATGATGTGGCTGACCGAGCTCTTGGGTCAGGAAGTTGAGATACGCTCGCAACGGCTCGTCGAGAGCGAAGAAGCGTGGGGCATCGAAGAGCCGGGAGAACTCATGATGGGGACCGGTCAACGGGGAAGCGTCGGCGGGCAGGTCGAGGATCAACTGCCGGTTCTCGCCGATGCCCTCATAGTAGTGCACGTGGTTGGCTGGCACGATGCACCCCGAGAGTGGAGCGATCGAGCCGCCCAGCCCTTCGATCTCGAATTCGGCATGCCCGGTGAGACCGATCACGATCTGGTGATAATCGTGGTCATGATGTCTGGTCGTATTGTCCAGCGGGATCAAGCGTATGGCACTGGGCATGCAATCACCTCAGGCGCGAAACATCCAGGGCGAATTCGAAACGTCCACCGATTGCGCCGGAACCGGTGGTGAACAATTTATATCCACATTGTAATGGGTTTGGCACGACAACGGCAGTTATCAGTCAGCGTCGTGGCCTTGTCGTTCGCGCAAGGCGGTGTGGGCCGCCAAGTGATCGCGCAGCGCCGCGAGCTCCTCTTGCCCTGCAGGGGACAGCAGCGGCTCGCCTCTGGCCGCCTTCCATGGCCGGCCGTGTTCGTCCATCAGGCGCTGTGCCCGACGTCGCACGTCCTCGAGATAGTCGTCGTGGCGCACCGGATAGCCGATGATGGTGTGCCACTCGGTCTCTCCCACGCTGCCATCGATCGCCTTGTCGAACAGGGCGAGCAGGTCCTTGGGCTCGGTGCGATAGCGAGGCGTACGAGACAATAACAAGATGCCCACCATGCCGCACAGGATCAGCAGGCAGACGGCAAAGACCAGCAGGAACAGCGCCATGACCAAGGCTCTTGAGGGGGTGGCAAGGGATGCACTGCATTGCCACCAGTACGACTGGAGCGGGTGAAGGGAATCGAACCCTCGTCTTAAGCTTGGGAAGCTTCTGCTCTGCCATTGAGCTACACCCGCAACGCAACGCGATGATAAAGAACTCGGGGCGGTTCTGGCAAGTCGGCGTCGGCAGAGGAAAATTTTTCTCGAACGGGTGAGAACTTTTTCGCTGAGTATGGTCATAGGGACATAAGCGCAATTTCACGAGTCGATAGCAGTCGCTCCAGAATTGTGTCTTATGCTCGCAGTTTCGATCCTTTAAGCCGTCATGTGGCGACACATGGCGGCTTTTTCTTTGCCTGACGGGTGGAGGTCGCGCGCGAACGGGCGCCGGCGCCTCCTGAGCGGTGCCGGGCTTCCTGCGCAATGGCCGGCTAGTGCGTGCCGCGCATCCTGAGAATCGCGCTGAGCACATCACGCCGGGTGACGATGCCTACCAGGCGTTCCTGCTCCACGACCGGATAGACCTTGGGCTTGGTGCCGAGCATCTCCTGTGCCAGGTCGGTGATGCTCTTGGTGGCAGGCACCGACAGTACTTCATGGCGCATCAGTTCCTTGACCAGGGGCGGTTCGTCGTTGAGGTAGGCGCTCTCCAGCACCTTGCCAAGGACATCCTGCTCGGAGATGAAACCGATCAAGTGATCGCGGTCATCGACCACGGGAGCGCCGGGCAGGCGGTGTAGCGCCAGCCCCTTGACCAGGGTGGTCACCGACGTATTGCCACTGACGCGGTAACAGTCACGAGACATGATCTCGCGAACGATGGTGGGCGCCTTGTGGGGCATGGCGGTTCTCCTTCTGCCAGAGGTCATGGCCAATATGAGTCGAGTGCTATGGCACCCACCATGGGGCTTGACCGCCGCGTCTGCCTTTCATGCTACGCTCGACGAAGGCCGGCCCCAGTCGCAGGTTGGCGTTGGACAGTGCGCTTTCGCCTACCGGCAGGCAATCACAGGCACCATAGCGTTTCTCGAATTCAGCATAGCCGAGTCCTACGGTTGCCATCTGGGGATCGCTAAACATTATTACCAACGGTGTGCGTTGCTGGCCGGGGTTCCGGGGAGGAACCGGGGGATGGTGTCTCGACTCGAAGGCAGTAGCCGGGCATAACGAAAATGCTGCGCCCGGCGCTAGGCGTTAGCGATGAAAGTGGCATGTGAATGACATGGGGAGGGGATCGATGGATGCGCGTGAATATCTGGCCAAGAAAGGCATTCAGCTCGATAAGGACAAGGACAGTGACAAGCCCAATACCCTGGAAGAGTTGGCCTGGTCGCGTGCGCGCGAGGCGGGGCAGCACCGCCCGAAGGCTGGCACTCCTCACGACTGGGAAGACTGGGAGCGCTATCACGACGAGTTGGCGGAGGGGGCCGACCAGTTGGTGCAGAAGATCGACCCCCAGGCCCATCTGCATTATCGGGCCGAGGAGGGGGGTGTCAGGCACTGGGAAGGCGAAAGCCCTCTGGCGCCGTCAAAAAAGCCTTGAACGCCACCGCCAGGCGAACGGTGGCGGCGAGGAGCGGCCGGGGGAATCCGCGTCGTCGCTGGTGGGTGCTTCTCCTGCCACCCGTCGGCGTCTATCGGCGGACCGGGCCGGGCTTTCATTTCTGGATCAGTGTTCTCTTGACCCTACTCGGCTATTTTCCGGGCATGGTGCACGCCGCGTGGCTCACCAGCCGGCGGTGACCCCTTCTCCTTCCAGATGTTGCAAACCGAACATCGCCGGTGAAAGCAAACGTCAGGTAATGCCCTGGTCCGGCCACCCCTGGGTCGCCTGGTCGTCCACAACACTTGCGTGGCGCTTCTCGGCATCTCGCAGCCACTTGTAGAGCGTGGTACGGCTGACGCCGAGCTCGCGGGCCAGCGACGAGACGTTGCCGTTATGCCGCGCCAGTCGTTCGCTCATGCTGTCGGCGGAAGGAGCCGTGCGAGTCACTGACGGCGGTAGCGACGCCCGTTGAGTAGCGGAAAGGGCCGGCAGGTGATCGATATCGAGCATGTTGCCGTCCGCGATGGCCATCCCCACCCGCAGCAGGTTTTCCAGTTCACGGATATTGCCGGGCCAGGCATGGGACTGGATTCGCGACCAGAGGGCGTCGCTCAGGCGGGGCGGCGGCAGTGGTGTGGCCAGATCGGAGAGTAGCGACATGACCAACTGGCGGAGATCCTCCCGCTCGCGCACGGGCGGCAACGGCAAGGATACCCCGCACAGACGGTAGTAGAGGTCGGCGCGGAAACGACCCTCGGCCACCTGCTCCTCCAGCGGCCGGTGAGTGGCGGCGACCAGTTCGATATCCACGGCATAGGCATCGGTGGCACCGAGTGGCGTGACCTGGCGCTCTTGCAGCACGCGCAGCAGACGTGCCTGAACCCCCAGGGGCATGTCGCCGATCTCGTCCAGGAACAAGCGGCCGCCATGCGCCTGACGGATGCGCCCGATCTTGCCGCGAGGATCCGCGCCGGTGAAGGCACCGCGCTCGTAGCCGAACAGTTCGGCCTCGACCAACTCGCTGGGAATGGCGGCGCAGTTGATGGCGACGAGGGGCATATCGGCGCGCTGGCTCGCCGCATGCAGAGCCCGTACGAAGACCTCCTTGCCGACGCCGGTTTCACCCTGGATCAGCATGGGGATGCCCGCATCCTTGAGGCGTTCGGCCAGCAGGATGGCGTGGTGCAGCTTGCTGTCACCCAGATCCAGCGCCCGCCAGGCGGGGTGCAGGGCAGCTCGCTGGTCCTGTGGGCGGCGAGGCGGCGATAGCCGGGCATGACAGAGCAAACGCCCGTGGAAGGTGATGTCCAGGCGGCCTTCCACGTGGGCCCTGGCCTCTCGCCAAGGGGTGCCGCATAGCTGATGCCAATGCAGGCGAGCCGGGATATGTTCGCCGAGGATCCAGCGAGCCCTGGCATTCATGGCTTGCAGCTGGCCGGCACTATCGATGATCAGCAGGCCCGCGCGCGGGCTGTCGAGATTGTCGGGAGAGTTGTTGAAGGTGAGTTGGTAGTGGCCATCGCCGTAGGCGTCGATCAGCCGGCGATTCTCCAGTTGCTGGGCCAGTACCTGGACGAACCCCTGGGTCCGGCTCCGCACTCGCCGCGGGTCGACGAACATGGCCAGACAGCCGTCGACATCGCCACGTGGATCGACCAGGGGAGCGGCGGAGCATTCCAGGTCCCGTAGCGCATGCAAGGAATGCTGCTTGCCACTGACGAAGGTCGGGAGTTGGTCATGCAGGCAAATGCCGATGGCATTGCACCCCAGTGCCGACTCGCTCCATGGCTGGCCGGGTGAAAAGAGTGGCCGGGCCGTGTCGGGAATCAGCTCACTCTGACCCCAGCTACGCAGCAGCACACCGTCCCGGTCGGTCATGACCAGGTAGCTTTTCCAGTGTTCGAGCAGTTGGGCGTAGTCGGCGACGATACTGCTTTCCAGAACCGACAGCACGGCATGCTCGTCCAGGCGTCGGCGCAGTTCGGAGCCGTGCAATGGGGATTGCTCGCCCATGGGCAGGTTCTGGCAGCGGCGCTGGGCAGCCTGCAGTCGTTGACGATGATGCACAAGCGATTCGCTCATCGGGAATACCTGGTGGCTGGCTTATTATTGATCCTGGATGTTCATTTGTGAACACAAAATGTTCATTTCTTCTGTCGTGACTGTTCACTACTTTACAGGAAGGCTAGCGAAAATCGCTATCATTTATCTTATACCAAGGTATAAGAAAGATAAAAAATAGTTTAATAACAGATGGTTAATATCTTTTTGGTCAATCGGTGGGCAAGGGGTGGCATCATTTTCGCAAATGAATAATCGTGTCGCCGCTCCCGTTCTGGCCTCGGTCACCGGGAGCCCATGCCCAACAACGATGACAACGAGTCCAGCATGTCTCTGACCCTTGAAAATGTCGATCATGTGGTCGATGGCGCCAGGCACATCAGCGAGGCCAACCTGGCGTTCGAGCCAGGTTCCTTCAATGTGCTCCTGGGGCGCACCCTTGCCGGCAAGACGACGCTGATGCGCTTGATGGCGGGGCTGGAGCCTCCGTCGCGGGGCCGCATTCTGATGAACGGTCACGATGTGACCGGGGTTCCGGTACGTCAGCGCAACGTCTCCATGGTTTATCAGCAATTCATCAACTATCCCAGTCTCACCGTCTTCGACAACATCGCCTCACCACTCAAACTGGCCAGGGTCGACCGTCAGGAAATCAAGCGTCGGGTCCGGGAAACCGCCGAGATGCTGCATATCGAGCATCTCCTCGACCGCTATCCACAGGAGCTCTCCGGCGGGCAACAGCAGCGCACCGCCATGGCCAGGGCGCTGGTCAAGGATGCCGACCTGGTGCTGTTCGACGAACCGCTGGTCAATCTCGACTACAAGTTGCGCGAGGAACTGCGCCTGGAAATGCGCAAGCTGTTTCAGGCGCGCAACACCATTGCGGTCTATGCCACCACAGAGGCCAGCGAAGCCCTGGCGCTAGGGGGCACCACCACGCTGCTGCATGAGGGCCGCATCATCCAGAGCGGACCGACGGAGGAGGTCTACGGGCATCCGTGCAATGTGACGGCGGCCGGGCTGTTCTCCGAGCCTCCCATCAACCTGCTGGATGTCCAGGTGCGTGGCGCGTCGGTGCATTTCGGCGCCGACATGTGTTTTGCCCGTCCCGCATGGCTCAGGGAACTCGAGGATGGTCGCTACCAATTGGGGGTGCGGCCGAGCCACCTGAGCCTGACCCCGCTGGCCGAGGACGATCTGGAATTCAACGTCACGGTGGATCTGGCCGAGATCAGCGGCTCTGAGACCTTCCTGCACGTCAGCAATCGCCACCTCAGCCTGGTGCTGCATCTGAACGGCATTCATGACTTCGACGTCGACGACTCGGTCAGGGTCTTCGTGCCCGGCAGCAAACTGGTGGTCTTCGATGCACAGGAAACGTTGATCAAGGCGCCACAGCGCCAGGGAGGTCACCATGGCTGAAATCAGTTTGCGCAACCTGGCCCACAGTTATCTGCCCAATCCCGTCCGCCCGGAAGACTACGCGATTCGCGAGATGGAGCATGTCTGGAAGCAGGGCGGGGCCTACGCCCTGCTGGGCCCTTCCGGCTGCGGCAAGAGCACCTTGCTCAACATCATCTCGGGCCTTCTGCAACCCTCCATGGGCGAGGTGCTGTTCGACGGCAAGCGGGTCAACGAGCAGCCTCCCGAGGCGCGCAATATCGCCCAGGTTTTCCAGTTCCCGGTGATCTACGACACCATGACGGTGTACGACAACCTGGCCTTTCCGCTGCGCAACCAGAAGTGCGATGAAGCCCATGTCCAGGCCCGGGTCATGGAAGTGGCCGACATCCTCGAGTTGCAGCCCATGCTGCACCGCAAGGCGAAGCAACTGACCGCCGATGAGAAGCAGAAAGTGTCCATGGGGCGTGGGCTGGTGCGCGATGACGTCTCGGCCATTCTCTTCGATGAGCCGCTGACGGTGATCGACCCCCAACTGAAATGGAAACTGCGCCGCAAGCTCAAGCAGATCCACGAGAAGTTCAACATCACCATGGTCTACGTGACCCACGATCAACTCGAGGCCTCGACATTCGCCGACAAGATCGCGGTGATGTATGAAGGGCAGGTGGTGCAGTTCGGCACACCACGTGAACTCTTCGAGCACCCCGCGCACACCTTCGTCGGCTACTTCATCGGTAGCCCCGGCATGAACCTGATCGACGTCGAGCTCACGCCGGGCGGCGTGAAGTTCGGCAGCACCGAACGTTCGCTTTCCGCAGACCAGTATCGGCGTCTCGAAGCGCGAAACGGTGCTCGCCTGGTGCTGGGCATTCGTCCCGAATTCGTCGTCCAGGCCTCCGTCGACGATGAGGATGCCATGCCGGTCGAGGTGCGTTTCGTCGAGGACCTGGGCACTTATCGCATTGTCGATCTCGACCTGGGTGGCCGCGATATCAAGATGCGTATCGAAGAAGACGAACCCATCCCTCAGGGAACGACCTGGATTCGTTTCCCCGATGCCTGGGTGAAATTCTACGCCGACGATTTCCTCGTGGAGTAAGGCCATGACCAAGATACACAACAATCGGGCCTGGTGGCTGGTGCTGCCCGTGCTCATCATCGTGGCGTTCAGCGCCATCATTCCTCTGATGACGGTGGTCAACTACTCCGTTCAGGATATTCTCGACCCCCGCACGCATTTCTTCGTCGGCACCGAGTGGTTCGAGGAGATATTGCGCGATCGCGACCTTCACGCCGCGCTCGGTCGCCAGTTGTTCTTTTCGGCATGTGTGTTGCTGATTCAGATCCCGCTGGGGATTGCCGTTTCGTTATGCATGCCATCGCGTGGCATCTGGGTTCCCGTGTGTCTGGTCTTGCTCGCCCTGCCGTTGCTGGTGCCGTGGAACGTGGTGGGGACCATCTGGCAGCTTTTTGCCAGGCCCGACATCGGTCTGGCAGGCGTGACCCTCAATGAGTTGGGAATCGTCTACAACTATACGCGCGGCTCCTTCGATGCCTGGTTCACCGTACTGATCATGGATGTCTGGCATTGGACCTCGCTGGTGGTGCTGCTGTGCTACGCCGGTTTGCAGGCGATCCCCGATGCCTACTATCAAGCGGCGCGCATCGATGGCGCTTCGCGCTGGGCCGTGTTCCGCCATATCCAGCTGCCACGCCTCAAGGGGGTGCTGCTGATCGCCGTGCTGCTGCGCTTCATGGACAGCTTCATGATCTATGCCGAGCCCTTCGTCCTGACTGGGGGTGGGCCAGGAAACAGCACCACCTTCCTCAGCCAGTACTTGACGACCATGGCGGTGGGGCAGTTCGACCTCGGTCGTGCCGCGGCATTCTCGCTGATCTATTTCCTGATCATTCTCCTGCTGAGCTGGGTGTTCTATACGCTGATCACTCGCTCGGAAAAAGCTTGAGGTAATCGCCATGCATTTCAAGACACGTTTCGTCGGAATCCTGGCCTATATCATTTTTCTGATGCTTCCCATCTATTGGCTGATCATCATATCCGTGCAGCCGAATGGTGAGATTCTCGGTGGCTTCAATCTATGGCCGGAAACGCTGACCTTCGATAATTACATCAAGATCTTCACCTCATCGACCTGGTATTGGGGATATCTCAATTCCCTGACCTATGTGATTCTGAATACCGCCATCTCGCTGACGGTGGCCTTGCCCGCGGCCTATGCCTTCTCCCGGTTTACCTTCACCGGTGACAAGCACTTGTTCTTCTGGCTGTTGACCAACCGTATGGCGCCTCCGGCCGTCTTCCTGCTGCCCTTCTTTCAGCTCTATTCCAGTATCGGGTTGTTTGATACCCATATCGCCGTGGCGCTGGCACATTGCCTGTTCAGCGTACCGCTGGCGGTATGGATTCTCGAAGGTTTCGTTTCCGGGATTCCCAAGGAAATCGATGAAACGGCCTATATCGATGGTTACAGCTTCCCGCGTTTCTTCCTGACGATTTTCCTGCCGATGATCAAGGGGGGAATCGGTGTCGCGCTGTTCTTCTGCTTCATGTTCAGTTGGGTCGAGCTGCTGCTGGCCAGAACCCTGACATCGGTGGATGCCCGCCCTATCTCGGTGGTCATGACGCGCACCATCAGTGCCTCGGGTGTCGATTGGGGCCTGTTGGCAGCCGCCGGTGTGCTGACGTTGATCCCCGGAGCGCTGGTGATCTGGTTCGTGCGTAACAACCTGGCTCGTGGCTTTGCCCTGGGCCGCGTGTAAGCGAGGAGAAACGATATGCAGTGGATGGTATGGACGACACCGACGGCGCTGTTCTTCGCCACCATCGCCTTGATCCTGGTGAGCATGACGGTCTGGCACGAGCTTTCGCCCAGCATTGAACGTCGCGGCTTCCTACCGCTGTCGACGACCCGTGGTGACCGCCTCTTCATCGGGCTTTTGAGCAGTGCCTATTTGCATCTGGCGTGGGTGGGAATCACCGACTTTCCGGTGTGGGTCATGACGCTGATCTGCGTGGCATGGCTCATCGTGATCATCCGCTGGGGCTGAGGAGTCGCAGCGGTAACGAGGTAGGCAGGGGTCCGCGCTGCCCCGGCCGAAGACAGTGGACGATGGCGCAATCGATGCCTCGGCTGTGCATTCGCCGAGACAATAACAAGATCGGAGGTTTGACGATGTTGAAAACACACGCCAAATGGGTCGCAGGATCCGGTGTCATATCACTGGGCCTGGCGGTCGCGTTCGCGGCAACGGCGCAAGAAGACGATATGGCCCAACGCATGGCGATCGCCGAACGCTGGGTGGACGAAGAGTTCCAGCCCTCGACGCTCTCACGCGAGGAACAGCTGGAAGAGATGCGCTGGTTCATCGAAGCCGCACGTCCCTACCGCGGCATGGAGATCAATACGGTCGCGGAAAGCATCACCACGCATGCCTTTGAATCCGAGGTGATGGCCAGGGCCTTCTCGGAGATCACCGGGATCAATGTGGAGCACTCGATCATCCAGGAGGGCGATGTCGTCGAGCGCCTGCAGACGGAGATGCAGTCGCGCAGTCCCATCTACGATGCCTACATCACCGATGCCGACCTGATCGGCACCCACTTCCGTTACGACGTGGTCCTGCCCATCGAAGACTACATGAACGGTGAGGGCGCCGACATCACGCTGCCGACCCTGGATCTGGACGACTTCATCGGCCTGGATTCGGCACGCGATCCGAGCGGCAAGCTCTATCAACTGCCCGACCAGCAATTCGCCAACCTCTACTGGTTCCGCTACGACTGGTTCCAGCGTGAGGACCTGCAGGATCAGTTCCGCGACATCTACGGCTATGAACTCGGCGTGCCGGTCAACTGGTCGGCCTACGAGGATATCGCCGAGTTCTTCACCGAGCATGTCGGGCAAATCGATGGCCAGCGTGTCTTCGGGCACATGGACTACGGGCGCCGCGATCCGTCGCTTGGCTGGCGCTTCACCGACGCTTGGCTATCCATGGCAGGCGCGGGGGACAAGGGACTGCCCAACGGTGTCCCGGTCGACGAGTGGGGCATTCGAATCGACGATGAGGGCCACCCGGTGGGTTCCAGTGTCGCGCGTGGCGGAGCCACCAACAGCCCGGCGGCGGTGTATTCGCTTAGCAAGTTCATCGAGTGGCTGGGCAAGTATGCGCCGCCCGCCGCCTCCGGCATGACCTTCTCCGAGGCGGGACCGGTACCGGCGCAGGGCAATATCGCCCAGCAGATCTTCTGGTACACCGCGTTCACCGCCGACATGGTGGGCGAAGGGCTGGCGGTAACCGATGACCAGGGCAACCCGCTGTGGCGCATGGCACCGTCACCGCATGGCGCTTACTGGGAAGACGGCATGAAGGTCGGTTATCAGGACGTGGGTGCCTGGACGCTGATGAAGCATACCGAGGCCGACCGGCGTGCCGCGGCCTGGCTGTTCGCGCAGTTCACGGTGGCCAAGTCGACCTCGCTGAAGAAGACCCATGTCGGCCTGACGCCGATTCGCGAATCCGACATTCGCCACGAGTCCTTTACCGAGCGCCAGGCCGAGTTGGGCGGGCTGGTCGAGTTCTACCGCAGCCCGGCACGGGCCCTGTGGACCGACACCGGTATCAACGTGCCCGACTATCCGCGCATGGCGCAATTGTGGTGGGCCAATGTGTCGGATGCCATCAGCGGCGAGCGGACCCCGCAACAAGCCATGGATCAGCTGGCTGAGGAGCAGGACCGCGTGATGGAACGCCTCGAGCGCGCCAACGTGCAAGCCAACTTCGGGCCGCGCCTGAACGGGGAGGAAGATCCGGAATACTGGCTCAGCCAGCCGGGCTCGCCCAAGGCCAAGCTCGACAATGAAAAGCCCCAGGGGATTACCGTCTCCTATGACGAGCTGATCCAGTCCTGGCAGTGATGCCCTTCCCGTAACGCAAGCAAGGAGCCTCCTCATGGCCGGTGCTCGCCGGGCATGAGGGGGAGGTCCGAGGTGAGAAAGGCATGAAAAACGGCTATGTACTAGCGATCGATCAGGGGACGACCGGCTCGACGGTGCTCGTGTTCGATCATGACGGCGCGGTCAGGGGCAAGGCCTATCGGGAGTTTACCCAGCATTACCCCAAGCCGGGCTGGGTCGAGCATGACGCCCTGGAAATCTGGGAGGTGACGCTCCAGGTCGCGGAGGACGCCCTGGCGCGGGCGGATGTCCAAGCCGAGGCGCTCGTCGCTATCGGCATCACCAACCAGCGGGAAACCGCCCTGTTGTGGGACAGGCAGACCGGCGAGCCGGTCCACCGGGCGATCGTCTGGCAGGACCGTCGCACCGCCGCCTTGTGTGACGAATTGCGCGAGCGTGGACTCGAGCCGCTCTTTCGCAACAAGACCGGGCTGGTCAGCGATCCCTATTTTTCCGGTACCAAGGTTCGCTGGTTGCTGGACAATGTCAGCGGGCTGCGGGAGCGGGCGGAGCAAGGCGAGCTCGCTTTCGGCACCATCGATGCCTGGCTGGTGTACAAGCTGACCGGCGGGCGAGTGCATGTTACCGATGTCTCCAATGCGTCGCGCACGCTGCTGTACAACATCTTCGAACTCGAGTGGGATCCGGAGCTACTGGAGATCCTCGACATCCCCGCCGCCATCCTGCCCGAGGTCAAGCCATCGTCGCATGTCTATGGCGAGACGGATCCCGAGGTCTTTTTCGGCGCCAGCGTTCCGGTGGCGGGAATCGCCGGCGACCAGCAGGCGGCGCTGTTCGGCGAGGCCTGTTATGGCCAGGGCCTGGCCAAGAACACCTATGGCACGGGCTCCTTCGTGCTGATGAACACCGGGACCCAGCCGGTGACCAGCCAACGCGGCCTGTTGACGACCATCGCCTGGGGAGTGGGCGACGAACCCGTGGAGTACGCCCTGGAAGGGGCCATCTTCGTCACCGGTGCCGCCGTGCAGTGGCTGCGCGACGAGTTGCAGATCATCGCCAATGCGGCGGATACCGAACACCTGGCGCTGTCCCTTCCCGCCAACGACAACGTCTACTTCGTGCCGGCGCTGACGGGGCTCGGTGCCCCCTATTGGGATCCCTATGCCCGCGGCACGCTGTTGGGGATAACGCGAGGTACCAGCAAGGCGCATATCGCGCGTGCCGTACTGGAAAGCATCGCCTATCAGACCCGCGACGTCGTGGAGGTCATGGTCGCCGAGTCCGGGATCCCGCTCAAGGAACTGCGTGCCGACGGCGGCGCCTCGGTCAATACCTTCCTCATGCAGTTCCAGGCCGACACCCTGGGAGTGCCGGTCAAGGTGCCGCGCATCACCGAGACCACGGCCCTCGGGGCCGCCTACCTCGCCGGGCTGGCCACCGGCTTCTGGAAGGATCGTGCCGAGATCGATGCCAAGTGGCAACTCGCCCAGTGCTATCGCCCGGGCATGAAGGAGAGCGAGCGCGCTGCCCTCTACCGACGCTGGCACAAGGCCGTGGAGCATGCCAGGGCTTGGGATGCCGCGCTGGAATGAACCGCCTCCGCCGCGACCTCCATCACCACTGCAATGGGCACCTACATGCAACTGCGCAAGAGCAATCTCGACAAGCTGTCACGCCGGGAATTCGACGTCCTGATCGTTGGCGGTGGCATCAACGGCGCCGCCTCGGCAGCGGCCTTGGCCGGCAAGGGAGTCAGCGTCGCGTTGATCGACCGCGGCGATTTTGCGGGCAGCACCAGCATGCACTCCTCCAACCTGGTCTGGGGCGGCATCAAGTACATGGAGAGCTACGATTTCGCCCTGGTGCGCAAGCTGTGCAAGAGCCGCAATCATCTGATCAGGAACTATCCCTCCACGGTGCAGGAAATTCGCTTCCTCACCACCATCGGCGAGGGGTTCCGCTATCATCCGCGCTATCTGTGGGCCGGCACTTGGCTGTACTGGCTGATGGGTAGCGGCTTCACGCGGATTCCCCGCTTCCTGACGCCTTCGCGCATCAAGGGCAAGGAAGCCATCATCGATGTCACCACCAGTGTCGGTGGCTTCGAGTACTCCGATGCCTATCTGCATGACAACGATGCGCGCTTCGTCTTCAATTTCATTCGTAGCGCCCTGGACCGGGGCTGCGTGACCGCCAACTATGTCGAGTCGCGTGGTGCGCGTCGGGAGGCGGGTGGCTGGGTCACCCAAGCGCGGGACATGGTGGATGGCTCGACCTTCGAGATTCGCTCGAAGGTGCTGATCAATGCCGCCGGTCCCTATGTGGACGAGCATAATGCGCTGACCGGACAGCAGACGCAGCACCAGCATGTCTACTCCAAGGGGATTCACCTGATCGTGCCGCAGCTCACCAGGAGCAAGCGTGTGCTGGCCTTTTTCGCCGACGATGGGCGACTGTTCTTCGTCATCCCCATGGGGCGCCGTACCTGCATCGGCACCACCGATACCCGGGTGGACAGCCCCGAGGTGCATGTCACCGAGGAAGATGTCCAGTTCGTGCTCGACAACATCAACAAGCGTCTTAGCCTTTCCCAACCGCTCGGCAGGCGGGACATCATCGCCACCCGTTGCGGGGTAAGGCCCCTGGTCGTCAAGAACGGTTCCGGCGGCGACCGCGATTTCCTGCAACTGTCGCGCAAGCATGCCATCGACGAGGATGCCTCCTCGGCGCATATCAGCATCTTCGGTGGCAAGCTTACCGACTGCCTCAACGTGGGAGACGAGATCGTCGAGGCGGTGCGTCGGTTCGGTGTGGGTGTCCCCTATCCGGACTATCGGTGGTATGGAGAGCCCCCCCGGCAGGTACGCGACGAATTCTTTCATCAGGCACGCCTGATGGACCTGGATGGCCTGACCTCCGCAGAGGCTTCCGAGGCGTTGAGCACCCGCTTGTGGCGACGCTATGGCATTCAGGCCCTCGACATGCTGGAGGAGATACGCGAAGACCCTCGCCAGGCGGAAGTGCTGATCGAGGGGACCGAATACCTGCGTTGTGAGATTCGGCAGGCCGAACGGCGTGAAATGGTCACCAAGCTGGAGGATTTTCTGCGTCGCCGCTCGAAGATCGCCCTGGTGGTGCGGAGCGACGATATCCGCAGGTCGCCGGGGTTGAAGGAAGCCTGTGAAATCCTGTTCGGTGACCGGGCGTCCGAGAAGTGGGAGGAGTATTTCGCCTGGCAGGCCGAATCCGCCTCCTCGGAAGTGCTCAGTGCCGACGCGCATGCCGACAATCCGGCGCACTCCGAGACCCTCAAGTGGGAGTGAGTGTTCCCCGCGTCGGGACTGGCTCGTGCCGTCAAGCGCGGCGATAGCGATACCGCAGCGTTTCCTCCTTGCGCGGTCCGGTAATGCGCCACTGTAGATCGAAGCCATCGGCCAATGGCGTCAGCCGTGCCTGGTAACGGTCGGCTCCGCAAAGGTGGGCGTCGAGGCTGAGCAGGTCGCCGGACGCGTCGTCCATGCCCAGGTCGAATAGCCATACCGCGTGGTCGGCGCCACGGCGCTCGTGGAAGAGCCGCAAGCGGTCCGTCGAGAACTCCCAGCGGTAGACATTGGTGAAGGGCACCTCCCGGGATTGACCCGTGGGCAGGAAGTGTCCGCGCTCGAAGAAGCGCACGGTATCGCCTCGGGATTCCACCTGCACGCTACCGTGGCCATGCCCCGACCATCCGCTGCGCGAGGCCGTTCCCGGGCGAGAGGAGAAATCCACTCGGTGAATTGTCGTCAGCAGGGGCTTGAAGCGTATAATTGCCGTCAACTTTTTGTCTCTCTGGAGTTCACCATGGGCTATCTGGTCGGTGTCACGGCGCTGTGGGCCTTTTCGTTCTCGCTGATCGGCGTCTATCTGTCGGGGCAGGTGGACAGCTATTTTGCGGTGCTGGTACGCATCGGCCTGGCGGCCCTGCTGTTCGTGCCCTTCCTGCGCCCGCGCCTGCTGGATCGCCGCCACAAGCTGGCGCTGATGGCTGTCGGTGCCATTCAGCTCGGCTTGATGTATGTCTTCTTCTATCAGTCGTTTCTACTGTTGTCGGTACCCGAGGTATTGCTGTTCACTATCTTCACGCCGCTCTATGTGACCCTGCTCGATGACGCCCTGGTGGGTCGCTTCACGCCATTCTACCTGCTCACGGCGGCGCTTGCCGTGGCCGGCGCGGCGGTGATTCGCTATCAGGGCGTGGACAGTGGCTTCTGGTTGGGCTTCCTGGTGGTGCAGGGCGCCAACCTGTGCTTCGCCTTCGGCCAGGTCGCCTACCGCCGTCTGGCCCCGCGGCTTCCCGACGGCTTGCCCCAGCACAGCGTGTTCGGCTGGTTCTACCTGGGAGCGCTGGCGCTGGCGGTGGTCGCCTTCGGCCTGTTCGGCAACCTGCAGATGCTGCCCACCACCGGCGTGCAATGGAGCGTGCTGGCCTGGCTGGGGCTGGTGGCCTCCGGGCTGGGCTATTTCCTGTGGAACAAGGGCGCCACCCTGGTGGATGCCGGCGCCCTGGCGATCATGAACAACGCCCTGGTTCCCGCCGGACTGCTGGTGAACCTGCTGATCTGGAATCGCGATGCCGACCTGCCGCGGCTGGCCCTGGGAGGCGCGATCATCGTCGCCTCGTTGCTGGTCAACGAGTGGTGGGTCAAGCGTCGGCAGGCCGCATCGGTGGCCTGAAGGCCATCGGTTTGCCCGGGCGCGAGCGACCCCGCATAATGGCCAGCCTCGATGGGAGAGGCTGAGGTACATGACATCCTTCAAGAATATCGGCCTGATCGGCCGGTTGGGCAGCGCCAAGGTGGTCGAGACGCTCAAGCGGCTGATTCGCTTCCTCGATGCCGGCGGCTATCACGTCATCATCGAAGAGCGCACCGCCACCGTGCTGCTCGATCACGGCCAGCAGGAAGCCAGCCGGCGCATGCTCGGCGAGATCTGCGACCTGGTGATCGTGGTCGGTGGCGATGGCAGCCTGTTGGGTGCGGCGCGGGCCCTGTGCCGCACCGGCACGCCGGTGCTGGGCGTCAATCGCGGGCGCCTGGGCTTCCTGACCGATATCTCCCCCAGTGAACTGGAAGACAAGGTCGGCGAGGTGCTGGCCGGGAACTACGAGATCGAGGAGCGCTTCCTGCTCGACGCCGAGGTCTATCGCGACAACCTCCTGGTCGGTACCGGCGAGTCCCTCAATGACGTGGTCGTGCACCCCGGCAAGGCCGTGCGGATGATCGAATTCGAACTGTTCATCGATGGCCAGTTCGTCTATACCCAGCGTAGCGACGGCCTGATCATCGCCACTCCCACCGGATCCACCGCCTATGCGCTCTCTGGCGGAGGCCCCATCGTGCATCCGCGCATCGATGCCATCACCCTGGTGCCGATGTTTCCGCATACGCTGTCGAGTCGACCGATCGTCGTCGATGCCAGCAGCGAGATTCGGATCCATATCGGCGAAACCAACGAGGCCTATCCCCATGTCAGTTGTGACGGCCAGACCAAGGTGGTGTCCAAACCAGATGACGTTCTCTATGTACGCCGCAAGCCCCAGCGCCTGAAGTTGCTGCATCCTTACGGGCACAACTTTTACGAAGTCTGTCGCAGCAAGCTCGGCTGGAGTAGCCGGCTGGGAGAGTGAGGTGACCATACGCTCCGAGAGCGAAGGCTACGACCTGATCGGCGATGTGCACGGTTGCGGTGCCGCCCTGGCGGCGTTACTCGAGAAACTCGGCTATCACCAGCGGGAAGGGGTCTATCGTCATCCGCGGCGCAAGGCGATCTTCCTGGGCGACCTGATCGATCGCGGACCGCGTATTCGGCTGGCGGTGAACATCGCCCGGCGCATGGTCGAGGCGGGGGAAGCCCAGATCGTGATGGGCAATCATGAATACAATGCCCTGGCCTACTGCCGGCGTGCCGTGAGCGGTTCGGGGCGTGAATGGTTGCGCGAACACAGCCCCCGCCACAATCGGATCATCAAGGAAACCCTGGAACAGTATCGTGACCATCCCGCCGAATGGGACGAGGCGTTGAACTGGTTCATGGAGATGCCGCTGTTTCTCGAGTTCGAAGGCTTTCGCGTGGTGCATGCCTGCTGGGATCGGGCCTTGATCGACGAATTTCGTCGCCATTATCCCGATGGCCGCATGAGCGATGCCTTCCTTCAACAGTCGATCGTGCCGGGCAGTTTCGCCTTCAAGGTTCTCGATCGCCTGACGCGTGGCAGCCATATTCCCCTGCCCGACGATGTCGAGATCCATTCCGGCGACGGTTTCACGCGGCGCAGCTTTCGTGCCCATTTCTGGGCCCGCAACCCCCGGACCTATGGCGATGTGGTGTTCCAGCCCGACAATCTGCCCGGCGATCTGGAACTGCGTCCGCTCAGCGACGAGGAGCGTGCCCGACTGAGCTATTATGGGCCCGACGAACCGCCGCTTTTCATCGGTCATTATTGGTGCGAAGGCATTCCGGCCCTGCCGGCGCCGAACATTGCCTGTCTCGATTACAGCGCGGTCAAATTCGGTCGGCTGGTGGCCTACCGCTGGAGCGGGGAATCGCGGCTCGATGCCAACCATTTCGTGTGGATTCGGGTGCCGCATGACGAGCTGGCCAGACCCAGGCCATGGGAAATCGATTTCGACTGATGGTAGGCGTCTGGTGCCCCAGGCAGGGCTTTACCGGGCGCTTCCAATCGATACAAAATATTACACAATTTTTCGTACCGGACGTGAACTCAGCGTCGCTGTCGCCATCAGAGTAAGTGTTCCCTTGAATGATCCCTTGCTCTTATCCGGCGGCCCCCTCCGCCGGATTTTTCTTTTTTAAGGGAGATGTCATGTACAAGGTGCTCATGCTGCCCCGCGACACCGACACCCGCCCTCTGCGGCAGGCATTGTGGGCACATCGCATTGGCCATCGATTCACCGAGAACGAGGACGGCTATACGCTGTGGTTGGCCGATCCAAGACAGCATGACGAGTTGATGCAACTGCTCGAGCGCTGGCAGCGTGGTGAGCCCCTGATATCCAAGTACCAGCGGCGCCATCGTCAACTGACCGGCTCACCGCTGGCGAAGCCTTTCGCGATCGCCCCGGTCACCGCCACGTTAATGGCCCTGTGTCTGCTGGTATTCGCGTTGATGGCGGTACTCGGCGATCTGGTCATCGCCTTGATGACCATCGTGCCGGTGGCGGTGGTGGGGGGCAGCCTCAGCCTGGGCAGCCTGGGGGAGACCGTGGCCTCGGGACAGGTCTGGCGGTTGATTTCACCGGCGTTCCTGCACTTCGGCTGGATGCACCTGATCTTCAATATGCTGTGGCTGTGGTACTTCGGGCGTCAGATCGAAGCACTACACGGGAGTCGGCGCATGCTGGCGCTGTTCGGCATCAGCGCCCTGGGTGGCAATCTGGCCCAATACGCGACGGGAACGGTGCTGTTCGGCGGCATGTCCGGGGTCGATTTCGCGTTGCTCGGCTATGTCTGGCTGATGTCGCGCCGCGCCCCGCAAAGCGGCTTCTTCGTGCCACAGATGCTGGTCGTGTTCATGCTCGGTTGGATGGTCTTCACCATGACCGATTTCGCCGCTGCGGTCGGCTTCGGCAATGTGGCCAACGAGGCACACCTGGGGGGACTGGCGGTTGGCTTGGTGATGGGCTGGTATTACAGTAGCCGCGCTAAAGGAAGCACTGACTAAATGCCTACGCGGGCTAATCGCTGCGTTGCGCGGTGCCGAAGCGTCGGACCGTCGGAATCCTCACATATACCGCATATGCTCCGGTTCCTGTGCTCCGTGCGCCTTGCGCTTCACACCGCTCGTCGATTTATTCAGCGCTTTCCAGACAGGCTTGATGCACGGTAAAGGACGAAACGATGAGCGAAATGACCTTCGACAGGATGATCCAGCAGATGACCCCGGCCATCCATGAAAGCCTCAAGCAGGCGGTGGCGCTGCGCAAATGGCCGGACGGCCGGCGGCTGAGCGCCGAGCAGGTCGAACTGTGTCTGGAGGCCGTGATCAAGTACGAGGCCGAACACGACGTGCCGCCAGAGCAGCGCGTGGGTTTCCTGGAACGCACGAGTTGCGGCAGTGACGGCGGGGACGATATCAAGTGGGTGAACTGATCGACACCTCGTCCGCCCTGTATGGTTGCCTGCGCAAGATGGCCATCGAGCCGGGACAGGGCGGTGAGCCGGCCCGCTATACGCTGCTCGCCGGCGAGCAGCGTGTGGATCTCAATGCGCGACTGGGGCAGCCGTTGACGTTGACCTACACCGGGGCGATCGCCTGCACCCACTGCGGCCGTGCCACCCGGAAGAGCTTTGCCCAGGGCTACTGCTATCCCTGTTTCAAGACGCTGGCCCAGTGCGACACCTGTATCGTCAAGCCCGAAACCTGCCATTTCTTCGCCGGCACCTGTCGTGAGCCGGCATGGGCCGAGCGTCACTGCTTTCAACCCCATGTGGTCTACCTAGCCAACTCCTCGGGACTCAAGGTCGGCATTACCCGCAAGAGCCAGCTCCCCACCCGCTGGCTGGATCAGGGCGCCGTTCAGGCCCTGCCGATCCTGGAAGTCGACACCCGCCAGCAGGTGGGGTTTGCCGAGGTGCTGTTCAAGGAGGAAGTGTCCGACCGCACCAACTGGCGCACCATGCTCAAGGGCGAGGTCGAGTCCCTGGATCTGGTCGCCGAGCGCGACCGCCTGCTGGCGCGTCTGGAAGGCGGGCTGGCCGGACTGCGCGAGCGTTTCGGCGGCGACGCCATTCGCGTACTCGACGCCGCGCCGGTCACGCTCGACTACCCCGTACTGGAATATCCGCGCAAGATCGTCTCGCATAATTTCGACAAGGCCCCGCAAGTCGCGGGCACCCTGCTGGGACTCAAGGGGCAGTACCTGATCTTCGACACCGGCGTGATCAACCTGCGCAAGTTCACCGGCTACGAGGTGGCGGTGGCTTGAGCATGTTGCCAGCGCAGGCGATTGTCCCTATCCACGGTCAGGGGCGGGCTACCGGGCCGACGCTCCTGGGTCAGGGTATCCCGCAGCCAGTGCGCCTCGTCCTCGCTGACATGCTCCAGGGCGAAGTGTCGGCGGCGTAGCGGCGTCATCCACAGGGCGCCTGGCGCCTCCCGGTCCAACTGCCAGCGACAGAAGATCAGCAGTGCCAGATCGGGGTGGAATTCCTCATGGCCGCCGATACCCTCGTAGTCGTTGATCAGGTCGCCACAGCCATAGAGAATCGGCTTGCCCCGGTAGACTTCCATGCCGCGAGGGTGATGGGAGGAGTGGCCGTGGATGATATCGGCGCCGGCATCGATCAAGCGATGGGCCAGGTGGCGATGGGTGGCGGGGATCTCGTAGCCCCAGTTGCTGCCCCAATGGACCGACATCACCGCGATGTCCCCGCGGCCCTTCTCGGTCTCGATGCCCCTCGCCAGCGCCTCGACCTCGGCTGGGCTGTCTTCATGGACCAAGTGGACACCTGCCTGGGAGCGCGTGGCCTGCCACTCCTCCGGGATGCCGCTGTCGGTCAGGCCGAAGCTCCAGACCAGTACCTTCCCCCCGCTGGCGAGTGGCAGGCGGGCCGGCCGGGAGGCATCGGCCAGGTTCTCTCCGGCGCCGGCATAGGCGATGCCGCTGCGCTCGAGCACAGCAAGGGTTTCCTCGAGCCCCGCATAGTGCCAGTCGAGCACATGATTGTTGGCCAGGGTGCAGCACTGGACGTCGGCCGCCCGCAAGCAACCGATATTGTCGGGATGCATGCGGTAGTTGATCCCCTTGTCCGGCCAGGGAGTGGCATGACGGGTGACAGCGGTCTCCAGGTTGATCAGGCGAATCGCCGGCCCGAAGCGGGCCAGCTCGGCCAGTGCGTCGCCCCAGATATAGTCGAAGGGGGCCGGCCGGAGGACTTCGCCGTTGGCACGCTCCGCCAGGCGCACATAGTCGCGGGCATCGCGCACGAAGGGTTCGTAGAGTTCCGGGCTGGCGGGATGCGGCAGGATCTGGTCGATGCCGCGCCCGGTCATCACGTCACCCGTCAGCATCAGCGTCACGCTCTGCTCGGTATCGGGCTCGGCCTGCGGCTGGGTAGTCATGACGACGCTCCTCGCGGTCTTCGCTAGCGACCGCCTTGTCACCAGAGTTGCTGTCCACAAGTACAGACCATCACACGACATTTCTCACATCCCCCGGGCTTGTGACAGGAGCTATGCTGGATCATGGGCAAGGTAAAGACGATGAGGGGTGGCATGAGCGACGAGATGCGGGCCATGCGCCTGGAAACGGTCGGTGCGCCCTTGGTCGTGCAACGTATCCCCCGGCCGCATGCGGGGCCCGGCGAGGTGCTGCTGCGCGTCCAGGCCTGCGCCGTCTGTCGCACCGACCTGCATGTGGTGGATGGCGAACTGCCCGATCCGCACTTGCCGCTGGTCCCGGGCCACGAGATCGTCGGCGAGGTGGCGGCCCTGGGCGGGGGCGTCACGCGTTTCGCCCTTGGCGACCGGGTCGGCGTGCCCTGGCTGGGCTGGACCTGCGGCACCTGCGAGCATTGCCTGGCAGGGCGCGAGAACCTCTGCGCCCAGGCACAATTCACCGGCTATACCCGCGACGGCGGCTATGCCGAGTATTGCGTCGCCGATGCGCGTTTCTGCTTTCCGATCGCCGGCTATTCCCCCGAAGCCGCAGCCCCGCTGTTGTGTGCCGGCCTGATCGGCTATCGCGCCTATCGCATGGCCGGCACCGACGTTCACCGGCTGGGACTGTACGGCTTCGGCGCGGCTGCCCACATCCTCGCCCAGGTGGTCGTCGCCAGGGGGCAGGAGCTGTATGCCTTCAGCCGCCCCGGCGATGACGACGCCCAGGCCTTCGCTCGCCGCCTGGGGGCGGTATGGGCGGGGGGCGCCGATCAGACACCACCGGCCAGGCTGGACGCCGCCATCATCTTCGCCCCGGTGGGGGAACTGGTTCCCGTCGCACTCTCGCATGTGCGCCCCGGCGGCGTGGTGGTCTGCGGTGGCATCCATATGTCGGATATTCCCGCCTTTCCCTATCGCCTGCTGTGGGAGGAGCGCTGCCTGCGCTCGGTGGCCAACCTGACGCGTCGCGACGGTGAGGAATTCCTGGCCCTGGCGCCCGAGATTCCGGTCACAACCCAGACCCGCGGTTACCCGCTGGAGCAGGCCAATCGGGCGCTGGACGATTTGCGCGCCGGGCGGCTCACCGGTGCGGCGGTATTGCTTCCCTGAGGACGGCGCTCTAGAAGACGTCGGGGCATCTACACTGATCATTAGGAAGCGCCATATTTTCGGAGGAGCCGATGCAACCTCGAGCGAATGCCATGGCCCTGATCGGCAACACGCCGATGGTGCGGGTCGCCACTATGGACACCGGCCCCTGCGAGCTCTACCTGAAGCTGGAGAACATGAACCCGACCGGTTCGGTCAAGGACCGCATCGGGCTGTCGATGATCGAGGCCGCCGAGGCCTCGGGCGAGCTCAAACCGGGCGGCACCATCGTCGAAGGCACCGCCGGCAATACCGGGCTTGCCCTCGCGTTGGTGGCGCAGCAGAAGGGCTACCGCGTGATCCTGGTGATCCCCGACAAGATGAGCCGCGAGAAGATCTTCCATCTCAAGGCCATGGGAGCCGAGGTGGTGATGACGCGCTCGGACGTGGCCAAGGGCCACCCCGAGTACTATCAGGACAAGGCGGCGGCCCTCGCCCGGGAGATCCCCGGGGCGATATTCATCAACCAGTTCGGCAACCCCGCCAACCCCCTGGCCCACGAACGCGGCACCGGCCCGGAGATCCTGCACCAGATGGACGGGCGCCTCGACGCCGTGGTCTGCGGGGTGGGCTCGAGCGGCACGATGACCGGTCTATCGAGGTATTTCGCCAAGGCCGCCCCCGAAGTCGAACTGGTGCTGGCCGACCCCGAGGGCTCCGTGCTGGCCGAGTACGTGCGTAGCGGGCACCTTGGCACCAAGGAGGGGAGCTGGCTGGTCGAGGGCATCGGCGAGGACTTCATTCCCACCATCGCGGACCTCTCGCGGGTCAGCCAGGCGATCACCGTCTCCGACAAGGAGAGCCTGCTGTCTGGCCGCGAACTGCTGCGTTGCGAGGGGCTTCTGGGCGGCACCTCCACCGGCACCTGCTTAGCGGCGGCGCTGCGCTACTGTCGCGCCCAGACCCAGCCCAAGCGGGTGGTGACCTTCGTCTGCGATACCGGCAACAAGTACCTGTCCAAGATGTACAACGATCACTGGCTGGAGGATCAGGGCTTCATCGAGCGGCGCCGGTACGGCGACCTGCGCGACCTGATCCGGCATCCCTATGCCGAACACGACACCGTGGTGGTGGGGCCAGACGAACCGCTGACCACGGCCTACGCGCGCATGAAGCTCTACGATGTCTCCCAACTCCCGGTCATGCAGGATGACCGGCTGGTCGGCATCATCGACGAATCGGATGTGCTGATGGCGGTGTACGGCCACGAGGACCATTTCAAGTCGCCGGTGCGCGAGGCGATGATCACGCAACTGCAAGAACTCAGCCCCGGCGCCAGCCTGGACGACCTGGTGGCGGTGTTCCAGGAGGATCACGTCGCCATTGTCACCGAGGGCGACAGCTTCCATGGCCTGATCACGCGGATCGACCTGCTCAATTATCTGCGGCGCCGGATCGACTGAAGGAGAGATGGAGATGAACGACGATAACAGGGACGGGCGAGACCGGTTGGCGACCCGGGCGATCCATGCCGGGCAGGCGCCGGACCCGAGCACCGGGGCCATCATGACGCCGATCTATGCCACCTCCACCTACGTGCAGGCCAGTCCCGGCCGGCACCAGGGCTTCGAATACTCGCGCACCGGCAACCCTACGCGGTTGGCGTACGAGCGCTGCGTGGCGGACCTGGAAGGGGGCACGGCGGGCTTCGCCTTCGCCTCGGGCATGGCGGCGACGGCCAGCGTGCTGGAACTGCTCGATCACGGCAGCCACGTGATCGCCATGGATGACCTCTACGGCGGCTCCTACCGCCTGTTCGAGAACGTCCGCCGGCGGAGTGCCGGGCTCGACTTCGGCTTCGTCGACCTGAGCCGCGAGGATGCCCTGGAAGCCGCGCTGCGCGACGACACCCGCATGCTGTGGGTGGAGTCGCCCACCAACCCGCTGCTCAAGCTCGTCGACCTGCAACGCGTCGCCGACTTCGCGCGTGATCACGGCCTGCTCAGCGTCATGGACAACACCTTCGCCACGCCGGTGCTGCAGCGGCCACTGGAGCTCGGCTTCGACATCGTGGTGCACTCCGCCACCAAGTACCTGGGCGGCCATTCCGATATCGTCGGTGGCGTCGCCGTGGTCGCCGACGATGAGCTCGCACAGCGGCTGGCCTTCATCCACAACTCCGTCGGCGGCATCGCCGGGCCGTTCGACAGCTTTCTCGCCCTGCGCGGGCTGAAGACCCTGGCCCTGCGCATGCGCCAGCACTGCGAGAATGCCCGCGCGCTGGCCGCCTGGCTGGACGCCCACCCGGCGGTGGAGCGGGTCATCTATCCCGGCCTGGCCAGCCATCCCCAGCACGACCTGGCCAAGCGCCAGATGAGCGATTTCGGCGGCATGGTCACCATCGTGGTGCGCGGCGGCGAGCCGGCGGCACGGCGTGTGCTGGAGCGCTGCCGGCTGTTCGCCCTCGCCGAAAGCCTGGGCGGAGTGGAGAGCCTGATCGAGCATCCCGGCATCATGACTCATGCCTCCATACCCGCCGAGACCCGCGAGCGACTTGGCATCGAGGATGGGCTGATCCGACTCTCGGTGGGGATCGAGGCGGTCGATGATCTGATTGCCGACCTGGATCAGGCGCTGCAGACCACGGGGTAGGGCGACGACCGCCGTCGCGGCCAGGCCCCTATGGCTGGCATTCCAGGGCGAAATCCAGCACCCGGGTCTTGCCCAGCCAGACCTTGCCCAGATAGACGCCGGGTTCGATCTCGCGGATCTCGTCGCGCACGGCCCGGAAGAAGAAGGAGGTGCGGGAGTAGTCGATGACGATGGTGTCCTTGCCGTCCATCCAGCTCGGCGCCCGATAGACCTTGGCCACCACGAAGCTGAGGCCCAGCGGCGTCACCTTGTTGACCAGTACCCCGGCCGAGCCATCTTCGGCGAACAGGTCGAAGACCTTGCCCTGCCAGGCGAACAGCCGGGCGAAGGTGGCGAAGGCCCGGGCGAAGGCACTGCCGGCGACGATGGGGGTGCCGCGGGTGTCGCCATTGGGGATCCTGCCTGGCTCGGCGCGCCGGTAGAGGTCGTCGAGCTGTTCCCGGGTCATGCCCAGCCATTGCTGCACGGTGGCGCTCATCGCATTTTGCTCCTTTGCCGTCAGGGTCCCTCGGGCGGCGAGAGAGCCGCGTTGTGGGTGGTGCGAAACTCGCCGACTTGCCGATAGAGATCGCCCCTCATCCGGTTGATGCCCCCCAGGGGGCGATGTGCCGGATGAGTGTTCCAAGGGTTGAAGGTCATGTCGTCGCAGTCTCTCAAGGCCTGCTCATCGGTTACCGATTGGCGCGGCAGGGTCAGGCGGGCCACTTCTTCGAAGGGCGAGGTCTCCTCGTCCCAGGCCACCGAGGCATCCTCGATGGGCATGCTGTCGGGGTCGGTCTGGAACTGCACCATGAACGCCAGGCAGGCTTCGCCGCTGTTCAGCTGCGCTTCCATGGCATGGCGCAGGTAGTCCGGGTCGTCACCCGCCGGGCCGGCAGCATCGCCCTCTGGTTCGCTGTTCATCGCATCACAGGGGCGTACCGAATACTTCACCGCCGAGGTCTCGTCCTCGCCGTAGCGATAGGGGGTGGTGCTCCAGTAGGGGATGGCCAGCAGGCTGTCGGGCTGGCTGCGTGCCCGCCAGGCGATCCACAGCGAGCGTGGGTGGGGATCGAGCGGGTTGACGAAGTACCACCACAAGCGGTCGTTGGCCACGGCCGCCACGAAGGCGTGGAAATCCTCCGGCGTGCCGGCGAACAGCGCCGGGTGGCTGTTCAACAGGAAGTCCTGGCGGCCGGCCGTGCCGTCGACACCGGTCGCACCGTTCACGCCGGAGAGGCGGATCGACAAGCCGCGCAGATCCTTGTCCCGATCGTCCCGAACGGTGGCATTGGCGAAGCGCAGGATGGCCGCGTATTCGCCCGCTTCGGCGAACATGCCGTGCGCCAGCCGCTCCTCCAGCTCGGGAACGTGGAAGGTGGCGACGGGGCAGGCCACGGTCTTGGGCTGATTGAAGCGCGGGATGGGCGTGTCAGGATGCGCGTTCCGATGCTCCTGGGCGAGTGCCAGGATCCGCTGCGTCATCGCCGCCTCGATGGCCGCCTCGTTGAGCGCGACGCGTTCCTCGCCGAGGCCGAGCTGGGGGGTGTCGTCACAGCCCGTCAGCAGCGTCAGCCACAGGGCCGTCGACAGTGCACGCTTACTCGGCGAAGGCATCATCGTTCTCGGCCCCCGGCCGCGGGACCCAGTCCAGCGAATAGTAGTCGCCCCGATCCCGTGCCCAGGGATCGAAGACGTTGACCACCGGCTCGAGCTCCGCAGTGAGCTCCGGGACCGTGCGTTGCAGTACGCGCTTCATCGGCGACACCGGCTGGCGGTGGCCATTGGGCTCGCCTTGCTCCATCACCACGCCGTCGGGGCCGTTGTTCATCACCCACTCGTGGCCGAGCTGGGTATAGAACTCGGGCCGGAAGCTGGAGGTGAAGAAGCGGTCGCTGAACAGGCGGCGCGAGGCGTTGAGGATGAACACCACGAACTGGGTCTCGGAGATGGCGTAGCCATGCGGCCGTACCGGCTCCGCCAGCCAGCCGACCACGGTATCCACGTCCTCGATGTTGTCCACCAGGCTGCCGTCGGGATGCCCCAGGCAGTCGTTGGGGTAGTGGCCCTCGGCGTCACGGTAGGCATGGGAAATCACCAGGCTGGCATCGCACACGTGCTGGCCATAGATCTCGCGCATGCGGGCCGCCATCTCTTCCTGGCGCTGGCGCTCGGCGGAGCCTTCCGGCAGGGTGGTGTCGACGAAATCGTCGAAGCCGGTCAACTGCCTGAGTCCGTACTGGCGGCGAAACTCGTTGAAGCGCGGCACGCCGCGTTCGCGGTCGCGGATGATGTCCAGTGCCGCGATATCCAGTCTGCTCGACTCGGAGCCCAGGTGGCCCATCGCCAGGTTCTGCAGGAACTGGCCATGATTGCCCAAGGTTAGCAGGCCCAGGCGCTGACGGCCCATGCTCAGTGCCCAGTCGGCGAGACCTTCCCGGCGCAGCATGTCGCTGGCACCGGCACGGAACCCTTCCAGGGCCGGGACCTTCTTGTCGATCCGGTTGGGGTCATCGAGATCGCGCACCTCCAGCAGGTCGGGGACCAGCGGATGCAGGCGATAGACGGTGATGAACTCCTCGGGGAAGTTGAAGGGGGAACCGAAATGATTGGTTCCGCCGTTGACATGCTCCGGATTGTCCAGTGACCAGATATCCTCGCGCTGGCCGGTCAATTTGGCGAACACCGAAGCATCCTCGTAACGCTGGCTGCCCATGCCGAAGATGCCGGGACCGGCCGCCAGCACCGAGTACCAGGCGTTGGCACGACGCTCGTCGCCGGAGTCGCGCAGTCGTTCGAGTACGCGCGCCAGGGCGTTCTCGACGAGGGGATGCTCGTCGAAGAGCCCGCTCCAGTTGGAGTTCATGCCGCGATACAGGGGTTCGTCGTAGAGCAGTTGCGGCGTCCATTCGATGGTGTGGATCTTGGCGATCATCGCCGAGACCACCAGGCGAGCGGCCTCGAACAACTCGTCGTCGGTGACGTCCGCGTAGCGAATCACCCGCTCCGGCTCGGCTGGGTCACGCAGCCCGGAATCCGCCTCCGGGGTGGCGGCGGCGCGCTCGCGGAAGGCCTCGACGAAGGCATTGTGCTCACGGGCGAAGACGTTGTGGTAGAAGGCCACGCCGACGGTCCAGTTGTCGGGAAAGGCGGTGGCGGCCTGATTCGACCAGGCGGGGTGGAGGTAATCGCACGCCTCGCCCTCGGCGGCATTCTCGCAGCGGGGACCGAAGCGCGGCAGATAGCCTTGGCCATCGACCTCGCTGGACCGTCCCCGCAGTGGGGCGAGCAGCAGGCGGGCGGGGTCCTCGGGGTCGCGCTTGACGCGCGTGGCACTGACGTCGTCGTAGCCATAGAGCTGGGAGGCATCCCACCAGGCGGTGACGGTATTGCGGAAGGTGCGGTGAGCGCGCTGTTGGTAGGACTCGCCCTCATGCTCGAAGCTCTCGGCCGGCGTGTGTTGTGCCACCAGGCTGCGCTGGAAGGCGTCGCCGGGGCGGCAGCCGAGCGCCGTTGCCTCGTCGGGGGAGAGGTCGCACCCCACCGGGTGCAACCCGGAGCGGTCGTTCTCGCCTTCCTCCAGGTGCGAGAACCAGTCGTGGGTCATGAACTGGATCCAGAACGCCGCCAGCACATTGAAGAAGGGCGCCTTGTGGTAGTCGCAGTGGGCCTCGGGCGAGTGGCCGGGCAGGCCCTGGCCACGGTTGCATCGGTCCGGCTGCGACTGCTGGCGGGTAAACAGCAGGCGGCTGATGCGTTGCGGGTCCGGGGTCATCAGGTCGAGACGGTCGCCGTGGCGGGCCTGGGTCAACGCGGTATGCCCTTCGTCGGGGAAGGTCTCGTCGAACTCGACGTTGCGGGCGAACAAGGTGTCGGTCGAGCCCATCAACGGATTGCGCAGGTCGTTGCAGATCCCGGTCAGGGTGCGATGGCGAATCAGTTCGCCCTGGCATCGCTGTTCGCCATCGCCGCCCACCGCCTGGTAGTCGGGATGGCCCGATGGCAGGCGCATGGCATCCCAGCGGGTCAGGGTGGTACCGGGCTGGCCATCGCGGCCCTGGACATACTCGCGGTAGGTGTAGTTGTCGAACAGGTTGAACTTGATCAGTTCGACCCGCTGGTACTCCAGGTCCAGCAACGCGCCGTCGATCCCTCGGTCGTTGGGGTTGAGGTGCACCCGCTCGCCGAGCCCGCCGACCAGGGAGCGAATCCAGCCGTCGTCGTAGTTGGCGTTGCGTGAGGCACCATCGCCGGTGGCCCAATAGGTTTGCCAGTCCACCCAGGGGGTATCGTGCCGATGCGCTTCCAGGGCGCGCTGCCCGCCTCGGCAATGGGCGGTGTCCTGTTGCACCTTGCCGAGGAAGCGGTCGGCTCGGTCATCCGGTACGTCCCGAAGGCCACCGGCCACCAGGCGCTTGCAGGCCCGCAGTGATGCCCAGGTCTCCAGCCAGGTGGGCTGGTCCGCCTCGGGGTGAGGAGGGGAGTCCTGCGCGCTGGCCAGCGTAGCGCCGGATGCCGACAGGGTCGAGAGCATGGCCGCCAGCATGAGGTGGCGCCAGCCTGGACGGGCAAGTGAGCGGGACGGGGGCTCGGAAACGGGGCGTGTGGCGCCCAGAAGCGAAGGTGACATACCGGCTGATCTCCCTGCGAAGCGTCCCGAGGCGCGGGCTCCAAGTGGAGGCCCGTGGATCGGCGATGAGACTTGGGTGAGTATAGTCAACGGTTTTCTTACGCTGCCATGTCAAAGTCTGACTAGACTCCTAAGAGCCGACGCTTGAGCAAGGTCTGGAATGTGGGATGGATCGATGATGAGACAGTCAGCACTGAACGTGGTCATGGAAGTCCGTCCCGGGCATGAGGCGTCGCTGCAGGCGTTGCTCGAGCGGATGCGCCAGGACCCGGGCGGCAATGACATCCTGCCCTTCGAGCGACTCGACAAGGTGCATTTCGCCCGCTGGGTGCTGTTGCCCGAGGCCTATCGCCGGGCGGGGCGACGCTATCCCCCCCAACTGGTGCTGACCGCCAACCTCGATGGCGATATCGACGCCCATCTCGCCGAGATGGCCGCCGTCGGCGGTCAGGGCTTGAACGAACTGCTCGGCCATTGCCGCGATTTCCCGGCGCAGGCGGGAGCCGAGCAAACGCGGCGCTATCTGGCCGACCATCAGCATCGAGTGGGCGCCTTCTACGTCAATACCCTGGGCCGAAGCGTGGCCCAGGTGAGCCTGGAAGCCCGTCTGCACCATGCCCTGCAACGTTACCTGGACGAGAAGGAGTGGCAGGGGCTCCCCGCCACGGCCATCCGCCAGGCACTGATTCGCTTCGTGGGGTCACGAGACGAGTTGTGCGATGCCCTGACACCGGCCTCGGGACCCGGTCGCTGGCGCTGGTTGCAGGGCTGGTCGCTGTTGGCTGGCGTGGCACTGGTCGGTCTGGCCCTGGCCGTGCTGTTGCTGCCCTTGACCCTGCTGACGGTGCTCGTGCTGCGCCTGCACGAAATGGCCAATAGCGTCCACAACCGCCGCCCGCGTGACGAGCATGTCAGCACCCTCGAGGCCGACGAGGACCAGGGCGTGCACAACCAACTGTCGGCGGTGGGACTGATCCAGCCCGGCCCCTTCCGGCGCGTGCTGCTGCATGTGGCCCTGTGGCTGCTGCAGCTCGCCGTGTCGTGGGTCTTCTATCGCGGCAAGCTCGCCGAGATCGACACCATCCATTTCGCGCGTTGGGTGATCATCGACAACGGCGCGCGAGTGTATTTCTTCAGCAACTTCGACGGCAGCCCGGAGAGCTACCAGGACGACTTCATCGAGCGGGTCGCCTTCGGCCTCAACCTGGTGTTCAGCAACGGCGTGGGCTGGCCGCGTACGCGCTATCTGCTGTTCGGTGGCGCCAACGACGAGCAGGCCTTCAAGGCCTACTATCGCGACCACCAGATTCCCACCGCAGTGTGGTACCAGGCGCCCGCCTATGCCGGGCTGACGGCAGTCAATGTGGCCAACAACGCGGCCATTCGTGCCGGCCTGTCGGGTGCCATGAGCGAGGCGCAGTGTCGCGCCTGGCTGCAACGGTTCTGATGCCATGTCAGCTCGCGACGAACATCTCGATCTCGACGATATCCAGGGTGTCGTGCTCAGCGGCTACGGCGAACTGCCCCAGGCGAGCTTCGTGATGCTGGCCTTCGGCGATCCCGAGCTGGCCCGGGGCTGGGTGGGCAGGACGGCGCAAGGAATCGCCAGCGCCGCGGTTGGCCGCCCGCAGGGGAGCAGCCGCGTGCATCTGGCCTTCACCTGGCCAGGCCTGGAACATCTGGAGCTTTCCTGGCAGGCGCTCAAGGGCTTCTCCCGCGAATTCCGCGAGGGCCTGGCGGGCTCGTCGCGGCGCAGCCGCATCCTCGGCGACAGTGGCGACAGTGCCCCCGAGCAGTGGCGTTGGGGCGGGCCGGGGGGCAGCGTGATCCATGCGCTGCTGATGTGCTATGCCGCCACGCCCGAGGCACTCGAGGCGCTGCTGGCCGAGCAGCGAGAGGCCCTCGCCGAGGCTGGCATCGAGGCGTTGGAGACCCTGTCCAGCCAGCCGCTGCCCGGGGGCAAGGAACATTTCGGCTTTCGCGACGGCATCTCGCAACCCAAGCTGGCCGGGGTCAGCACGAGCCAGGACGAGCGGCAGCGGGTGGCGCCGGGGGAATTCGTCCTCGGCTACCCCAACGCGCGCGACCAGCTCACCATGCGGCCGATGGTCGACCCCATCGAGGATCCCGACGACCTGCTGCCGGAAGTGACGCTGGACAGCGACCTGCACGACCTGGGGCGCAACGGCAGCTATCTGGTGTTCCGCCAGCTCAGCCAGGACGTCCACGGCTTCTGGTCGTGGCTCGATGCGGCCACTCCCGATGGCGAGGCGCGGCTGGCGCTGGCGGCGAAGATGGTCGGGCGCTGGCCCGGTGGCGAGCCACTGGTCAAGGCGCCGCAGCAGCCGGCGGGGGACGGTACCGACAACGATTTCGGCTACCACCATGAGGATGCCGAAGGGCTCAAGTGTCCCCTGGGCGCGCATATCCGGCGCACCAATCCGCGCGACATGCTGCCACCCAAGCCGGGCACGGAGGACTCGCTGGCGATCAATCGCCGCCATCGGCTGTTGCGTCGTGGCCGAGCCTACGGACCGCCGCTGGCGGAGAGCCTGACGCCGGACGATCTGCTGGCCGCCGCCGACGACGGCGCGGAACGCGGCCTGCTGTTCCTGTGCCTGAATGC
The DNA here is from genome assembly GCF_042646605.1 of Litchfieldella rifensis. Taxonomy (NCBI): domain Bacteria; kingdom Pseudomonadati; phylum Pseudomonadota; class Gammaproteobacteria; order Oceanospirillales; family Halomonadaceae; genus Litchfieldella; species Litchfieldella rifensis. Next base: position 51,160 of record NZ_JBHRUG010000013.1, on the reverse strand, counting down.
CGATATCAGCCGCCAGTTCGAGTTCGTCCAGCAGACGTGGGTCAACAATGCCAACTTTGCCGGCCTGTATGCCGACAGCGATCCGCTGATCGGCGCGCGCGGTGAAGGACAGGCGACCTTCACCGTCCCTGCCGAGCCGGTGCGACAGCGCTGCCATGACCTGCCGCGCTTCGTGCAGGTGCGCGGCGGCGCCTACTTCTTCATGCCGGGCCTGCGGGCGCTGCGCTACCTGGCCGCATCGCCGCGCCGTCTGACCAGCGCCGTCAGTGCTCCGGCCATGCCGGCGACGCTGCTGCCGGATACCTGGTGGCTACGCAGCGCGCGGGGGCTCAATGTCGCCCTGGAGACGGGCATCGGTGTCACCCGGCGCTTTACGCGACTGCGCAACGTTTTCGACCGTGCCTTCCAGCAACCCGCCACCGATGCCGTGCAAGGCATCATTCTGCGGCGGCGACGCCGGCACGCCATCGACGCCGACCTGGCCATCGCCGCAGAGCGACGGTTGGCCGGGGAAGAGGAAGTGACCCGGCGCATCACCGAACAGATGACCGCCTTCCTGCTGCGTACCTATCGCCAGGGCACCGCCGAGCGGGCCGGCAACACCAAGACCTATGGCCTGCTCGAGGCCGAGTTCGAGGTGCTCGAACTGCCCGACGACCTGCGTATCGGCCTGTTCCGCGAGCCGCGTCGTTTCGACGCCTGGGTACGCTTCGGTGGGCCGGGGCCGCGAGTGACCCCGGACATTCGCAACAACGGCGTGCTGAGCCTCGGCGTCAAGCTGAGCGGCGTGCCGGGCGAGACGCTGCTCGACGACGAGGATCACACCCAGGACTTCTCGGGAATCAGCGCACCCACCTTCACCACCCCGGACGTGTTCGAGAACGCCAAGCTGCAGCGCTTGATCGGCGTCGGGCTGCCGGTGTGGTACTTCCTCAATCCCTTCGATTCCCACTATCTCGACATGCTGCTGCAGGCACTCTACGCCAAGGCCCACGGCAGCCCCTTCGAAGCCAGCTATTGGAGCTGCGTGCCCTATCTCTACGGCAAGGGGCGGGCCGTCAAGTACCGCTTCGTGCCGCTGCTGGCGAGCCAATCGCGAGTCCCGTTGCCGGCCCCGGACGATTACCTGCGCCTCGCCATGCTTCGCACCCTCGACGAGGTCGAAGAGGTGGTCTTCGAGATGCGCATCCAGTTCCAGGAAGACCCGGTGACCATGCCCATCGAGGACGCCTCGGTGATCTGGACCTCGCCGGAGATCCCGGTGGCACGATTGCGCATTCCGCGCCAGACATTCGCCACCCCCGAGCGCGACCGGCTGGCCCGCGAACTGACCATCAACCCCTGGCATGCGCTGCCCGAGCATCGCCCCCTGGGCAACCAGAACCGCGCGCGCAAGCAGATCTACTACGAGACCTCACGCGTCAGGCAGCGCATCAACGGCGAGGAGCATTTCAAGCCCTGAACAACCTTCTTACCCATCAATGCAAGGGTACTGATGTTGGAGCGGCTTTAGCCGCGATTGATAGGCGTGATTGGTGGAATTCTCCAGGGAATGCGAGGCTGGCACGATAGATCGTGCCAGCCCTTGTCTGTATAGGACGTATCTGCCAAAAGGGGACTCAGCCAAATAGCCAAGGATCGATCAGACCGCTCGGGTACGTCAGGGTAAGGAACTGAGCCATTCCGAGCAGGAAGGCTGTGACTCCCAGTGACATACCAGCGGCGGTCCAGGGCTTGAGCCTGGCGATGGCCACCAGGAACGTTAGGCAGAACAGCGTCGCCGCGGTGATGAAGCCGAGCGTCAGCATGATCGCTACCAGAGCGAAGAACCCTGCCAGCCAGGCTACCTGCTGCCGTAGCGGCTGATGCTGCCACTCGGGGCGACGCACCAGACAACGTGCAATCTCCAACAGGCAGGCAATCCCGAGTATTGCAATGGCCAGCCGGGGCATGATGCCTCCGATCAAGGACAGGTCGGCGACATCCATCCAGGCAAAGGCGGCGGTGCCGAGCAGCGCGACGAAGAGCACTACGTCGATGGCGCCCAGGGTCGGGGGCTCGGCGCGAGCCGTCGATGCAGCTCCTACCGAATAGGTCTGGCGACGCTTGGACCACAGTGAACGCAGCATGGGAATGAAGAGGGCCGCGAGGATAAGGGAACCGATGATCAACACGCCGGGACGTTGGAACGCATCGGCCCCCTGGAACTGGACCGCCTGATAGAAATAGCTCTCGGCTCCCGGGGCCAGTACGAAACCGATCAGGAATGCTGGGCGTGACCAGTTTGCCTGCTTGAACAGGACTCCCAATACGCCGACCGCCCCCAAGGCGAGCAGGTCACCTGTGGCACGGGTGGCCTGGAAGGCTGCGAACATGATCAATACTGTGATCAGGGGCGCCAGTATGGCAAAGGGTACCCTCGTCAGGCTGGCCACTGGGCGAGCAAGAACCAGACATAGCGCGGCCCCCAGAATGTTGGCCAAGGCCAGCGACCAGATGATGGTGTAGGTCAGATCCAGATGGGTTTCGATCATTCCCACCCCGGGCTGGAGGCCAAGCAGTAGCAAGCCTCCCAGGAAAACTGCAGCGGTGCCCGAGCCGGGGACGCCGAACAGCAGGGTCGGTACCATGGCACCGCAAGCGCAGGCGTTGTTGGCGGACTCCGGGGCGATAACGCCGCGGATGTCCCCCTGGCCGAACTGCGACTTGTCCTTGGCACTTTGCACGGCATGGCCATAGGTCAGCCAATCCACCACTGAGCCGGCCAAGCCAGGAATCGTGCCCACCAGGCTGCCGATACCGGCGCAACGTGCCACGAGTCCACGTTGCTGACCGACATCGCGGATCCCTTGTCGCCAGCCTTCACCAAGCCTGCAGGGTTCGCTGGCGATTGCGCCGCGTTTGACCAGCAGATCGATGATTTCCGGTAGCGCGAAGATCCCCAGACCGACCACTACCAAAGGCAGGCCGTCATAGAGATAGTCGAGGCCGAGGTTGAGGCGAAATTCGCCGGTGGCCGGAGCCATGCCGATGGCGCCGATCAATAACCCTAGGCCGCAGGCGGCAAGCCCCTTGAACAGGTCGCGACCCGAGAGCACTGCCACCATCGACAGGCCGAGCAGTGTCAGCATGAACAGCTCGGAGGAGGAAAAGGACAGTACCAGGGGGCGGGCGATCAGGATGAAGCCGGTCAGGACAATGGCACCAATCAGGCCGCCGATCATCGACGACAGGAAGGCACTGGACAATGCCCGTGCCGCCTGGCCGCGCTTGGCCAGGGAAAAACCATCGATCACTGTCGCCTGGGAGGCACTGGAGCCGGGAATGCCCAGCAGCACCGAGGCGAAGGTATCGCCGGTGGGAATCACGGCGACAAGCCCCATCAGCATGCCCAGGGCGACAGTGGGCTCCATGCCATACAGAAAGGGCAGCAACAATGACATCCCGGCAATGCCGCCCAGACCAGGAATGATGCCGACGACCAGACCGACCAGTACCCCCACCATCATGTAGAGCAGGTGGGACACGGTGAAGAGATGTCCCAGGCTGGAGAAAAGGATATCGAACATGGCGTGTGGCTCTCGTGTTGTGTAGGAGAGTGGAGCCCGGGGACCACCGGCCCTTGCGGGTCCGGCGGAACCCCGCGTGGTGTCAAATCTCGACGCCGTGCTCCGATTTCAGCCAATCGGCGAGCCATTCACGCGTAGCAGCATCGATGGACATGGCATCATCGAGGTGCCGCTGGACGGTGTCCCCGATGACCGGTGTATAGGGGCCCAACTGTGCAGCCGCTTCCTGCTTGAACTGCTCGGTATCGACGAAGTCGCGGGCCACTTGACGGTAAGTATCGATCAGGGCTTGAGGGGTATCCTTGGGCACCATGATCAGCTTCTGAAGGGCATAGCCGGAGGCGAAGAACTTACGAAATGCCTCATAGGCATTGCCCGACGGTGCCTCGCCGTTGAGTTCCTGATAGACCTCGTTGAAGGTGGGTAAATCGGGAAAGGCCGGGTCGCGGACAATTTTCCCTTCATCGTTCAGGACCCCGAGCGAGAACAGTGGTACGGCCTTGCCGGCTTTTACCAACGGCGTCACATTACTCAGGTAGGCGGAAGTGGTCTGGAAGTCGATGTCGGCTTCGCCGCGTTCGAACGCCAATCGGCCCTCTCCTCGGCTACGCATGCCAAAGACGGCCTGCACGTCGGCACCCAGCATGTCCAAGGCGATCAACACCGGCAATTCGACGCCAGTCGGGTTCTGCGCTGCCAGCTTGACCGGCTGTGCCAGCATGGCCTCGAGGGCCGTCTCGGCATTTTCTCCCAGGCTGGGTTGGGCATAGACGACGCCACCCGTGGGTGTGGCCAAGATTGGAGCCCACTCGCTGTAGTCATAGCGCACGCGGGGATCGTCCAGCATGGCGGGGTACTGGGTCGAGGCCGACGTGCCCAGCCAGTCGCTACCGTCTGACTTGGCGCGTACGGCGAACAGGTTGGCACCATTGATGGAGCCACCGCCGGGAACGTTGTCGATCATGATGGTCGGCTCTCCCGGCAGCTGTTTGCTGAGCCAGGGCGAGAAGAAGCGTGCCCACACATCGGTACCTCCACCGACACCAAAGGGGATGGTCCACTTGATGTTCCCCGGCACTTCCTCCTGTGCCAAGGATGCCGTGGAAGAGAGCAGGCCGATACCGGTGACAGCCAGTCCGAGAATGGCCGCTTTCTTGAGGCGGCCGAGAGAAGCCTGAAACGTTGTCGGTTGTATATGTTTCATGGCGAGACTCCTTGCTTGTTGTCGTGGTTGGGAGGCCTGGTTGAGCTAGCAACACTCAGCCGACCGGAGAGGTCAATACATCTCGAGTGGACGAATAAAAGATTGTCCCGCTCATGATCTTTCTGGCGGTGCGAATCAGGGAAACACGGGCAATATCATGGGGATCGCCGTGACGATGGGCGATGTCGAGATCGATATACCCGGAAGGGTGCTCGAGCCTGATCTGCGACAAAGGACCGCCCGATGCCAAGCGACCAGCGCCAACGGCAATGCGGTTGGCGATAGTGCCGGGTAGGCTGACCGCTGAGGCGACAGCAATCGCGCCAGTGACGGCGATTGCCTTGTGACAGCGGTGGGGGACGAAGTAACGAGTGCCCAACGTGCTGGTGGCATCTCGAGGAGGGGATACCAATACCGGCTTGGGTAATACGCCTTGGCTGACATCGCCCAGGCCCATATATCTGCCAGCCTGACGCCGGATGGTCTCGAGCCTCTCGAGCAAGGCGGCATTACCATCCAACTCGGCGGGCGACTCCTTTCCGCTAAGTCCAAGGCTTTCGGCAGCAATCATCAGGATTGGCGTTGCTGCGTCGAGACAGGTAACCGGGATGTCCCCGATGGTGTCGATGGCCTTGCCGGTTGGTAGCAGAGCGCCGGTCTTGGTACCGACGATATCCAGAAAACTGAGCTGAATGCCTGCGGCGCTTCCCGGTACACCACTGATACGGGTGTCGCCCTCATAGCTGATTTGGCGTCCGGGGGTTGGTACATGGCACTCGATCAGGCGCTGTGTGTTCAGGTTGCGAACTCGCACGATGGTCTTGCCATCCCGAGGTTCCACCAATCCCGTTTCGATCGCATATGGGCCAACCGCTGACAGCATGTTTCCGCAATTCGGATTGAAATCGACGCGCCGGTTGAAGACGTCGACCTGGGCAAACAGGTAGTCGACATCGGCTTCCGGGTGGGAGGAACGTTCCACGATGGCGACCTTGCTTGTCAGAGGGTCGCCCCCGCCGATGCCATCGATTTGCAAGGCATGACCCGAGCCCATGAGGCTGAGCAGTATCTCGGCTTGTTCTTCCTGCTGAGAAGGGAGATCGCTCATTCGCAGGAACGGCCCCCTCGAGGTGCCACCACGCATGATCATGCAAGGAATGCTGTTCATCATCGTTTTGTCATTCCACGTTGGGAGATCGTGGTGACAGCATGTCAGTGGTCGTTTGATGTCTCAAATGCAAATATATATCTGAATTAATGTGTAAAATGGATTAATGTGCTAGTGTTATTGATATCCCTTGTTTGATGCAAGAATACTGGCATGCTGCATAGACTCGAGTTCCTTGATCTTCAGGCATTTATCCAGGTTGCTGAGTTGGGTACGTTCCATGAAGCGGCGCAGCGCCTGCATTTATCCCAACCTGCTTTGACACGCCGAATCCAGAAACTGGAAGAGTTGCTGGAAGTGGAACTGCTGGAGCGAACCACTCGCCGAACCCGCCTTACCCCGATTGGAGCGGATTTTCTGCCTCGTGCACGGCGCATGATCGAGGAGTACGAATCGTCGATACAGGGGATTCGTGAGTTGGCCACGCATCAGAAGGGCACTGTGACCATCGCCTGCCTGCCCACGGCGGCCTTCTATTTTCTCCCCAGCGTGATTCGTGTCTTCAGCGAGGCCTGGCCGGGTATTCGCATCCGGATTCTTGATGTCAGTGCCAATGAAGGATTGGAGCGTGTCATCAACGGCGAGGCGGACTTTGGCATCAACATGTACAGTGCGCAAAGTTCAGATGTATCGTTCACTCCCTTGCTGCGTGATCCCTTTGTCCTGGCGCTCAGGTCCGACCACCCCTTGGCAGCAAAGGAGCGCATCGAGTGGTCGGATCTCGAGGAAGTACGGCTGATTACCGTCAGCCGCGACAGTGGCAATCGTACATTGCTCGACAATTCCCTGGCCGCGGAGGGAATTCGCTTGAACAGCTTCTATGAGGTTCAGCACCTATCCACGTCGCTTGGCTTGGTCGAGTCGGGACTCGGTGTCGCGATCCTTCCCCAGATGACTATGCCCGGGCCGGATCATGAAACTCTTTGTTCCCGTCAACTGCCGGAGCCGAGAATCCAGCGTACGATCGGGCTGGTCAGAAGTCATTCCCATAGTCTGTCAAGCACGGCTCAGTTGTTTATTGACCTTCTGCTGGAACACTGGGGAGACTCGATGTAAAAGCGCAGATCGCTCGGCTGTAAGGCAAGTAGGGTGGTTTTTTCCGATGATTCTCAACACGAGCAACAACTATCGATGAACACGTCCGACAAAGGTTTTTCCGAGGCTGAACGGAACGGGCTTTACCGCGCCATCCGTGAGCGGCGTGATGTGCGGTCGCAATTCCTGTCCGATCCGATCCCACCCGAGGTCCTTGTGCGACTTCTGCAGGCGGCGCACCATGCTCCCTCGGTAGGGTTCATGCAGCCATGGGATTTCATCGTCATCGATAGTCTCGAGGTCAGGCAGGCGGTCAGAGTGATTTTCGAACAGGAGAATCAGAAGGCCGCCGAGAACTACGCCGGTGAACGGGCGGATCTCTACCGCCACCTTAAGCTCGAAGGTATCCTCGAGAGCCCCACCAATCTTTGCATCACATGCGATCGGCGCCGCGGCGGCCCTCATGTCCTGGGACGCAACACCATCCTGGAGACGGACCTTTTCAGTGTCTGCCTGGCGGTCCAGAACCTCTGGCTTGCGGCCCGGGCCGAAGGGATTGGCGTGGGCTGGGTGAGCATTCTGGACCAGGAACGGTTGGCAGAGACCCTCGAGCTTCCGGATGAGGTATATCCGGTCGCCTATCTATGCCTTGGTTACGTCAGCGAGTTTCTCCCACGGCCGGAGCTCGAGGCCAAAGGCTGGCGCTCTCGGTTGCCGATTCATGAGCTTGTCCATGGAAATGGTTGGGGCCAACCGCTGGAGGATGGCCCACTAAAGATTGCGCTGCACGAGCAAGAGATGTAGCTACCCAACCCGATCGCCAACCGCAGCACCTTCAGGCCATCGCGCTCGAGGACGCTTTAGTTGAAGGTATGCACCTTCAACTGCAGGCTGCCATCGTCCTGTTTCTCGAAGACGTGCGTCGCTACCCCGCTGAAGGTCGCTGGTGCGCCCGCGTCATCTGTGCCCTGGGCGGACCACTTTGCGCTCGACACGATCAGCCCCCCCTCGCTGGTAACCCCAATCAGCTCAAGCTTGTGCTCGGTCACGCCGTTTGCGAACAGACCGGCGAAGAACTCTTCGACCCCCACGGGTCCCTGGATGATGTCGTGGTTCGCCGGCAGGAATAGTGTGTCTTCGGTATAGAAGGCCGCAAGGCTCTTGGCATCGGACTCGTTGAAAGCAGTGTCCCATTCGGCGTAGGCGGCGCTGACGTCCTCCTCTAACGATCCGGCCTGGACGGTGATCGGCATCAGAAGTGCGATGCAGACGGCAAGTGTAGCGATGCGTAACGGTGTCATGGCTGACTCCTCGAACGTTGCCGCAGAAGCCTTGATCAGGTCGGCTGTCGGCATGGCATCGGCAGCTGTAGCGAGATCCCACAGCGGTGGTATAGTGCGGCAGGAAGTAGCAATTATTATAAACAATCTGTAACTAGTGTGCGCACATTTTTACATAGTTAATTTGCGTTGCTAAAGTTAATGAAAAGTTTGCCATCTACTGGTCTTAAAGGCCTAATGAAAATTAACTGGTTATGATGACTGTAAATCCCTGGCAGATCACTCTTACGGATACTGCATAGGGGAACCCTCAGCAGGGTGATGATTATCGTAATAGTCATGTCTACTGGGTCGCCAAGGCATGCTGTACTTGCGCACTGAAAAATACAGGATAATATAATTAAATGAATAATTACTCACATGCGCAAGCCAATGGCGATCATGGTGTGCACTGAAAACCGCGTTCCAGAATTACTTGTCCGTCATTTATGTTTCATTGCAATGCCCAACTCTTGAGCCTCGCCATGTTGGTCAGAAGGCTCATATCATCTCGAGCGAATCAACTGTTACCCGGCCGCGAAGCGCTGGCGGTATTCTCCTGGCGGTAGACCGACGATCCGTGCGAACACCTTGCGAAACGACGCTGGATCCTGGTAGCCGACCTCCCAGGCAACGCTCTCGACAGAAAGGCGACTGAACTGTAGGAATTCTCGCGCCCTCCCGACACGGAGCCTCTGGCAGTACTCTGATGTCGTCATGCCGGTGGCTTTGTGAAACCGGCGTTGAAACGTCCTTTCCTGTAGCCCCGAGATGCTCGCAAGCTTGCCAAGCGCTATGTCCTTGGCTTCGGTCTCTTGCAACCAGTGCTGCACTTTCAGGATGGCTGCATCGCCATGCAACAGTTTCGGCGAGAAAACACTGTAAAAGCGCTGCTCGCGCCCTGGAGGGTCGACCAGCAGGATGCGTGCCGTTTTTACCATGATATTCGGCCCCAGAAAGCGGTCGAGCAGCTTGAGGCCGAGATCCGTCCAGGCCATCGCGCCTCCAGCCGTGATGAGGTCGCCGTCATCGATGATGAGCCTGTCGACATCGAGATGCACCTTTGGGAAACGCGATTGGAACTGCTCCTCGTACAGCCAGTGTGTCGTCGCCACGCGTCCGTCCAGAAGTCCCGTCTCGGCCAGCACGAAAGCTCCTGCACATACGGAGGCCAAGGTGCCTCCTGCAGCATGGTGCCGCCGCAGCCAGTCGCTATAGGGGGCGGCAATCTCAGGCGTCGCAGGCTCGCCCAAAGAGGGTGGCACGACCAACACCGAGGGAGAGCCATCCTTCTCCGGCATCGTATCGAAGACCCGGCTGGGCAGCGCTTCAGAAGTCTCCTGCCGCCAATGACTGACCCGAATGGCTTTGCCGGTCGACTCTGCCTGAGGCACCGCGAACCGGTTCGCGAGCTCGAGCAGGTCTGTCATGCCGAGAACAGCCGAAAGCTGGGCTTCCGGATAGAGCAAAAGACCAATCTCGATCGGGTAGTTGGTGCTCATGTGTCGTAATCGCCCCTGATTATGTCGATATCGACAATGGTCAAGTCGACTACCGGAGGGCGATGATGTCAAGACGCTTCGACGAGCTTCACTCAAAGGAGGCAACAGACCATGACCGACATTGCCTATCAAACGATCAACATCGACGGGCTGGAGATTTTCTATCGGGAAGCGGGGGCGGCGGGCTCACCGAAGCTTTTGTTGCTTCATGGCTTCCCCAGCTCCAGTCATATGTTCCGCGATCTGATTCCATTGCTTTCCGACCGCTTCCATATCGTTGCGCCGGATCTGCCGGGATTCGGACAATCCGACAATCCGAAGGTCAACAGCTTCGATTACATCGCGGATACGATTGAGCGCTTCACCGAGATCATCGGCTTCAAACGCTTCGCGATTTATGTCTTCGACTACGGCGCGCCGATCGGTTTCCGACTGGCTATCCACCATCCGGAACGTATCACCGGAATTATCTCTCAGAATGGCAACGCCTATGCCGAGGGACTGAGTGATGGCTGGAACCCAATTCGCGCGTATTGGGAGAATGCCTCAGATGAGAACCGCGAAGCACTACGCAGCGTGATTACACTGGACATGGCCTATTATCAATACACGCATGGCGTGCCAGATGTTACCAAAGTCTCTCCTGACGGCTATACGCTCGATGCTTACTACCTGAATCGCCCTGGAGCTGATGACATCCAGCTCGATTTGCTGGGTGACTACAAGACTAATGTTGCACTCTACCCTGAGTTCCAGAAATATTTCCGCACCCACAAGCCACCGTTTCTGGCAGTGTGGGGGAGTAATGACCCGTTCTTCCTTCCCCCGGGGGCCGAAGCCTTTAAACGCGATATTCCTGACGCCGAGATTCTATTCTACGACTCCGGTCATTTTGCTCTGGAGACACATGCAGAGGAAATCGCGGTGGCCATTCGAAATTTCTTCTCCTGAGATTCAAGGCTCAATGAAATTATCATCGATACAAAAAGTATCGAATCATCGGCTTAGTTAAAGTCAAACAAGACAGCTATCAAGCAGACATGTTTTAAATTCAGACAAAGGAATAGATATGAGTCAACGTGCCATTATTGTCGTCGATATTCAGAATGAATACTTTTCCAACGGCAAGTTGCCGCTGGTAGGTATTGAAAAGGCAGCAGTGAATGCAGCTGCGGTCATTGAACACGCTCGTTCGACAAAGGATTTGATCATCCACGTTCGACATGAGTTCACCGATCCGGATGCGCCATTCTTCAATCCCGGCACAGAGGGGGCAGAAATTAACTCGGTTGTTGAGCCCCTGAAATCGGAAACGGTTCTCCTGAAGCATTATCCCAACTCGTTTCTTGAGACGGGCCTGAAAGAGATGCTGGATAAGCAGGGTATCGAAGAGGTCGTGGTCATTGGCGCCATGAGCCACATGTGTATCGACGCGACCAGTCGGGCGGCCTCGGATTTCGGCTATAAGACGACCATCATCCATGATGCTTGTGCCACGCTCGATCTTGAATTCGACGGAACGACAGTTCCAGCGGCTCAGGTCCACGCTGCGATGATGGCAGCCTTGGCCTTCGCTTATGGCACGGTGACAACCACAAGCGAACTTATTGCAGGAGGAACCCGTTAGGCAGAATTGGAGAATGCCCCATCAACCATCAAACCCGTATACCGAACAGAGTCAGCGGCATTCAGTGCTGCCTTGGCTTGGTGTATAACTCAAGCACACGCTGACCGTTCACCCATGCGGTCTCATCTTTAGCCAAGGCCTGACGGATGCCGAGCGCCTGTTTCTCTGTCACCTCGAAAAATGATTCGTGCTCTGTTTCGACATAAGGATAATCGAGGATGGCTCCCTCGTGGGTGGCAGAGATCTCCCCTCGGGTGAGTTGACGAGCGTGCCTGATGACCATCGTTGTCTCCTACCTGCATGGGCGCATTATGCTCAGAGTATGGACCGTAAGTGGCGGTTTTCCATGCTGTTGGTAAGTCAGAGAAATTGAATATGAACCTGCGACCTCTGCAAGCCCGTCGGCGCCTCCCCGTTATTGGCTCCCGCCGTCCGGGAGTTGGCCTCGAAGCCCAAGACCACAGGCACTATCGAATGGTCTCACTATTGTTTTTTTCCTAATAACTACACACGCCCCCTCATTCTGGTCTAATCTGATATGTAACAAAATGTGTGAAATTGTTTCTCGGGCTTGAGGGAGGCGACAGCTGGCATCCCTCCAAGCTTGGAAAGGGGAAGCGAAAACGTGCTGCTTCGTGGCGGTAGCGTGCCAAAGCGCATCCTCGGTAAGGACTCTACTGGCCGAGGTAATCTTGACCAATCCGGAAATGGCCGCGAAATCGCCGGCTGTTCTTGCCTTCGGGGTGACGGCAGGGTGGTTATTCTTCAATCTCAGCTTCTTCCTCCTTCGCCAAAGGCAGTCATGAGGCGTTCCGGAGCAAGGTGCTGCGGGGCCGCGCGAAGCCCCCCGATCAGACCAGATCAAAGCCAAGGCAAGCGCGCTGTCGTGAACTGGAGCATCCTGGCGCTGATGCGCCTACAGAGGTGATCACCATGTACTGGAGCAAGATCCACGCCGACTGTTGGTGCAACGAGTTCGGTGACGAGATCCACCGCTACGAGATCCTGGACGACGAGGACCAGTGCCAGGTCGAATACCATATCCACCGCGCAGGCGAGCATTTGCCCTGGAGCGGCAAGACCCACACGCTGGACGAGGCTCAGCGTCAGCTGCAGCACGGCCACGATACGTTGATGGCATGAGCTAGGACACGGAGTTTCCGCTGCTGCGAGTGGGCATGCTGCCTGTAGCATAGCCACCCCCGAACAGGTATTTGTTCAGTGCTTCCCTAAGATTGTCGTCAACACTAAGCCCTCTTCGGAGGGTTTTTTATTGTGAGCGTGGCGCTTGCCATGAGGCGAATGCTTTTTCACCAGTCAGGGCACGATAAGTCGATAATCATACGGGCGGTCTAATCTCTGTTATGAGAATGGAACAAGGAGGTACCAATGGCCTTGTCGTTCAAACCGCTAACCAAGGCAACTTGGCGCGACTTCGATGCGCTATTGGGCGCCTACGATGGTTGCAAGGGTTGCTGGTGCCTGCACTGGCGCCTGTCATTTGCCGACTGGAAGAAGCAACAAGGCGAGGCATGATGCCCGCCGGGAAGCAGGTGAAGTGGCACCTGAACGGGGTTAATCAAAGATTGCTTGCACGGGCCGGGCAGTGCTTATCGTAGTATTCTCTTGTCACGCTCTCGAGAAATACCGTAAAGTCGAACGAAGTAGAGTCCTTCCCCGCTTTGTGGGGAGGGGCTTTTTAGTTGGTTGATAGCCTTTGTTAATAACCCGTTGATTGGGATCGAGGAGAGAATCATGTCATCACGCCCATCCCTGATTATCAATCGTCTGGATGCTGAACGGCTTCAACGCTTGATCGAAAATGCCGATGACAAGGACTGGCCTGTAGCGGAAGCCTTGGAAGACGAGCTTTTACGCAGTGAAGTCGTGGATCCTGAGCAGGTGCCCAAGGATGTGGTCAGCATGAACAGCCGCATCCGCTTCACCGATCTGGTGCGCAAGCGTCAGTTGACACGTACGCTCGTGTACCCACATGCCCTTGCAAGCACCGAGGATGCTATTTCGATACTGGCTCCTATTGGAGCCGCTCTGCTGGGCTTGCGGGTGGGAGATACCATTGACTGGCCGCTGCCCGATGGAAGTGTATCCCAGTTGTATATCGATGCCATCCTCTGGCAGCCGGAGCAGCATAAACAGTTTCACCGCTAGGAACCCATGGCAGCCTTCGAGTTCACGTGTCAGGTGCCGACACCAGCGCTTTGGACTCGGGTTGGCCATTCCATATTCTGTCCTCATGCAGTCGAGTCGAGATACCCTGATACTGGGGTAACGCCGGGCGCGCGGTGTTTGCTCGACTGCGGGATTATTCTCTCATCTCATATCTAATCCATTGAAAAATATGCCCATTGGTCGACCCAATGGGCACATTTGGACTTGTAATTTGCTCTCGAGTCACTCCATGCCGATAGTTCGTCCAGTAACCAGGCGGTGGAGGCCATATGAAGAACTGGACACTGATTCTTAGAGCCAAGAGATCGGCTCCCGCCGGCATGATGCCCAGAGGACTGAAGAAGGAAATTTCCTCGATGCTCCGAGTAGAAGGATCCTACGCCATCAACCTCTCCGGTGTCAGATTGATTAGTTTCGACTTGATGGTCAAAGATGATGAGTTTTTCCATATAACCCGAGTTATCAGAATTCTCGAAGAGCGCTATAAGCTCGCGCTGTTCGAGTTTTCAGAGAAAGACTCATCGGCTAATGCCGATGGCGTTTCGATCAAGGTCGGGTCCAAACCTACCTTGAAAGTTGCTTAACCAAAGCACAGGAGAACAACATGCAACTTCCTTCCCTCATTGAAATTCCCAACGGCGAAAAGATCGTCCCCACATTCTCTGATGAAGAGATGCGGCGTCGTCTCGATAAATTGCGCAGCTATATGGCTGAGCATAGCGTTGATGCTGTGGTTCTAACTTCCTATCACAATATCAACTACTTCAGTGACTTCGTGTACTGCAAGTTTGGACGGGATTACGGCCTGGTGGTGACCCAGGACAACTTCACCACCGTGACGGCCAACATCGACGGCGGGCAGCCGTATCGGCGTAACCGCCTAGGCGATAACATCGTCTATACCGACTGGCAGAAGGACAACTTCTTCAAGGCCGTCAAGCAGCTCTGTGAAGGCAAGAAGCGGGTCGGCGTCGAGTTCGACCACCTCACCCTACAGAACCAGCAGAAGCTACTCGATGCCCTTGGCGATGTCGAACTGGTCGATATCGGCGTGCCGACCATGAAGATGCGCATGTTCAAGTCGGACGAGGAGATCGCCTTGATCCGTCAGGGAGCGCGTATCGCCGACGTGGGCGGTGTCGCGGTACGTGATGCTATCGCCGCCGGCGTGCCGGAGTATGAGGTGGCACTGGCTGGCCAGCGGGCCATGGTCCGCGAGATCGCCAAGACCTACCCCAACGGCGAGTTGATGGATACCTGGGTCTGGTTCCAGTCCGGCATCAACACCGATGGCGCCCATAACCCGGTGACCAGCCGCCGAGTGAAGCCAGGGGATATCTTGAGTCTTAACACGTTCCCGATGATCTCCGGCTACTACACAGCCCTGGAACGGACCCTGTTCTGCGAATATGCCTCTGATGAGCATCTGCGGTTATGGGAAGTGAATTGCAAGGTACACAAGCGAGGTCAGGAGCTGATCAAGGCCGGCGTACGTTGTTGCGACATCGCTCACGAGCTCAATGATATCTTCGCCGAGCATGATCTTCTGCAGTACCGCACCTTCGGCTACGGCCACTCTTTCGGCACCCTGAGCCACTACTATGGCCGTGAGGCGGGGCTGGAGTTGCGTGAAGACATCGAGACGGTACTCGAGCCCAACATGGTCGTCTCCATGGAGCCGATGATCATGGTTCCGGATGGGCGCCCCGGGGCCGGTGGTTACCGCGAGCACGACATCCTGGTGGTCAATGAGCACGGAGCCGAGAACATAACTGCATTCCCGTATGGCCCGAACCACAACATCATCAAGTAGCATCCAAGGGGGCATGGCCCCCTTTTTGCACAAGAACAATGACTATAGGAGTGTTCGGTATGGTCCTTCACTCAGGCCCCTTTAGGGGGGTGAATCCACTGGTTACCATGGTATCAGTACTGATCATG
The DNA here is from genome assembly GCF_042646605.1 of Litchfieldella rifensis. Classification (NCBI taxonomy): domain Bacteria; kingdom Pseudomonadati; phylum Pseudomonadota; class Gammaproteobacteria; order Oceanospirillales; family Halomonadaceae; genus Litchfieldella; species Litchfieldella rifensis. The sequence continues at coordinate 35,605 of NZ_JBHRUG010000013.1, read as the reverse complement.
GTCGCCTTTATATCCCTTGCCATACTCTTCCCCGAGGCAGCGACGGGGCTGATCGACAGGGGAAGAACCTATGTGACCTTCTATTTCAATTGGTGGTATGTCGGCCTGGCGGCGAGCTTCCTGATTTTCCTCCTGGCCCTGGCTTTCAGCAAGTATGGGCGCTTGAAGCTGGGAGAAGAGGATGAAAAGCCGGAGTTCGGCTACTTTACATGGTTTGCGATGCTGTATGCGGCCGGCCAAGGCATTGGCATTATCTTCTGGTCCATCGCTGAGCCCATCATGCATCTCTCGCACGGGACACCATTCTCGTCGGCGGTAGGCAACGGAGAAGCCGCAGATGTCGCCATGCGTCTCGCCTACTTCCACTGGGGACTCAATGCCTGGGCCATCTACTGCATCGTTGCCCTCGGCCTGGCCTTGATGGCCTATCGATATGGTAAGCCACTGAGCATCCGCTACACGCTCTATCCAATCCTGGGGGAGAAGGTCAATGGGTGGATTGGTAACCTCATCGATATCATTGCCGTCTTTGCCACCCTTTTTGGTATCGCAACCTCTCTGGGGCTGGGTGTTCAGCAAATCAATTCTGGTCTTAATTATCTATGGGATGTGCCTGTCAATAATCTGGTGCAGGTCACGTTGATCGGCGTGATCACCGTTCTGGCACTCATCTCGGTTCTCACGGGACTGAAGCGGGGTATCAAGTATCTTTCGCAGGCCAATATGTGGCTGACCTTCCTGCTGCTCGCCTTCTTCTTCATCTTCGGCCCGACGCGTTACATCATCGGCGGCTTTCTGGACTCCGTGGGTGACTATGCCAGGTCGGTGATTCCCCTGAGCTTCTATACCGGCAGCAATGTGACCGCAGCGAATGGTGCCGAGTCATGGCAGGACTCCTGGCAGGGCTGGTGGACCGTCTTCTATTGGGGATGGTGGATGTCCTGGGCTCCCTTCGTTGGGGTCTTCGTGGCGAGGGTCTCGAGGGGCAGAACCATCCGTGAATTCATCCTCGGCGTGGTAGGGGTTTCATCCCTGCTCTCCTTTGTCTGGCTATCGGCCTATGGCGGCACGGCGATCTACGAGGAGCTGTTTGGCAGCGGGGGCATTGCAGACGCCGTCGCCAACGATGTCTCTCTGGCGCTCTATGCTACCTTCACGGCCATGGACGTTGGCATCGTCGGGGTGCTGGCCGGATTCTTCGGTACGGTGCTGGTAGCAACCTACTTCATCACTTCGTCTGACTCGGGAACCCTTGTCATTACCACCATCCTCAGTGAGGGGGATCCGCACCCGCTTTCCAGGCACCGCGTATTCTGGGGTGTCATGGAGGGGGCCATCGCAGCCGTACTGCTGCTGGTGGGAGGCGCCTGGGCGTTGTCGACCCTGCAGACTGCCGCCATCCTGTCGGCATTGCCCTTCTCGGTGATCATGCTCCTGATGGCCTATTCGATTCTGCGAGCCGTTCAGAATGATAGCTACTTTCGCCAGCAATACTCGGTGAAATCTTTTGCGGGAGAAAAGGGTTGATGAAGAAGGTCAAGCTAGCGGAAATGGACTGGGTGTCCTATCACGACAGGGTGAAGGATGGGAGATGCAAGATAGTGATGCCGGTGGGCGCTATCGAACAGCATGGACCGCATATGTCCCTGAACCCTGATGTACTGATTCCGGAACATATTGCCTGCCGGGTCGCCGAGCGTAGCAAAAATATGCTGGTCGCTCCCCCGATTGCCTATGGCTACAAGTCGCAGGTCAAGTCGGGAGGCGGGAACTTCTTCCCGGGGACTACCTGTGTCAGTGGTCGCTCCCTGGAGGAGTATGTCTATGATGTGATTCTCGCCTTCCTGGAGCACGGGAACCGGGAGTTTCTCATTATCAATGGGCATTTCGAGAACTCCATGTTCCTGGTCGAAGCGGCCGACCGTGCCGTGAAGTACGCCAGGCTGTCAGGGATAGAGCTGAAGGTGGTCCTGCTCTCCTATTGGGACTTTATCAGTGAGGCTACCGTCAAGAAGGTGTTCCCCGATGGATTCTCAGGGTGGGCGGTCGAGCATGGAGGCGTGCTGGAAACCTCAATCATGCTGAGAATTCATCCCGACTTGGTGGACATGTCGAAGGTGGTCGATGTTCCGCCTGCGGAGTTTCCACCCTACGATGTCTTTCCTCCCGATCCGACCTGGGTGCCGAGTTCAGGGACCTTGTCGTCCCCGTCGCAGGCGACATCCGAAAAGGGAGAATGGATACTCGCTGAGTGTATAGAGAAGATTGCCGAGACGTTCTCCTGAGCATGGGGGCATTGTCAGCCGTGAGGCTCCGGCAATGCCCCCTTTAGATATTGGCCAGTCCGGAGCGCAGGAAGTCAAGCACGTGGCGGGACGCGATGTTGAGCTCCCGCTCCTTGTAATATAAACCGATGCATACTCTTTCCAGCTCGGGAAGGCTCTTGGAACTGGCAGCATGCTTCAGGTGCTCGGGAATCACCGATTTCGCCATTGCGGTTATGCCGAGCCCCTCCTCGACGGCGGAAAATATCCCCAGCAGGCTGGTGCTCGTATACATGAACCGGCAAGGATGGTGGTGCTCTTGTAGGGACTCTTCCATGATGGAACGGTAGACACACCCTTGGGGATAAGCGATCAAGGGAATAGGATCATCATATCCGTCGATAAGTCGACTATCCTTGTAAACCCATTCCAGGCTTTCCAGGCGGTAGTCGCGAGAGTCTCTCTCATCATTTACCTTGGCTCGCTCCATAGCCAAGGCAATATCATAGTAACCCTTCTGATATCGCTGGAGTATCACCTTGCTGATTTCACTATCAACTTCCACGATAATGTTTGGGTATACACGAGACAGGTTTCGTAGCGCCTTGGGGAGAAATGCCAGTTCGAAGTCGTTGGGTATGCCGAGTCTAACTTTACCAGATACATTGTCTCCCCTGATCTTGGCGATGATCTGATCGTTTATCTCAAGGATCTGACGTGCAGCTTCGTAGAGATATTCACCATCCTCGGTTAGCTCCAGGCTCGAGCCTCTCAGGAAAATCTTGGTGTTCAGGATCTCTTCGAGTTTCTTCACCTGAAGGCTGATGGCCGGTTGTGAGCGGCCAAGAAGTTCGCCTGCACTGGTGAAGCCTCCCAAGTCCTTGATGGTTACGAATGTCCTCAAGAGATCTGTTGGGATGTTCTTCATAATTGCCTCATTGACATGTGTGATGCCTGCATTTGCTTTTCAAATTGGTTGCATGAAGAATCATAAAATACCTTGATGAATGACTTTGAGCAAGACCTCCATCTTGTTCTTGAAATTAATCAATAATAAAAGGATGAAATATGGATTCCTGGGTGTTAATGACCTTCTTAATATTGACAGTCTACATGATTGTTCATGCCGGGGCGGCCTACTTATGCCGAGAAATAAAACGAAAGAGACAAGAGGGGTAATGCAGCCGTGGATTCATTCAAGCTGTTCAACTGGGGCCTCCTGATACTGACTTTCGGTCTATTGATATTCCTGGGCTATCTATCATCGAAAATGATGAAGAGGGGGGACGAAGGGGGATTCCTTGTTGCTGGGCGCTCCTTGGGTGCCTTCGTTGGTGCAGGCACCATCGTGGCGACCGGCTTCAGCGGATGGGGCTTCATGGGATCACCCGGCGTTACCTACCAGTTCGGGGCGATCGAGGTGCTCGGGAATTTCTTCTTCGCCCCTGCCATGATGATCGCCGTGTTGTACTTCGCCCGCTTTCTGCAGCGTAAGGCGGTCGACATGGGTAGCAATACCATTCCGGAGTATATTGCACAAATCCACGGCGGCGGGACCATGGGACGAGTGGTACAAGGGGTCGCAGCCTTCATCACCATCATCTTGTTGCTGGTCTTCCTGACCAGTCAGATCAAGGCGGTCGGGCTGCTGGGAGCCAGTTGGCTGGGTATCGAACTCAATCAGAGCGCTTCCCTCATGGTCGGTGTCATCATCATCTATACCATGCTAGGAGGGCTCGCCGCAGTGGCATGGACAGACACGGTGATGGTATGTGGTATGGCGCTCGCTGCGGTAATAATCGTTGTCCAGCTAGTTACATCGGTGGACCTGTCGTCCTGGGAAGCCTCACTGAATGCCATCGACCCGGAGCTGCTCAATCCAACTACCGGTGCCCACTACGGCGATCATCCTGGCACGGTATTCCTGGTGCTGCCTTATGCTTTTCTTTTCGCCGCGGTGTTGCCGTTCATGGCGATTCGATTTCTAGCCTTCAAGCCCGATGTCAAGCTCCACAAGGTCGGCATATACGTGGCCATTCTTGGTGCCCTATTGAGCCTGATACCGCTCGTCGGCTTGTATGTCAGGATGCAAATGCCGGAATTGGCCGACCCGGACAACGCCATGCCGGTCTATCTCGAAAATTTCATGCATCCCGCCCTGCAGGGTATCATTACGCTCTTCATCATCTTTGCCATGAAGTCCACAGCGAATTCGTTGCTGCATACCGTTGCCTCTGCGACATCCCATGACATGAGACTGGCACTGTTCAAGGACTCGATCAGCAGCGCAACGTTGGCACTATTCATCAATCGTGCGGCTGTTCTCGGGCTTGGCATAGTGGCACTGTTGATGATGCTCTACGCACCACCCTTCATGCTGTCCTGGCTAGGGATTCTCGGCACAGGCACATTGTTGGCCAGCATGATTGGTCCGGTGTTCATATCGACCTTCTGGCAAGGTTCGCCCTGGGGCGCACTGGTGGCCATGCTGGCCGGATTTGGCACCAGTGGGTACATGATGCTCTTTGCGGATGTCGGCTGGCTGATCGGGCCACTCACAGGGTGTGTCGTCTCCTCAGCTTGCTATATTGTGGTTTCGCTACTGACGCCACGTCCTGCCTTCCAAAAACTCAGTGTTTGATATGGTTCTGCTACGGTCGGCGTCATGTCGGCCGTAGTTGCTTTGTGTCCAGTGACAAAGTAGCTCAATGTCAAGTGTGAAGTTATTGATACAGAAGGCCTCGGAATAGTTTGAAACTTGGGCTGACATAAGCCCTGTTCCATGCTGCAATGGTCTCAATCTGATTGCCTGTGTGCGCACCACCCTCTGCGACGGCCTGGCTGATGGTTTTCGCACCATTGCTGTCAAGGAGTGCATCGGAGATCGTGTGCCGGGTGCCGTGGCCTGGAATCTCTTCGATATTGATGCCAAGTTCGCTGATGTCGAATCCGTCGATCGCTGTGTGGATTATCTGAATACCGTTGGCAAGAACTGACGTTATCGACTCTAGCAAGAGCGAGCTCCCGGGCTCGCTTTTGTTTTTATGAATTTTCAACTTATCGCCGCATAAGCATTTCAAATTTGTCCTGATCATTGGCGGTCGATAACTTCCTCGATGAGGCTCTCGAACTCTTATTCAATAACAAGGAGCAACTTATGCCTAATGCACGCCTTCATGACTTTGATCCCCAAGTAGCCGCCGCCATCGCCGACGAGGTAGCGCGACAGGAGGCACACATCGAGCTGATCGCCTCCGAGAACTACACCAGCCGCGCTGTGATGGAAGCCCAGGGCACCCAGCTGACCAACAAGTACGCCGAGGGCTATCCCGGCAAGCGCTACTACGGCGGCTGCGAGCATGTCGACGTGGTCGAGCGTCTGGCCATCGAGCGCGCCTGCGACCTGTTCGGCGCCGATTACGCCAACGTCCAGCCGCATTCCGGCGCTCAGGCCAACGCCGCGGTGTTCATGGCACTAATCAAGCCGGGCGACACCGTTTTGGGTATGAGCCTGGCGCATGGCGGCCACCTGACCCATGGCGCTGCACCGAACTTCTCCGGTAAGCACTACCATGCGGTGCAGTATGGCCTGAGCCCCGACACCAGCGAGATCGACTACGAGGAAGTCAAGCGTCTGGCACGCAGCCACAAGCCCAAGCTGATCATCGCCGGCTTCTCCGCCTATTCCCGGGTGGTCGACTGGCGGCGCTTCCGTGCCATCGCCGACGAGGTCGGTGCCTACCTGATGGTCGACATGGCCCATGTCGCCGGCCTGGTCGCCGCCGGCCTGTACCCCAGCCCGCTGCCGCATGCGCATGTGGTGACCACCACCACCCACAAGACCCTGCGCGGCCCGCGCGGTGGGTTGATCCTCTCCGCCCACGGCGACGAGGCGCTGTACAAGAAGTTGAACGGTGCCGTGTTCCCGGGCCAGCAGGGCGGCCCGCTGATGCACGTGATCGCGGCCAAGGCGGTGGCCTTCAAGGAGGCCATGAGCCAGGATTTCGTGCGCTACCAGACCCAGGTGATCGCCAATGCCAAGGCCATGGCCCAAGTGTTCGTCGAGCGTGGCTTCGACGTGGTCTCCGGGGGCACCGATGACCACCTGTTCCTGGTGTCGCTGATCCAGCAGGGCGTGACCGGCAAGGACGCCGACGCGGCGCTGGGCCGGGCGCATATCACCGTCAACAAGAACACTGTCCCCAACGACCCGCAGAGCCCCTTCGTGACCTCCGGGCTGCGCCTCGGAACCCCGGCGGTGACCACCCGCGGTTTCGATGAGGCGGAGTGCGCCGAACTAGCCGGCTGGATCTGCGACATCATCGATGTCTTGGCCGAGCGCCGCAGCACCGACGCGGTCGAGGACGAGGTGCGCGAGAAGGTGGCCGAGCTTTGCGAGCGCCACCCAGTCTCTGGCACGGCATCGGTCGGCACCGGCGCGGTTAGCGAGACGTCCCTCGCCTGAATCCATCCGTCAGGAGAATCCGTATGCAACGTTATTCAGGCTTCGGGCTGGTCAAGCACGCGCTGAGCCACCACGAGAACTGGGAGCGCCAATGGCGCAATCCCACGCCCAAGAAGCAGTACGACGTGATCATCGTCGGCGGCGGCGGCCATGGTCTGGCCACCGCCTACTACCTGGCCAAGGAGCACGGTATCCGTAATGTGGCGGTGGTCGAGAAGGGCTGGCTGGGGGGCGGCAACACCGCCCGCAACACCACCATCGTGCGCTCCAACTACCTATGGGATGAGTCAGCGGCGCTCTACGAGCACGCGATGAAGCTGTGGGAAGGGTTGTCGCAGGACCTCAACTACAACGTGATGTTCTCCCAGCGCGGTGTGATGAACCTGGGGCACACCCTGCAGGACATGCGTGACATCCAGCGGCGGGTCAACGCCAATCGTCTCAATGGCATCGACAGCGAGGTGCTCACGCCCGAGCAGATCCAGGAGATCGTCCCGGTCATGGACTGCTCAAAGAACGCTCGCTACCCGATCCTGGGTGCCTCCTGGCAGCCGAGGGCCGGGGTGGCCCGCCACGATGCCGTGGCCTGGGGCTATGCACGGGCTGCCGATGCGCTCGGCGTCGACCTGTTGCAGAACACCGAGGTCACCGGCTTCAAGATCCGCGATGGCCGCGTTTACGGGGTGCACACCAACCGCGGCGACATCGAGGCGAAGACCGTGGGCTGCGTGGCGGCCGGCAACTCCGGGGTGCTGGCGAAGATGGCCGGCTTCCGGCTGCCGCTGGAGTCCCATCCGCTGCAGGCGTTGGTGTCCGAGCCGCTCAAGCCGATTCTCGACACCGTGGTGATGTCCAACCATGTCCACGGCTACATCAGCCAGACCGACAAGGGCGACCTGGTGATCGGCGCCGGCATCGACGGCTACAACGGTTATGGCCAGCGCGGCAGCTATCCCACCGTGGAGCACACCCTGCAGGCCATCGTCGAAATGTTCCCGATCTTCTCGCGGGTGCGCATGAACCGCCAGTGGGGCGGCATCGTCGACACTTGCCCGGACGCCTGCCCGATCCTGTCGAAGACGCCGGTCAAGGGGCTGTTCTTCAACTGCGGCTGGGGCACCGGCGGCTTCAAGGCCACGCCGGGCTCGGGCCATGTGTTCGCCGCGACCCTGGCCAAGGGCGAGATGCATCCCCTTGCCGCGCCGTTCAGCATCGATCGTTTTAATACCGGTGCCCTGGTGGACGAGCATGGCGCTGCCGGCGTAGCTCACTAACCAGGATCAGGTCCAGAACAACATCAGCGAGCGGGGAAGGGGCCAAGCAAGGCGTCTTTTTCAGGGATGAAAAAGCCGAGCGTCCAGGGATGGATTCATAGCGTCCTTGCGGGGCCCTTGCCGCGCTAGCGATCTCCTCGAGGAGAACAAACACCATGTTTTACATCTACTGCCCTTACTGCGGCGAACACCGCGAGGAAGAGGAGTTTCACCCCAAGGGTCAGGCACACATCATGCGGCCCGCGGACCCCGACGCCTGCTCGGACAAAGAGTGGGGCGATTACCTGTTCTTCCGCGACAACCCGCGCGGTGTCCACCATGAGTTGTGGGTGCACGCCGTCGGTTGCCGCAAGTTCTTCAATATCACGCGGCACACGGTGACCTACGAGATCCTCGAGACCTACAAGATGGGTGAGCAGCCGTCGATCACCGCGGAGACGTATGCGCCCGCAGCGACACAGCCGTCCGCGTCGGAAGAAGCCGCAAAGCAAGCAGGAGTCCGGGCATGAGCCAGCAACAGCCGAATCGTCTTCAAGCCGGTGGTCGCATCGATCGTTCCCGTCGTCTTAGCTTCACCTTCAATGGCAAGCGCTACCAGGGCCATGCCGGTGATACCCTGGCCTCGGCCTTGCTGGCCAACGGGGTGGACATCGTCAACCGCAGCTTCAAGTACTCGCGGCCGCGCGGTATCGTCGCCACCGGTGCCGAGGAGCCCAATGCGCTGGTCCAGCTGGGCAGCACCGAGGCGGCCCAGGTGCCTAACGTGCGCGCCACCCAGCAAGCGCTGTTCGACGGCCTCACGGCACAAAGCACCAACGGCTGGCCCAACGTACAACGGGATGTCATGAGCCTGGTCGGCAAGCTGGGCGGACGCTTCATGCCGCCCGGCTTCTACTACAAGACCTTCATGGCGCCGGCCTCGATGTGGCTGACCTACGAGAAGTTCATCCGCAAGGGCGCCGGCCTGGGACGCAGTCCAATGGAGCGCGATCCCGACCAATATGATCATCTGCATCAGCACTGTGACCTGCTGGTGATCGGTGCGGGACCGGCTGGCCTGGCCGCGGCATTGACGGCGGCGCGCAGCGGGGTCCGGGTGATCCTCTGCGACGAGCAGGAGGAGATGGGAGGCTCACTGCTGGACAGCCGCGAGCTCCTTGACCACCGGCCCGCCGCCCAGTGGGCTGAGCACGTGATTGCCGAGTTGTCGGGGTTTGACAACGTCACTCTGCTGCCGCGCACCACCGCCAATGGCTACCATGATCACCACTTCGTGACGCTGCACGAGCGGCGCACCGAGCATCTCGGCGAGACGGCTCCCATCAAGGACGGGCGGCGCCAGGTACGTTCGCGTATGCATCGTGTTCGCGCCGGTCAGGTGCTGCTGGCCACCGGCGCCCACGAGCGGCCACTGGTCTACGGCAACAACGACGTGCCGGGCAACCTGCTGGCCGGTGCCGTGTCCAGCTATATCCGGCGCTACGGGGTGGTGCCGGGGCAGAAGCTGGTGCTCTCCACCACCAACGATCACGCCTACCGGGCGGCCCTGGACTGGGAGGAGGCCGGTCGCGAGGTGGTGGCCATCGTCGATGCCCGCCCCTCGCCGGATGGCGAACTGGTCGAGCAGGCCCGCGCCCGCGGCATCCGGGTCATCCCCGGCAGTGCCGTGCTCGAGGCCAAGGGAGGCACCCGCGTGAGCGGCGCCCTCGTCGCTACCATCGACGCCGACGCCTTCAAGGTCACCGGCCAGGCCGAGACCCTGGCCTGCGATACCATCGCCAGTTCCGGCGGTTATAGCCCGGTGATCCACCTGGCGTCGCACACCGGCGCCCGGCCGACCTGGGACGAGGCGATCCTCGGCTTCGTGCCGAGCCTGGTCAAGGGGGTGCACGCCGCCGGTAGCGCCCGGGGGGTGCATGATCTGGCCGAAGGGTTGGCCGATGGCATCGCCATGGCGTTGCGGGCGCTGGATACCCTAGGCCGCCCGGCCAAGGCCATCGCGCTACCCCAGGTCGATGTCCGCCGGGAAGGAGCCGCCTGCGCGCTCTACCAGGTGCCTCACGAGAAGCCGACCCTGCGTGCGCCCAAGCAGTTCGTCGACCTGCAGAACGACGTCACCGCGGCGGCCATTGAGCTGGCCACCCGCGAGGGCTTCGAGTCCATTGAGCACGTCAAGCGCTACACCGCCATGGGCTTCGGTAACGACCAGGGCAAGCTTGGCAACATCAACGGCATGGCCATCGCCGCGCGCTGCCTGGGACGTACGATTCCCGAGGTGGGCACTACAGTGTTCCGTCCCAACTACACGCCGGTGACCTTCGGCGCCATCGCCGGTCGTCACTGCCGTGAGCTGTTCGATCCCGAGCGCTATACCGCCCTGCACCAGTGGCACGTGGAGCACGGTGCCGAGTTCGAGGACGTCGGCCAGTGGAAGCGTCCCTGGTACTTCCCGCGCCAGGTGAACGGCAAGCTCGAAACGCTTGACGAGGCGGTGGCTCGGGAGTGCCTGGCCGTCCGCCAGGGGGTAGGTGTCCTGGACGCTTCGACCCTGGGCAAGATCGACATCCAGGGGCCAGACGCTCGTGAGTTCCTGGGCCGTATCTACACCAACAAGTGGGCCAAGCTGGCTGTCGGGCGGGTGCGCTACGGGCTGATGTGCAAGGACGACGGCATGCTGATGGACGACGGTACCACCAGCTGCCTGGGTGAGAATCACTTCCTGATGACCACCACCACCGGCGGTGCGGCCGGGGTGATGGAGTGGCTGGAACTGTGGCACCAGACCGAGTGGCCGGAGCTCGAGGTGTATTTCACCTCGGTTACCGACCACTGGGCGACCATGACGGTGACCGGGCCGGATGCCAGGAAGTTATTGTCGGAAGTCACCGACATTGACCTGGACAAGGATCAGTTCAAGTTCATGGACTGGCGTGAAGGGAAGGTCGCTGATGTACCGGCACGGGTCTTCCGCATCTCCTTTACCGGCGAGCTGGCCTACGAGATCAACGTCCAGGCCAACTACGCCATGCACGTGTGGAAGACACTCTTCGAGCACGGCGACAAGTATGGCCTGACGCCCTACGGCACCGAAACCATGCACGTGCTGCGCGCCGAGAAAGGGCTGATCATCGCCGGCCAGGACACCGATGGCTCGGTGACTCCGGAAGACCTGGGTATGCAGTGGGCAATCGGTTACGACAAGCCGTTCTCGTGGATCGGCAAGCGTGCGCTGTCGCGCCCCGACACCAAGCGCAGCGACCGCAAGCAGCTGGTGGGGCTCAAGCCCAAGGATCCCAAGGTGGTGCTGGAGGAGGGCGCCCAGATCGTCTTCGATTCGAAGCATCCGATTCCCATGCCGATGGTTGGCCATGTGACCTCCAGCTATTACAGCGCCATTCTTGGACACGGCATCGCTCTGGCAGTGGTCAAGGGCGGCCATCACAAGATGGGCGAGACCGTCTATCTGCCCATGGCGGATGGACAAGTTCACGAGGCCGAAATCGTTAGTAATGTCTTCTACGATCCCAAGGGGGAGCGCCTGCATGCCTAATTCGGTTGCCCAAAACATCAAAACCTTCGATACGCACCCCGAAATATCGGTGGCGGTCGAATCGCCACTGGCCTACTCGTACCAGCGTTCCAAGGCTCCGACTCCGGCTTCTGACGGTAGGAGAGGGGCTGTATTGCGCGAGCGGCCATTGCTCGGCCACTTGATCCTGCGCGGCGGTACTATCGTCCTCGACGAAGCGCTGCGTGAGGAGTTGGGGATCACTCTGCCCGGCCAGCCCCAGGGGCTCGCGCTCGATGCTTCCGGCGAACGCTCCATCCAATGGCTGTCGCCCGACGAATGGCTGGTCATTGTCCCCGCTGGCGAGGAGTTCGAGCTAGAGAACCGCCTGCGTGCACGTCTCGGCGATGCCCACTT